>JANMXS010000295.1:0-44253 GCA_031394335.1 Burkholderiales bacterium
CCCTGGTCTGATTAAGGTGCCGACCTTCCTCGCGCACGCGGAGTGGGACCAGGATCTGCCGAGCTACATGCTATATGCCTATTTCGAGAAGCTCACCAGCGCGCCCTACAAGCGCTATGTGCAAATCGGCGAAGGCACACACACCGTCATCATGGAAAAAAACCGCATGCAGTTGTTCACCGCGGTACAGCAGTTCCTGGATGAGAAGTTTGTTGTCGGCAAATAAGGTTTGGACCGGCTTGGATCATCTGTACTGGGGCAAAGCGCGGTGAAGCCTTGCCTTCAATCGGCGCGCCCTCAATAAGCCCTCAGTGCGCCCGCTTGCAGCAGGCTTGCGGCGCCAGCCCGGCGTTGCGTGAGCGGCTCGTCGCCATGACGTTCCTGCTCGCGCATCGAGGTCAGATCGAAGGCCCACGACCACTTGGCAAAAATTTCGTTTTGCCGGCGCGTGTAATTGCCGTCGGGATCGAGCATTCGCGAGGACGTGAAGCCGAGATAGAAGTTGGTGCCGAGGCCACGCCGGTGGCCGTAGACGATGGAGGCGATTTCGTTTTTCTGGAAAGCGCTGACCGGTAGGCTGTACATCGAGGGCGAACGTCGCACGCCGTTGTACTGGCCGATAAAACGCAGGGTGTCGCGCGGTGAGAAGTGATAAATCGATTTCAGCTGTATGGCGCGCTCCTGCAGGATGCGCGCCGACCCCGCAACGGCTTGCTTTGAGTTGATGACGGCGTTGTCAAGGCGCGGCTCCAGCTCCCAGCGATCGGTCAAGCGCAAGGTGGCCGTGGTGCTGAGCAAGTAGCCCTTGCCGACGCGATTATTGGCGACATCGCCGCGGTCGCCGACCAAGGCTTCCAGATAGAAATAGGTGAGCACACGGCCCGGGTTGGATTCGATATTTCCATAGACACGGTTGAGCCTGAGGGGCTCGCCATCCTCGCGATAACGTGCTTTGTCGCCGGGTCGCAGTTCCAGGAACAAGCCGGTATTGCGCGGCAGAGATATGAATATGCCGGGATAGATCTGCCGGTTCAGCAGGCGGCCGGAATCGTCACGCTTGTACCTTAAGTTGAGCTGTGGGCCGACGGTAGTGAAGGGGCCGACGTCGCGCCATTTGTATTGCAGGTGCTGATACGTAGCGTTGTAGCCGACCTGCGAAAAAAACCCGTTGTCGGCGCGAAAACCGCGCCCGGCGTGTTCGAGCCCGCCGTTGACGCTCCATAGCGGATCGTTGAAGTTGTAGTCGAGCAAGGTGGCATTGTCGGTGCGTGGCATACCGGGTGCGATCAGGCCGGTATTGCGCTCGTCGCGGGTGCTGCTGATCAATACATCGCCACGGATGCGCAATGCCTCGGTGGGACGCCATACGAAGTCGCCGCCGCCGACGCGGTTGTACAACGGCTTTTTGCCGCTATCGGTATCGTAGCTGCGATCAGTGGCGAGCCCGCCAAAGGTCCATGCGCCGCGATTGACACGAAAGCGGCCGATGGTCGCCTGCGATTTCGAATCCTGTGCGGCGACATTGGTGCCAAGCGGGCCCGGCAGCAGGATCAATCCACCGCCATCGTCGCGCGCGGTAAGAAAAATGAAATCGCTGCTGTCATTGCGTTCGGTGATGCGCGCACCCCAGGCCGGGTTGTTGATGGTGCGGGTGTAAATCGCATTGAAAGGTGAGGAAAGAATATCCGCGCCCTCCTGGAAAAACGCGCGCTTCTCCGGAAAGAACAAAGCGAATTGGGAATTCGCCGCGAGCTGGGGCGTGTCCAGTTCAACCTGCGAAAAATCTGGGTTGATGGTCGCGTCGAACACCAGGTCGGCACGCGGCCGGAATTTCACATCGGCACTGACGACAAAATCGTTATGGCCGGACGTGCCTACACCATTGATCTTGTCGCCCGAGCGCCGCCAGGTGAGCTGCGGGGTGAGCGTGAATTCGCGGCCATCGGGCAGCGCGTTCATCCCGGTCAATGTCTGCCCATAGCAAAGGAAGCAATTGTTATCGCGCGGCATTTGCGCATTGCCGAAGCGATATACCTCGTCACGTGCCATTGCGCGCACGATCACGAATGACCAGGTTGCCGATGGCGGCGAACTGTAGCGCAAGGTCGAGAACGGGATTTTTACCTCGGCCGTCCAGCCGCTGGCCGTGCGTCGGGTCTTGGCATCCCATTCAAAATCGGGCGACATGTCTTCATTGCCGGAGTCTTCATTGAACAGGCCGTCGGCGAGCACGCCGGAGGCGTTGAGGCGAAACAGTTGGGCAAATTTGCGCGTGCCGATCGGATCGATATAGATCGAGAAAAAATCGTTGGCATTGGGAATCTGGTCGCGTCTGGCCAGCGGCGCATCGATCCTGGCGGGGTCCGGGTCGAAGGCGCTGAGGCCGATGTACAGCGCATGCTGGTCGTAGGCAATGCGCACTTCGGACCGATATTTGGCGCTGACACCGTCGCGTGGACTGATCTCGAAAAATTGACTGATGGCCGGTACGCGCTGCCATAAAGGTTCATCGAGATCGCCATCGAGCGTGATCTGCTCGCCCGCAATCAGCCGCGTCGCCATGATCGGGCCGTTGCGTCGTTCCTCAGTGCTCAGCGGGGGCGCCGAGGTCGTTGGCGTCGCGGGTGTCTGCGCAAACGTGGCCCAGGCGCTACTGCAGAAGGTGAGCATTGCGCCAGTTTGCAGGCAGCGCGTCCACGCGCGAGTGCTGATTGGTAGTTCCATCTTTATTTTGCCCCCTGTTTGAGCCATGCCCTTGAACCGGCTTATCCCTTTGATGCGCTGACAGTGCGATTTGGTTATTTAGCAGCTGTGCTGAGAATAGCGGCGCGATAAAAAACTCGCGCGCCCCGGAAGATGAAATGCGGAAGGCGTGGTGCGAGTTGCGGGTGGGCAGCAGGCGAGCGCCATGTCGGCAACGGTCAGAACACCTCGATCTTCCTGCCGTTGGCGGCCAGCACCGTCTCGATGAAATTTTTCCAGGTCGGATTGGGTGCCCATACGCCGGTCAACTTGGCGAGGCTGTCGTTGAGTGGTGCGCCTTCGTGGATCACGCGGTACAGAAAGGTGAAGGATGAGCCGCGCAGATTGACCTGGCAGTGCACCAGTACGTTTTTGTTGCCGGCGGCCTTGAGCACATTGCTGAACAGCTGAAAATCTTCGCTGGTGGGGTTGGTCCAGGCGACCGGGATGCTGACGTAGACCACACCGGTTTTAGCGAGCAACGCGCCCTCGGTTTCGACCGCCGTTTCATATTCCGGCGGCGCCAGATTGATCACCATGTCATAGCCCATCGCTTTGGCTTTCTGCAGATATGCCTGGTCAGGCTGGGCGGACGAGTTAAGTCCCTTGCGCCACTGCACCAGATTTCCAGGGTCGCCATCGGCGGCGAATGTGAGCACCGGAATGGTCAGCGTCAGTGCCAGGATCGACAATGATCCGAGCCACCGCATGGCATTGACTGAATACTGTCGCGAGAAAATTTGTGCCATATGCCCCTTTTGATCAAGCCCCGACTACCTTGGTCCGTCCTCAATGGCGGCACACTAACTCATTGTCCGCCAAAGCGGAGTCCGGCTCACAAGTTCGTGTCGCGATGGGAGATTGCATGACTTTTCCTGCTGGCAGTTTTGTTTACGAACGGTACAGCCTGAATTCCGCACCAAATAAATCAAAGCGTAAAGCGACGAGTCGACAAAAAAAACGACTAAAGTGCGCGTAGCCAGCGTTGTTTGCCAGGCCATTTGATGCACCATTTATTGAACTTGGATTCGCCGCAATGACAAAAGCCAGCCACAGCATTGAAACCTCCGAGGAATCAGGGGTACGTTTTCTGCATTTCGGTTCCGAGTGGATACAGGGCGCGATGCGGATAGCGCGGCCCTATGCGCTGGAACTTGAATACACGCGCGAAATGATGGGGATGTTGCTGCTCCGGCCGGATGCTGACTGGCCGAAAAGCGTTTTGCAGGTCGGGCTCGGCGCAGCTTCGCTGGTCAAGTTTTTGCATCGTCATGGGCCCAATACCAGGCAGACCATTGTGGAAATCAACCCTGCAGTGGTGGCGATGGCGTATCAGTCGTTCAAGCTGCCGCGCGACGAGGTGAATATCGATATCCAGATCGGCGATGGCGTTGCCTGGATGAAGCAGGCCAAGGGAAAATTTGATTGCATCATGGTCGACGGTTATGACCATAACGCACGCTTCGGTGCGTTGGGCACCGAAGATTTCTACCGCGATTGCCGCGCGCGACTCAGCAAGCGCGGGGTACTGGCGCTCAACCTGTTTGGCCGTGCACACGGCTACCGTGCACAGATCGAAAATCTCAAGGTTGCCTTCGACAATCGGGTACTGGCGCTGCCCCCTGTGGAAGGTGGCAATGCGATTGCATTCGCCGTGGTGGGCGAGCGCGCAGTGATTGAATCGCAAATCCTGCGCGATGAGGCGCAGCGGGTTTATGAAGCAACCGGGCTGAAGCTGATGGCGACCGTGGCGCGCATCGAGCAGGCGGTGGTGGCGGCAGGGAACAGCGGTGACCGGGCCAGCAAGCGCGGTTCAGGCAGAGGTCGTTAACGCGGCCCTGTTTGCTGTGGCGTGAACCACCCCAGGCTGTCGTCGGTGCTGCCGCTGGGCCGATATTCCGCGCTCACCCAGCCTTGGTAGCCGATGGCATCGATGTGCGCAAACATGGCCGCCAAGTCGATTGTGCCGGTGCCTGGTTCGTGTCGTCCGGGTGCATCGGCAAACTGGATATGGCCGATGACCGGCAGCAAACGATTGAGTACGGTGGCGAGGTCATCGCCCATCAGGTGCATATGATAAAGATCGTATTGCAACATCACATTGTCCAGCGCGACCTTGTTCAGTACCGCCACAGCCTTGCTGGATGTGTCGAGCAGGAAACCGGGTGTGTCGATACTGTTCAGCGGCTCCACCGTGAGTATCAGTCCTGCTTTCGCAAACTCTGTGCCGGCGTAACGAAGGTTGGCCAGCAGGGTCTGCTCGCAGTCGCGTATATCGGCATCAACCGGCAGCTTGCCGGCGAGGCAATTGCAGCGCGGCGTACCGAGTTTCTGTGCGTAGGTGATGGCCTGCGCTACGCTGGCCTGGAATTCCGCTTCACGGCCGGGTATGCAGGCGATGCCGAAATCGCCCTTGGCGGCATCTCCCGCAGGCAGATTGTGTAATACCGGCGCCAACTTGAAGGTGTTCAGCCGGGCTTTGATATCCGCCGCATCGAAGGCGTACGGAAAGTGATATTCCACGGCGCGAAAACCGGCGCGCGCGGCCAGTTCGAAACGATCCAGAAAGGGCACTTCGGTCCACAGAAAACTGAGATTGGCGGCGAATTTCGGCATTGGCGATGGAATCGAACGCGTGGCGGGGTTGAAAACGCGATGGCAGCCATCAAGTGTAGCAGTGGTGGTTGCTGATCTCGATGTCTGATGGTGTATCGTGTTGAGGTCGGAACAAGGTAAAAATCGCGGGACTCTGCCTTCTCCGGCGTCTTCCTTCCGCGTCGCAGATGCCGCGAACAATATCGCAACAAGTCCATCTTGTAAATTCGTCTTTCCATCCTGGCCTGGCAATGGGTTCTGACTGATGGCGTTGACGGATATTTATCTCAGAACTGGTATCCATGTCCCCTCATTCCCCTGGCGGCGCGGCCGCATCCCCGGCCATGCCGGCCGACCCGAAATCCACCGCCAAGGCGGACCGTCGCGTGATCGCCTCGCTGTTTCCCTATCTCTGGGAATTCCGCTGGCGGGTGGCGCTGGCCATCACCTTCCTGGTGGCTGCCAAGGTGGCGAATATCGGCGTACCGCTGGTGATGAAGCGGATCGTCGATTCGCTGGATCAATCGCAGGCGGTGCTGGTGGTGCCGTTTGCGCTGCTGCTGACCTATGGATTGCTGCGCCTGTCGAGCACGCTGTTTGCGGAATTGCGCGATATCGTGTTCGTGAAGGTGACACAGCGCGCGATGCGCAATATCGCGCTGAAGGTGTTCCGCCATTTGCATGCGCTGTCATTGCGTTTCCACCTCGAACGCCAAACTGGTGGCGTGACCCGCGATGTAGAACGCGGCACCCGCGGCATTTCCACCTTGCTGTCGTTCATGCTGTTTTCGGTGATCCCGATCATTCTCGAAATCACTATGGTGACGGTACTGCTGGCGGTGAAGTTCGACTGGACCTTCGTGGTGGTGACGCTGTGTGCCATCCTGCTGTACGGGGGCACAACTATCGCCATTACCGAGTGGCGCACCCAGCATCGCCGCCAGATGAACGATATGGATTCAAAAGCCAATACCAAGGCGATCGACTCGCTGCTCAATTACGAGACCGTCAAATATTTCGGCAATGAAGAATTTGAGGCAGGGCGCTACGACAAGAACCTGCAGCGCTACGAAACGGCAGCGACCAAGAGCGAGACCTCGCTGGGCATCCTCAATTGCGCGCAGAGCGTGGTGATCGCCATGGCGGTGACACTGCTGATGTGGCGCGCATCCGAGGGCATTGTCGAGCGCAAGCTCACTATCGGCGATCTGGTGATGGTCAACGCGCTGCTGATCCAGCTTTATATCCCGCTCAATTTTCTGGGCACGATGTATCGCGAGATCCGCCAGGCCCTGACCGATATGGAAAAAATGTTCCGACTGCTCGGCGAGAACCGCGAAATCCAGGACAAGCCGAATGCCTTGCCGTTGGCGGTGCGGGGTGCGGCCATCAAATTCGAGAACGTCAATTTCAGCTATGACCCCAAGCGGCAGATCCTGCACGACGTGAGTTTCGAGGTGCCGGCCGGAAAAACCGTGGCGGTAGTGGGTTCCAGCGGCGCCGGAAAATCCACCATCTCGCGGTTGATGTTTCGTTTTTACGACGTCAATGGCGGGCGTATCACCATCGACGACCAGGATATTCGCGACGTCACGCAGACCAGCGTGCGCGCCAGCCTCGGCATCGTCCCGCAGGACACGGTGCTGTTCAACGACACCATTCATTACAACATCGCCTATGGAAAACCCGGCTCCAGCGATGCCGATATCGAGGATGCGGCGCGACGTGCGCATGTGTCGGATTTCATCCAGCGCCTGCCGGATAAATGGGACAGCATGGTCGGCGAGCGCGGCCTGAAATTGTCCGGTGGCGAGAAGCAGCGCGTGGCGATTGCACGCACTTTGCTTAAAAATCCGGCGATCATGATTTTTGACGAGGCCACCTCAGCGCTGGACTCGGCGACGGAAAAGTCCATCCAGGCGGAACTGCGTGAAATCGCGAGAGATCGAACGACGCTGGTTATTGCGCATCGTTTGTCGACGATCATCGATGCCGATCAGATTCTGGTGCTCGATCACGGCCGCATTATCGAGCGCGGCAACTTCCGCGAGCTGCTGGATGCGGACGGCAAGTTTGCGCAGATGTGGCGTCTCCAGCAACAGGAAGAAGAAAAAATTGCCGCGCCACTTGAAATTTGACGCACAGCATATATTTTCCAAAAGTGCGACGCGTGCTGTGCATGAAATCTTCTACCTGTGAGGGTGGGAAATGGGGGCGGCACATAATTTACGTTTTACTTTATGTAAAATCCGCTGCCGCAAAATAGATAAGTCTCTGCAGTCACGTTGCGTTGTGTCCTTGTTTTAATTGGGCGCCATCGCGCGTGAATGCGTGTTTGCGGGCTAAATTCTGTCAACCGCATTTTTGCATCGGCGCTATTCCCGGTTGAAAGAAAAAATCGGGCTGGATGTGGTTGCGAAAGATCGAACTGTCGATTGGTCAGATGCTGAACCTTCAGCCAGCTTATCGATCAGAGCAGGGAGTTTGCCGTGATGTGGGGATTTCAGCCGCAGAAAAAAACGCAAACGGAAGTAATGCCCTTGCCTGAACATGCGCCAGCACTTTGGCGGATTGTTCGACGAAGGTGAGTGGCAGTTTCAAGGTGGCACGCTGGTATAAAAACAGTAGTTTAAAAAGTGGCATCAATCGCAATTAACGCTTAGGAGCTAGCATGAAAAAGACAATCCTTTCATTGGGAATTTTGGCCGCAATCGGCTCAATGCAAGCCTTCGCCGCAGACACGAATTTGTATGTCCGCGGTAACGTTGGCCAGAGCCGTTACGACATTGGTGGCGGATACGGTAACAAGACCGATTCCGTGATCGGCGCCGCGATGGGCTACACCTTCTCACCCAATATCGGTGTTGAGGTGGGCTACAACGACTATGGCAGCGTCAACTTCGGCGCCGCCGCCAGCGCGAAAACAGGCCATGCGTCGTTGATCCTGACGGCCCCGTTGGGCAACGAATTTTCCGTTTACGGCCGTGCCGGCGTTGCCAGCACGGAACGCAAGGTGAGCGGTTTCGGCGGGTCGGTTTCTGACACCAAAACCGAAGGTTTATTCGGTGTTGGCGTTGGCTATAACTTCGCCAGGAACATCACCGGCACGCTGGAATATCAAAAGTTGAATGACAGCGACGTCAGCGCGATTGCCGCGGGGGTCAAGTTCAGCTTCTAGGCAGGACCATTTTAACGCATGAAAAAAGCGCGAGGGCAACCTCGCGCTTTTTTTGCTTTCAGGGCTTTAAAAATTCCCTGAGCGCGTCCAGCACTTCGCCGGGCGCCTCCTGCATCATCGCGTGGCCGATGCCGTCAAGGGAAGCCAGCCTGGCCCCGGCGATCTGCTTTGCGATGGTGGCGTTCGCCTTGGGCGGCGTCATCATGTCGCGCGTTCCACTCAGCACCAGGGTTGCGGCCTGGATGGCATTGAATTGCATATTGTCGAACTCGAATCCATGGCAAGCCGCGAGGTCGCCGGCGAGCACGCCGGGCGCACTTTTTTCCAGCAATCGTTTGTACGCCATCATCGTTGAGGTACCGGGGCTGGGTGACGCAGCCCATTTCATTTGCGGCGCGTGCCCCCAGATATTGAGCATATTGATTGCCTCTGCGGGACGATTGCGCGCCGCGTCCAGCAGGGCGTCGGCAACCAGCATCGGTGCGCTGACGCCGAGCAAGGCCAGATGCGGGACGCGCGGCGCGTGGCGTGCAGCCACCTCGAGCGCGATCAGCGAGCCCATGCTGTGCCCGACCAGCGCGGCCTTGTTGATGGCGCCGTTATCCAGAAAGCCGATCAGCCAGTCCGCGTATTGCCTGATTGTTGTCTTGGCTGGTGCAAAACTGCGGCCATGGCCGGGCAGGTCCACCGCGAGTGCGTTAAAGCCATGGTGCGCAAAGTAGCGTGCCTGCAAGGTCCACACGCTGTGGTCGTTGGCCGCACCGTGGACGAAGACAATGCTGGGTTTCGCTGCATCGAATGCCTTGCCGCCGGTGTACACATAAGCCGGTTGCTGCTGGACGAGGAACTTCATGCGCCGGCAACCTTGGCGGCTGCCGCCAGCGCGCGCGACAGATCGTCGATCAGATCGTCGGCATGTTCCAGGCCGATCGACAGGCGTATGGTGCCCTCACCGATGCCGGCATTCCCGAGCGCAGCCGCATCCATGCGGAAATGGGTGGCGCTGGCGGGATGTATCACCAGCGATTTCGCATCGCCGATATTGGCCAGATGCGAGAACAGGTTCAATTTCTCGATGAAGGTCTTGCCGGCCGCCTTCGCGCTACCTGCCACGCCTTTGATTTCGAAGCTGACTACGGCCCCTGCGCCGTTCGGCAGCAGTTGCTTCGCCAGTTCGTAATCCGGGTGTGAAGGCAGTTCAGGGTAGGTGATATGCGCAACTGCCTTGTTCGCCGACAGGGCCGCAACGATCTTGCGCGCGTTCTCGATGTGACGGGGCATGCGTACATGCAGGGTCTCAAGTCCTTGCAGAATCTGGAACGCACTCATCGGCGCCATGCATGCGCCAAAGTCGCGCAGGCCTTCGCGGCGAGCACGCAGGGCGAAAGCCGCTACCGACGATTCCTCGCTCATCACCATATTGTGAAAGCCCGTATAGGGCTCGGTCAGTGTGGGAAATTTCCCGGACTTTTCCCAATCGAAGGTGCCGCCGTCTACCAGTACGCCGCCGATGACGACGCCGTGACCGGACAGAAATTTGGTGGCGGAATGCATGATGATGTCCGCGCCCTGCTCGAGCGGCTGCGACAACCAGGGCGTGGTCAGTGTGGCGTCAACCATCAGCGGCAGGCCGGCGTTGTGCGCAATCGCGGCCACGGCGGGGATATTGAGTACATCGAGTCCCGGATTGCCGATGGTCTCGCCAAACAGTAAACGCGTATTCGGGCGAATCGCAGACTGCCAGGCGTTCAGGTCGCGACCGTTGACAAACGTGGTTTCAATGCCAAATCTTGGCAGGGTATAGCTCAATAAATTGTGCGAACCGCCGTAAAGCGCGTTAGAGGCCACAATATGCGCCCCGGCACCCATCAGGGTGGCGATAGCCAGATGCAAGGCGGCCTGGCCGCTGGCGGTAGCAATGGCGGCCGGTGCGCCTTCCAGTGCAGCCATGCGTTCTTCGAATACCGCCACCGTGGGGTTGGAAATGCGCGAATACACATGCCCGGTACGTTCTAGGTTGAACAGCGAGGCGGCGGTTTCGGTATCCGGAAACACGAAAGAGGCCGTCTGGTAAATAGGCACGGCCCTTGCTCCGGTTACCGGGTCGGGCGTTTGCCCGGCGTGCACAGCCAGGGTGTCGGGATGCAGGTATTTGGGTGTAGGCATTGTAAATTTCAATAATATTGAATATATTCAATTAGTTGTATGTAATACATGAGGCGGGATATTAGGTCTTGCCAGAACAGCAGGCATTTGCTATGGTGTTGGGCCATTCACAGGGTTGTCACATTTCAGTGCAGTACATAATGACAAAAACAACAAAGTTGATCGCGCATTCTATCGTGGCCGTGCTGTTCGGCTCCGCGATTACGCTCGTCTGTGCGGATGACGTGCAGAAAGCTCCGGCCGTTGCGAAGAAGAAATCGGGCAAAGTCCGGGCTGTGGCGGTCGCCGATTTCGGTCGTGATGGCGGCCCCAATCTTCTGTCTCACGCCGCCTTTGTTTTCGATCAGGAAACCGGTCGTGCGCTGTACGCCAAGAACGCCGAAAACGCGGTGCCGATCGCTTCAATCACCAAACTGATGACCTCGATGGTGGTCCTCGACGCCAAGCTCAATCTGGATGAGGCGGTGGTGATCGACAAAGCCGATAAAGACATGCTGAAAGGTTCCAAATCGCGCCTGCCCGTGGGCACCGCGTTTCGTCGTGAAGACCTGATGCGCCTGGCGCTGATGGCCTCCGATAACCGTGCTGCCGCCGCGCTGGGCCGTACCTACCCTGGCGGTACCGAGGTTTTTGTCGAGGCGATGAACGCCAAAGCGAAACTCCTTGGCCTCAACAACGCCCATTTTGTCGACCCCACCGGTCTGGCGCCAGGCAATGTCGCCAGCCCGCAAGACCTGGCGGTGATGGTATCCGCCGCCTCTGCCTATCCCGAGATTCGCGAGTTCTCGACGGCGCAGGCCTTGAGCGTAACGCTGCCTGCCAGCAGCCGGCAAATCGGCTTTGTCAACACCAATGCGCTGGTGCGCTCGGACGGCTGGAGCATCGGTCTTTCCAAAACCGGCTATATCAACGAAGCTGGCAAGTGTCTGGTCATGCAGGCCATCATCGCGTCGCGTCCCGTGGTCATCGTGTTGATGGATTCCTGGGGCAAGTTCACGCGCATCGGTGACGCCAACCGCATCAAGAAGTGGATTGAAAGCGGCAAGGTTGCCGTACTTCCGGTAAAAGTCGCTTCACCCTCCTGAGCGCGTTTTCGCCTGCTCGCCCGGCTCGATGTGAGATAACATCTCACACATGAAAGTCGGCCTCTTCGTTACCTGTCTTGTCGATCTTGTCCGCCCCAATATCGGCTTCGCCACGCTGAAGCTGCTGGAAGGTGCGGGTTGCGAAGTTATTGTCCCCCCATCCCAAACCTGTTGCGGACAGCCCGGCTACAACTCCGGAGCGCGAGAAGTTGCGCAGCAGCTTGCACGCAAGGTGCTCGCCGAATTCCGCGACTGCGATTATGTGGTTGCGCCTTCCGGCTCCTGTTCTGGCCAGGTAAAAATACACTATGTCGAAGACCTGTTTCGTGACGAACCCGACCACGCCGAATTTGAAAAGCTTGCCGCCAAGTGGTTCGAGCTGTCGGATTTCCTGGTCAATGTACTGAAGCTTAAACAGCTGCCCGGCAAGTACGAGGGCAGCATCACTTACCATGACAGCTGTGCGGGCCTGCGCGAAATCGGCATCAAGCAGCAGCCGCGCGAGTTGCTCAGCAGAACCGGCTGCACCATCAGTGAAATGAACGATGCGGAGAAATGCTGCGGCTTCGGCGGTACATTTTCGATCAAACTTGGCGAAATTTCCACGCGCATGGCCGAGAACAAATGCGTGAATATCGGCATGACTGGTGCTGCTGCCGTCGTCGGTGGCGACCTTGGTTGTCTGCTGAATATTGAAGGCCGGCTACGACGCAATGGGGATATGAGCACCAAGGTGTATCACTTCGCCGAGGTCGCCGCCGGGATGACGAAATAACCATGCAAGTCAATTCGATGTTCTTCAAGCAGACCGCGAGTGTGAAGCTCAACGACGCGGTACTGCAGACCGCCATGAAAAAGGCCAAGGGCAAGTTTGTCGATGGCCGCGCAGTCAGCGTCGCCACTATCGATAACTGGGAAGAAATCCGCACCTACGCGGCCGCAATGCGCGACCGTGTGATCGATAATCTCGACGCCTATTTGCTGGAGTTCGAAAAGAATGCGCAGCGGCGTGGCGCGGTGGTGCACTGGGCGGAGACGGCCGAAGAAGCCAATGCCATCATTGTCGAAATTGCGTGCAGCAACGCGGTAAAGACGGTGACCAAATCGAAGTCGATGGTCAGTGAAGAAGTTGCGCTCAACGATGCACTCGAAGCTGCAGGTGTTGCGGTGATGGAAACCGATCTCGGCGAGTACATCCTGCAACTTGCCAAGGAGCCACCTTCGCATATCGTCGCCCCGGCGGTACACAAGTCCAAGGAGCAAGTGGCGCAGCTGTTTGTCGATCATCATCACAAGCCGCGTCTCACCGACATTCCCGCCATGACGCGCGAAGCACGCGAGGTGCTGCGCGGCCATTTTCTGGGCGCCGATATGGGCATCAGCGGCGCCAACTTCGTGATCGCCGAAACCGGCACCACGCTGACCGTGACCAATGAAGGCAATGCCGATATGGTGACGACGATCCCGCGCATTCATTGCGTGATTACCGGCATCGAGAAAGTGATCCCCACGCTGGAAGATTTCGCGACCCTGATTCGCCTGCTGCCGCGTTCGGCGATCGGCCAGTCGATCGCCAATTACCTCACCCTGACCACCGGCGTGAAAGCGCCGGACGAAATCGAGGGTCCGGAGCAGATGCATATCGTGCTGGTCGACGCGGGCCGCACCAAGCTGGTCGGCGGCGAGATGAAGGACATGCTGCGCTGCATTCGTTGCGGCGCCTGCATGAATCACTGTCCGGTGTATCAGAATGTCGGCGGTCACGCCTATGGTTGGGTATATCCAGGACCGATGGGTTCGGTGCTGACGCCAACTTATGTCGGCATCGAAAACGCCGGCGATCTGCCGAATGCCTCCACGTTCTGCGGCGAATGCCAGGTGGTGTGCCCGGTAAAAATTCCGCTGCCGGATTTGATGCGCAAGCTGCGCGAAAAACAATTTGATTTGAAGCTGCGGCCGTGGAGCGAACGCTGGGCAATCAAGGCATGGAGCTTTGCGGTCACGCGGCCGGGCCTGTATGCATTCTTGTCAAAAGCAGGTGCGCGCATCGCGTCCTGGATTGGCGGGCGCGACAAATTGATTCATCGCCTGCCCGGCATCGACGGCTGGACCGATGGCCGCGATGTGCCCGCGCCGCAGGGAAAAACCTTTCGCGAGTTGTATGCGGCGCAGCGGGGCCGGAAATGAGCGCGCGAGAAAACATTCTGGCGCGGATTCGCGCCAACAGTGGAAAAGGCGGCACTACGTCTGCGGCCGAGATTGATGTTGCTCGCGCGGTCATCCGTGCGCGCACGCGCGGCCCATTACCCGGCTTCGGCAAGCATGAACCGGTGCAGCATTTCATCGACGAATGCGACCGCCTTAAAACGACGCTTGCCGAAGTCGCCTCGCCGGCGGAGGTGCCACGCGAAGTGGCGCGTTACATCACGCAACAAAATCTGCTTCCCAAGGTCGTTGGCTGGAACGAATACGCCGACCTCGATTGGGCAGCGGCAAAGGTGAGCTATGAAAGCCGCCCGGCAAATGCCGTCGACCTCATTGGGCTTACCGGCTGCTTTTGCGCCATTGGCGAGACCGGCACGCTGCTCCTGCTGGGCGCGCGCGCCACGCCCAAGGTGACGGCGCTGCTGCCCGAGACGCATCTATGCGTGGTCAAAAAATCGCGCATGTTGCCGACCATGGAGGATGCGTTCCAGTTGATGCGCGATGAGCTCGGCGAACCGCCGCGCGCGACGTTTTTCGTCAGCGGCCCAAGTCGGACAGCCGATATAGAACAGACCATCGTGATTGGTGCGCATGGTCCCTACCGAGTACATGTCATCCTCATCCCTTGATGCCCTCGGCATGCCGTCCAATTTTCCAAACAAAAAGAAAAATTCAATGGCATTCGCGGCACTGACTTTTCGCATGAATCCTGGCTTGCCCTTTCGCACGCTTTTTCGCATGCCCTTTCGATTCCTCTTGCGTATTCTTGCGCTATCGTTTCTGTCGCTCCTGCCGCTCAAGGCGCTGGCTGCTGGCGATGCGGGCTACACCCTGATCAAGCTGGGCGGGATCCCCGTTGACTTCATTCTGTTCGGCCTGACGCTGCTCGGCGTCGCGCTGTTTCATGCGCACACCTTGCGGGTCGCAGTCACCGGCGTGATCGTCATTTCGATCTATAAAATCCTTTTTACCGGTTTTAAGACCGGCCCCGGCATCGGCGGATTTGCCGCGCATCTTGGCCATGAATGGGTGATCCTCGCCAATCTGTTGTGCCTGTTGCTGGGTTTCGCCCTGTTGTCCCGACACTTCGAGAAAAGCCAGGCGCCACTAGTCCTGCCGCGCTATCTGCCCGACGACTGGAAGGGCGGGTTCCTGATGCTGGTGATGGTTTTTGTACTGTCGTCGTTTTTGGACAATATTGCCGCTGCGTTGATCGGTGGCGCGATGGCCCATCTACTGTTCCGCGTCTAAGTCCATGTCGGTTATCTTGCGGCGATTGTCGCAGCGTCGAATGCCGGCGGTGCGGGATCGGTGGTCGGCGATACCACCACCACCATGCTGTGGATCTCGGGGGTGAGTCCAATCGAGGTGTTTCACGCCTATGTGGCGTCGGTGGTGGCGCTGGTCATCTGCGGCATACCGGCGTCATTGCAACAGCATAAATACTCGCCGATCATCAAGGACAATCAGATGCACGCCGCGATCGACTGGCGGCGTCTGGGCATCGTCGGCCTGATCCTGGTGTTTGCGGTGGTCGCCAATGTCGTGGTCAATCTGCAATTCAACAGCCTGGCCGATCATTTCCCGTTTATCGGCGTTGCCGTGTGGGTCGCCATTTTGATTTCCCTGCCGTTGCGGCGCCCCGACTGGGAGGTGGTGCCCGAGGCGTTCAAGGGCGCCGTGTTCCTGCTGTCGCTGGTGGTCTGCGCATCGATGATGCCGGTGGAAGCGTTGCCGGCGGCGTCATGGCCAAGCGCGCTGGGGATTGGTTTCCTGTCCGCGGTATTCGACAACATCCCACTCACGGCGCTCGCCATCAAACAAGGCGGCTACGACTGGGGCTTCCTCGCCTACGCGGTCGGCTTCGGGGGTTCGATGATCTGGTTCGGCTCGTCGGCGGGCGTAGCGTTGGCCAGCATGTACCCGCAGGCTAAATCCGTTGGGCAATGGTTAAGGCAAGGCTGGCATGTGGCAGTTGCCTACGTTATCGGCTTCCTGGTGTTGCTGGCGATTCTTGGATGGCATCCCGATGCGAATCCGCAACGTACGAACGGCACGGCACCCGCCGCGCAAGATTCGCCTGGTCGTTGAGAGTGGCTACCGCAGTGTGGAGGCGCACAAACGGGCAGGATTCAAACGGCGATTCGGCTCGCGGATGACGCGGCAGCCGCATTTGACATGATCAGTCTTTTCCTGGATCTTGATGGAACCTTGATCGACCTTGCCGGCACCCCGGAGGCGGTGCTCGTGCCGCCACATTTGCCGCAGCTCCTCGCGGCGCTTGATTCCAGGTTCAAGGGTGCACTGGCGCTCGCAAGCGGGCGCAATATCGCATCGCTGGACAGATTGCTCGTACCTTACATCGGGGCGGCAATCGGTGTGCACGGTATTGAGTATCGCGAACCGCAGGGCAGCGTGCAGAGCATGTCGGTGAGCCCCCTGCAACCCGCCCTGCTTGCGGAAATTGTCGACAGGATCGGTGACTTTTCCCATGCCTTCATTGAAGAAAAGGGTATCGCCCTGGCTGTCCACTTTCATGGCGAACCGCTTGAGATGTCGCGACTTGAATCAATGCTGGCCCTTGCCTGTAAACGACTGCAGCCGGATTGGCGCTGTCTCCCGGGGCATCGGGTAATCGAACTTAAACCGGCGGGAATCGATAAAGGCGTCGGGCTTGAACGGATGATGACTGTGCCCCCATTTTTGGGCACCAAGCCGGTGGCAATTGGCGATGATATTACCGACCTGGATTTACTTGCTGCTGCGCGCAAGCGAAATGGACTGGCGATAACGGTGGGCAACCGTATTGCCAACAAGGGGGATTGCCATCTTTCGTCGCCTGCGGAGGTGTTGAGATTCCTTGACCTCTTGATTCTGGCGCCGCAGTTGGACAACACAAGTACCGTGGCAGAGCTGGCTCTTGCCGCTGCAGGCGGTTAGATCTACAAGACTTTTTCCCAGGGTTCGCTCAGCCGCATGGCGCAGTTGATGATGCCGACGAGGGAATACGTTTGCGGGAAATTCCCCCACAATTCGCCCGAGGCAATATCGATGTCTTCCGAAAGCAGGCCCAGCGGATTTCGCCTGGCGAGGAGTTGCTCGAACATTTCGCGTGCTTCGCCGATGCGGCCAATTCGCGCCAGCGCGTCGATATACCAGAACGAGCATACCGAAAACGCCGTGCGCGGCAAGCCGAAGTCGTCGGCATGCCGATAACGAAACAGGTGCGGGCCCTGGCGCAATTCGCGGCCGATAGCGTCGACCGTGCTTACCCAGCGCGGATCGGCAGGCTCGACAATGCCCACTTCGCCCATCAGCAGCACGCCGCAGTCGAGCTCGTCGCCGCCGAAGGTTGCGGTGTAGGCCTGCAGCCGTTCGCTCCAGGCGTGTTTCAGGATCGCCTCCCGGATGTGTTTTGCGTGGGCAGTCCAATAGCGGGCGCGTTGGTCCTGGCGCAGATGAGCGGCGATGCGCCCCAGCCGTTCGCAAGCGGCCCAGCACATCAGGCTCGACGAGGTATGCACTGCCGCCTTGGTGCGCAATTCCCACATGCCCGCATCGGGTTGGCGGTACAGGGCCACGGCGCGTTCGCCCAGCCACTCCAGATGGGCGAAATCGACCTCGTCGGCGCGCCTTAGCAATCTTTGGTCGAAAAAGGCCTGGGTGGCCGCGAGGACCACGTTGCCATACACATCGTGCTGCATGTGTTCGAAAGCCTGATTGCCGACTCGCACCGGCCCCATGCCGCGGTAGCCTGGCAGCCCCGGGACCAGGCGCTCGGTCAGCATGGATTCGGTGCCTATGCCATAAACCGGTTGAAGGTGTTGCTGCGGTTCGGCGCCTTCGACGATGTTGAACAGGAAGCGCAGGTAGTTCTCCATGGTCGCGACTTCCGACAGGCTGTTCAGGGCGCGCACCACAAAAAATGCATCGCGCAGCCAGCAGAAACGGTAGTCCCAGTTGCGTCCGGTATCAGCGGCCTCGGGAACACTGGTGGTCATGGCGGCGACAATGGCGCCGGTATCTTCCGAGGTGCAGAGTTTAAGCGTGATCGCCGAACGGATCACCGCGTCCTGCCATTCGAGGGGGACGGCCAGCGGCCGCACCCAGTCCCGCCAGTATTGGATGGTGCGTTCCTCGAAGCTGCGCGCAAGGTCGGTGATCGACTCATCGACCGGCTCGTCGGCACCCAGGATCAGGTTGGCCGGACGATCAAGCAGGAACGAGGTCTCGTCCAGGATGTACGCGACCGGCAGGTCGGTGGTGAGACGCAGTGTCTGGCCGGCATGCGCGTAGCGGATGTGATGGCTGCCGCGGGTGACTGCCGGAGCCGCGCCGCCGTAATCAAATGCCGGCCGCAAGCGCACCCGGATGCGCGGTCGGCCAGCCAGCGGCATCACGCGCCGGATATAAGTTGCCGGGCAGAAGGTGCGGCCGTAGAGTTGAAAGCGCGGTGCGCAATCGATGATTTCGATGGCGCCGCCGCTGTCATCGCACAGTACCGTGCGCAACACCGCAGTATTGTCGATGTAAGCCTGTTCCGCGCCCGCGAAATTCTCGAGCTCGATCGAATGAAAGCCGCGCGCCTGCGACGCAAACGGCTCGCGTCCGTTCAGCAGCGCGCAAAAGACCGGATCGCCGTCCGCGCGCGGGTAACAGGACCAGACCATACGGCCGACGTCATCGATCAGTGCGCTGACGGAGCAGTTGCCAATGACGCCCAAGTTCAGGTTCATGGAATATGCAGCCTTCCAATCAATTTGAATTCGAGTTGGAGAAAAGCCGCTGGTGGCGGCGGATCCGGGAAGCATCCATCAGCATGCGTCCCGCCCAGCGATAGACGTTGTTTTCCTTTACGGTGTTGCGCATCAGTCGCATCCGCTCCTGCCGTTCTTTCTGTGGCATCGCCAGCGCAGCGCGGATCGCATCTGCGGTTTCGCCGATGGCAAAAGGGTTGACCAGGAGTGCTTCAACCAGTTCGCGCGATGCGCCGGCAAACGTGGAGAGGATCAGCACACCATCCTCATCATCGCGGGCAGCCACGAATTCCTTGGCGACAAGGTTCATGCCGTCATGCAGGCTGTTGACGAGGCAAAAATCCGCTGCGCGCAACAATTCGAAAACCTGGGGCGGCTCCTGATGCTGGCCGATCAGCACGATGGGTCGCCAATTGCCACGGGCAAATCGCTGGTTGATGCGCTCGGCGGCGGACTGGGTTTCCTGCTGTAGCCGCTGATAGGCGGCGAGTTTGCTGCGGGTCGGCGCCGCCACCTGCAGGAAACTGACGCGGCCGATATGTTCGGGATGGCTTTCCAGTAGGGATTCAATGGCCAGAAAACGTTCCAGAATGCCCTTGGTGAAATCCCAGCGTTCGATACCAATACCGATGCGTACCTCGGGCGCCAGGCCGAAGCGCTTGCGCACGCTGTCGCGGCACTGCAAGGTGGTGCCGATTCCCTCGAGCCATCGTGGCGGCCATTCGATCGAGATCGGATAGGCGGCAATGTGGCAAACGTGGTTCTTCAGTTGCACCGTCATGTGCTCCCGGTCAATCTGGCATTCGACAAAGCGGTCGACCGTTGCGAGGAAATTCTGGCAGTGATAGTGAGTGTGGAAACCAAGGATGTCCGCATGCAGAAGTCCTTGCAGCAACTCTTGTTTCCACGGGCAGACACCGAACGTTTCCGCATTGGGCCAGGGGATGTGCCAGAACACGGCGATGGTCGCATGGGGCAGGCGCTCGCGGATGAATTGCGGCGCGAGCGCGAAGTGATAATCCTGCACCAATACCAGCGGCGCGCGATTGTTGGCCTCGCTTTTCACCGCATCCGCAAACTTTCGATTTACGTCGCGGTACGTCAACCAATCGGTTTCGCGAAATGCCGGCCGGACATAGGCCAGATGACACAGGGGCCACAAGCCTTCATTGGAAAATCCGTAGTAGTGCCCCTCCTCCTCCTCTGCGGTAAGCCACACGCGTCGAAGGGTATAACTTGGATCGGCGGGCGGCACCTTCACATGGTCCTTGCGGTCGACAACTTTCCGGTCGGCAGAGCCGCTGCCATGCGCTATCCAGGTTCCGCCGCAGGCGCGCGTAATCGGCTCCAGGGCGGTGACCATGCCGCTGGCCGGAACCTGTATGTCAATGCCGCCGTCTTTTCTTTCGTTGTGAATGTACGGTTCGCGATTCGACAGCACGATGACCTGGGGCTCGCCCAGATACTGCCTGACCACATGCTGCAGGGCTTGCGGCGTCCAGTTTTCCTGAAATTCAATCTCCAGACGCTGATCGCGTTCGATCTCGCGAAGAACCTGCCGCACCTGCGACAGCACCGGGACCGTCGAGCGGTGGGTAGCGCTGTTGTCGAGAAAACGCTTGCCCCGGATGTCGCCGATCAAGCCGACGAACAGGCCGCGCACCAGCAACCAGGCCGCGCCCATCATCAGCGCGATCAGGAAAACGGCCGACAGCGCGGCAAAGGCCAGAAAATAATCGCGCACCCGGGTCTGACGGCGATCGGCAAAACTCAGGTCGTGCACGATCAGGGCGCGGAACGCCTTGCCTTTCGGCGGCTGGATCACCCCGGAGCGGAAAATATGTACCGTACCATTTTGCGTATGCGAAACAGCGCTGCTTTCGCGTTCATCGTTCGATGCGATGCATGTGACCGACCGCGGCGTTGCCTCGGTACGGAACAGGGTCTTGCCGTCCAGCGAGCAAACCAGCACGCCCAGCAATCGTTCGTCATCGGTGATGCGCTTCAGGTAGCGGCCATAACCGGCGGTGTCGTTATTCGCGGCGAACTCCGCCAGCGGCTCCTCGATCGAATTCATCACCAGCTTGGCGCGCAATTCAATATCGGAACTGAACCAGCCCGTCAGCAGGCGATCCACATAGGGCAGGGCGAAGAACGAGGCTGCGCTGATCACGATCAACAGCGGCAGAGCGAAACGCAGGAGCAGGGTGCGGAACATGTAGCGTTCGACCAATTGTTTGAATGTGTTTGCTGCCGGCCCGCAGTCTGCGTGGGCCCGGTCAATTTGCTACTTGAAAGACGGACAGCTTCTGATTATATTTGTTCAAATATACATGGTCCGGTCACGCCGTCCAATTGGGTAAGGCCGCAAGCAACATAAATGGCGCAGTTCCCGGGCGTGGATCGACCTTGCAATGGTGCATCGCACAAATGACATTGGGTAAAAGCAGTTGCAACCTTGCTGATGGTTGCCGATTGACACAGGCCTATTGCTTATCCCGACACACGCGATTAGCATGAATTGTCTTTGCCGGTGCGCCATTTCCCAACAGTGACCATGCGAGTCACGGTGATGGCGCCAGCTTCAAAAATAAAATGCCGCGCAATTTCTTCCTGCTATTCCCACTAAAAATATTGGAGGATGCAAATGAACGAGAAAGACATTAAACCTGCTATTGAGGTTTCCAAGCGTCGCAAGTTCCTCGCCGGTACTGCCGCCGCAACCGGGGCGGCGATCACCGGATTTCCAATGATCGCCAAGGCTCAGACCGGCCCGATCACGATGCGCTGGCAAAGCACCTGGCCGACCAAGGATATTTTCCACGAGTACGCGCTCGACTATGCCAAAAAGGTGAACGACATGTCCGGTGGCGACCTCAGGATCGAGGTATTGCCGGCCGGCTCGGTGGTAAAGGCGTTCGACATGATGGACGCGGTCAGTAAAGGTACGCTCGACGGCGGTCATGGCGTGCTGGCCTACTGGTACGGCAAGAATTCGGCAATGGCGATCTGGGGCTCCGGCCCGGCCTTCGGCATGGACGCCAATATGGTGCTGGCTTGGCATTACTACGGCGGCGGCAAGGCCCTGCTCGAAGAAATTTACAAGAACCTGAACCTCGACGTGGTCTCGTTCCTGTACGGCCCGATGCCGACACAGCCGCTGGGCTGGTTCAAGAAGCCGGTTACCAAGAAGGAAGACTTCAAGGGCCTGAAATATCGTACGGTGGGCTTATCGATCGACATTTTCCAGGGTATGGGCGCAGCCGTGAACGCAGTGCCGGGCGGCGAAATTACTGCTGCGATGGATCGCGGGTTGCTGGATGCCGCCGAGTTCAATAACGCTACCTCGGATCGTTTGCTTGGCTTCGCCGACGTCTCCAAGGTATGCATGCTGCAGAGCTGGCACCAATCGGGCGAACAGTTCGAGATTCTGTTCAACAAGAAGAAATACGACGCACTGCCCGCCAAGCTGAAGGCCGTCGTCGCGAATGCCGTCGAGGCGTCTTCGGCTGATATGTCGTGGAAGGCCATCGATCGCTATTCGCAGGATTATATCGAGCTGCAATCCAAGGACAAGGTCAAATTCTATAAAACGCCCGACTCCATCCTTGAAGAGCAACTCAAGATCTGGGATCAGATCATCGCCAGGAAATCGGCGGAAAATCCGATGTTCAAACGTGTTATCGAGTCGCAGCGTGCCTTCGCGCAGCGCACCACCAAATGGCAAAACGATACCAACGTCAACTTCCGCGTCGCCGCGAATCATTTCTTCGCGAAGAAAGCGTAGCCAGTTTCACAAATCCGGCACCACCGTGCAGCAACGGCGCTGCATGGTGGTGTTTTTTTGGGCCCCCGCCCTCCTCGGGCGGCGCTAGCCAAGTCGCAAATATTGAGCGGGAGAAATTATGCAGGTCCAAAGGTTTCTATTTTGGGTTGACAGTGTCAGCACCTGGTCCGGCAAGGCGTTTGCCTGGGTGATAGGTTTGCTGATGCTGGTAGTGGTCGGCGAGGTCTTCAAGCGTTATTTGCTGAACGATCCCTCGGCGTGGTTTCTCGACATCACCTCGATGATGTACGGCGCCACCTTCATGATGTGCGGCGCCTACACGCTGGCGCAAAACGGGCATGTGCGCGGCGATTTTCTGTACGGCTCGTTCAAGCCGCGGACTCAGGCATCGCTTGATCTCGCGCTCTACATCATTTTCTTTCTTCCGGGTATCGCGGCGCTCGTTTATGCAGGCTGGGATTTTGCGGATACCGCCTGGAAAATTCGCGAACATTCGAGCATCACCGCCGATGGCCCGCCCATCTACCATTTCAAGACCTTTATTCCGATCGCGGGCGCGCTGGTGATGTTGCAGGGTGTGGCGGAAATCGTGCGCTGTGTGGTGTGTATCAAAACGGGCGTGTGGCCTCAGCGCCTCAAGGATGCAGAAGAAATCGACGTCATTGAGCAACAGCTATCCGGCAGTACCCATGTGGACGAGGAAACGCGTAATCGCGTGATCGAGCAGGCGCATGCGATTGACGAGGTTGCACAGAAGCGCGGCCTCGGCGAGCGTGCCGTTGAAGAGGTGGGCCGACACCCACCCACGGACAATGATGCAGGACGCAAGGGAGAAAATAAATGAGCGATCCGGCACTCGGTCTATTGATGCTCAGCCTGATCGTGGTGGTGATCATGCTGGGCTTCCCGACGGCGTTTACGCTGATGGGCCTAGGCATGTTCTTCGGCTTTATCGCCTTCTATGATCCTTCGCAATCCTGGACGCATAACCGGATTTTCGACCTGATGGTGCAGCGTACTTACGGCGCCATGACCAATGACACCCTGCTATCCATACCCTTGTTCGTATTAATGGGTTATGTCATGGAGCGAGGGGCGCTGGTCGACAAAATGTTCTACGCGGTGCAGCTCGCGTTTCGACGCGTACCGGCCTCGCTTGCGGTCGCCACGCTGATCATCTGCACCTTCTGGGGCATTGCCAGCGGCCTGGTTGGTGCGGTGGTGGTATTGATGGGTGTGATCGCCTTCAACCCGATGCTGAAAGCGGGCTACGACGTTCGTTTGGCAGCCGGCGTGATTACTGCCGGTGGCACACTGGGTATCCTGATCCCGCCGTCGGTGATGATCATCGTCTACGCGGCGATCGCCGGGCAATCGGTAGTGAAGCTGTATGCGGCCGCCATGTTCCCGGGTTTCTTCCTGGCATTCCTGTACCTGGTCTACATCATCGGCTGGGCGCTGATCAACCCGAAAATTGCGCCCAAGTTGCCTGAGTCGGACACGCGTGCGCCGATCCCCGACTGGGTGCCGCAGATGCAGCAGGCCTATTCATCGAACATGGCCATCAGCCTGCTGTCCGCCCTGTTCCGGCCGGACCCGGCAATGAAGCTGGAGATCAACGGCAAACCATTTACCTACGGCCAGATCGTCAAGAATTCCTTGTCCATGGTATTCCCGTTGTTGCTGGGATTGGCGACGATGGCGGGTATCTGGTGGTATGTGGTGATTCATCAGCAGGTCGATGCCCCGGCGCCGAAACCGGTTGCGGCCGTGGTCAAGGCGCAAGCGCCGGCATCCGCAATTGCGCCCACTACCGCGTCCGGCGGCAGCACGCCGAAAGAAGAAAAAATCGAGGAGCTGGGCAACAACGAAGCAGCTCCCGTAGCCGAAGCCAAGGAAGCCGAAGTTTTGCAGGAAATGGGCAACCCGGAATTGGCAGAGGGTAATGCTGCACCCTCGGCCAGCGGTCCGCCGGAAAACTTCTATCTGTATTTTTGGTTGAGTGGTGTCGCGCTGGCGCTGTTGCTGGCCTGGTACTACCGGCAGTTGCAAGCGGAGCAGTTCGTTATTCTCAAACTGTTGATTGAATCGGTGATGCCGCTGGGCCTGCTGACAATCCTGGTGCTGGCGGTCATTTTGCTCGGCATCTGTACGGCAACCGAATCTGCCGGCATTGGTGCGGCGGGAGCTTTCCTGCTGGCCATCCAGTCGGGCTCGCTGGATCTTGAGCGTACCAAGCAGTCGCTGTTCCTGACCGCGAAAACCACCGCGATGGTGTGCTGGCTGTTTGTCGGCTCGGCGCTGTTCTCGGCGGTGTTCGCGATTCTCGGCGGGCAGCAGATTGTCGAGCACTGGGTGCTGTCGTTGAACATGACGCCGCTGCAGTTCATGTTGCTGTCGCAGGCGATCATCTTTGTATTGGTCTGGCCGCTGGAGTGGACCGAGATCATCGTGATCTTTGTGCCGATTTTCCTGCCGATGCTCAAGCACTTCGATATCGATCCGATCCTGTGGGGCACACTGGTATTCGTCAACCTGCAAGCGGCGTTCCTGTCGCCGCCGGTGGCGATGTCGGCGTTTTATTTGAAAGGGGTGTCGCCTCCGCACGTGACCCTCAACCAGATATTTGCCGGGATGATGCCGTATATGCTGATCGTGATCCTGTGCATGGTCTTCATGTATATCTGGCCCGGCATGACACTGTGGCTGCCGAACTATCTGTATGGCGGCGGTTAGCCACGTTCATTAACTTCAGGCGGGCCATCAATTAAACCCGATGGCCCATTTTTTCCATGTGGCCAAGATTCCCGTTGCTCGCCAGGCATTCTCCGACGTCGTTGTGGACCGTTCGACCGCTCGATGTGGACCGGCAAACCCAGGATGTCCGGTTGGCCGGGCTGCGCGCAGCACTTTTGCTGCTGCGCACCATTGCATTCGGACAACAACGATTACAAAATTACTTGACCCACGCCTATTGCGTATGGCGGGGGCGGTCGATTACGATTGTTTCCAGTCTCACAGACTTGCGTCACAAGGCTGATTCCGCCAAGTCTGGCGCGCTACAAGTGCCAGGATCAATCGGCGGCATTGGCCGGTAGTGGGCTGATAAGCGCGCTTCCGGTCCGGGCTCATTTATACCGAGTAGCTTTAGAAATTGCGCAAGCACGCAAGCGTAATTGCCCACACCAGGTAAGTTCATAAAACCATATTGGAGGAGCACATGAAATTCCACATTAAGTCGCTATTCGCCGCAACCGCTGCCGCATTGTCGTTTGCAGCAGTGGCTGCCGACACCATCAAGATCGGCGTATCCGGTCCGCTTACCGGCGGGTCCAGCCCCATGGGCGTTTCCATGCGCGATGGCGTGAAACTCGCCGTCACGGAAATCAACGAAAAAGGCGGCGTTCTTGGCCGCAAGATCGAACTGGTCGAGCGTGATGACGAGGCCAAGAACGAACGTGGCGTACAGATTGCGCAGGAACTGATCAACAAAGAAAAAGTCGTCGCTACCGTCGGCTTCATCAACACCGGCGTGTCGCTGGCCTCGCAGCGTTTCTACCAAGAGGCCAAGATTCCGGTCTTGAACAATGTGTCGACCGGTTCGATCGTCACCAAGCAATTCCTGCCGCCCGAGTTTCCCGACAACTATATCTTCCGCACTTCCGCCAACGACACCATTCAGTCGGCAATGATTGTCGATGAAGTCTTAAAGCGTAAATACACCAAGGTGGCAATTCTTGCCGACTCGACCAACTACGGCCAGCTCGGACGCGAAGATCTTGAGCGCACGCTCGCGACCAAGGGCATCAAGCCGGTTACGGTCGAAAAATACAACATCAAGGATGTCGACATGACCTCCCAGTTGTTGAAGTCTAAACAGGCCGGCGCCCAAGTGGTGATTACTTACGGTATCGGGCCCGAGCTGGCGCAGATTGCCAACGGCATGGAGAAGCTGGGCTGGAAGGTGCCGATGCTGGGCTCGTGGACGCTGTCGATGGGCAATTTCATCGACAATGCCGGCAAGAATGGTGATGGCGCACGCATGCCGCAAACCTTCATTCAGGACGGCAATACGCCCAAGCGCAAAGCCTTCATTGACGCCTATCTGAAAGCCTACAAACCGGCAAATGGACGTATCTCCTCGCCCGTCTCGGCTGCGCAAGGTTACGACTCGGTATATATTCTGGTGGCAGCCTTGAAGCAGGCCGGCAGCACGGACGGCCCCAAGGTTCGCGAGGCCCTCGAAAACCTGAAGGAAAAGGTCGATGGCGTCGTGGCTAGCTACGATAAACCGTTCAGCCATGATGACCATGAAGCCATCAAAACCGGCATGCCGGTGATGGGGCAAGTGGAAAATGGCCGCGTGGTACACGCAAAGTAAAGGCAGGGCGCAACATCTGATCAGGCGTGAGGGGGCGGCAGCGTAACGCGGCCGCCTTTTCATGTGTGGGTGCGGAAGCACTGCAAACGTGGACGGAATTTCGTTGTCCAGGTTGCCGTGGCACAGCGATTGAAATCCCTGGAAACCCGTGTCGCACGCACGACAACGCGCAGCCGGAACCAGGCTGCTGCAACTGAATTCGTTTTTGGGCTTCGACGGCCCTTACTGGAAGACAAGTCATGGAAATTCTGCTGCAGCTCGTGATCAGTGGCATTGCCCTGGGTATGATTTACGCGGTTATCGCGTTTGGATATCAACTTACCTTTGCAACCTCCGGCACGCTGAATTTCGGTCAGGGCGAGGCACTGATGCTGGGTGCGCTAGTCGGACTCAGCCTGGTGGGCGCCATCCATGGCGGGCCCTATCTGAACTACTGGCTGATGATTCCGCTGGTCATGGTATTCGGCGCCCTTCAGGGTGTATTGGTCGAATGGATCGGCGTGCGTCCTTCCATCAAGACCCAATCCGAATTCGGCTGGATCATGTCGACCATTGCGCTGGCCATCATCTTCAAGAATGTTGCGGAGAATATCTGGGGCAAGGACGATCTCACCTTTCCCTCACCGGTTTCGGCTGCCCCGTTCCAACTGTTCGGCGCCAATGTGCAGATCATGCAGGTGCTGGTGGTTGTCGGTGCGATCGCGATGATGCTGGCGGTGGAACTGTTCAATCGCAAATCCATTTACGGCAAGGCGGTGGTCGCCACCTCGAATGATCCCGGCGCGGCCGGACTGATGGGTATCAATACCGGCAGGGTGATCACGTTTTCCTATGCATTGTCATCGGCCACGGCTGCCTTCGCCGGCGTGCTGGTTGCGCCGCTCACGCTTACCGGCGCCACCATGGGTACTTCGCTGGGCCTCAAGGCGTTCGCCGTGGCGATCATCGGCGGGCTGACATCCGGGATGGGGGCTGTCGTCGGCGGCCTGATTCTGGGCGTGGCCGAGACCCTCACCGGGTTTTACGTTTCGACCGGTTACAAGGAAGTGCCGGGACTGGTGCTGCTGTTACTGGTGCTGGCGGTCAAACCGGCCGGCCTGTTCGGCAAAGCTGCGATCAAGAAGGTATAGCGGATGAACAGCAAGAGACTTGGGCTTTACGTTGTGGGCATTGCCGCGCTGGCGCTGTTCCCGGTTGCCGTGCACAACCCGTATTACATCCATCTGGCCGAAACCATCCTGATCTACGCCATCCTGCTGTTCGGTCTCGATATCGTGGTCGGATACACCGGCGAAGTGTCGCTGGGGCATGCCGGCCTGTTCGGTATCGGCTCCTATACGGCAGGGGTGTTCTTTTTCAAGCTGGGTGTGCCTTATGTGCTTCTGGTGGTGGCCGCGAGCATTGCGGTTACCGCCCTGTTCGGCGCCATTCTCGCGCTGCCAGCGTTACGCGTTACCGGCCCTTACCTGGCGATGGTGACGCTGGCGTTCGGCACCATCATCCAGATCCTCATCAACGAAATGACCTTCATCACCGAGGGGCCGCTGGGAATCAAGGTGCCCAAGCCGTCCTTCTTCGGTCACAAGCTGAATGAGCTGGAATATTTCTACCTCGTCGCCATCTTCATGGTGCTTGCCATGGTGGCGGTTAACCGAATTTTGCGTTCCCACCTTGGGCGCGCCTTCCAGGCACTGCGCGACAGCCCGGTGGCATGCGATTGCATGGGCGTTTCGGTTTACCGGTACAAAGTGTATGCCTTCGTCATCAGCGCGGCGCTGGCTGGCTTGGCGGGCAGCCTGTATACCTACTCGGAAGAATACATTTCGCCGAACACCTATAACTTCGAGCTGACCATCCTGTTCCTGCTCGCCGTGATCATGGGCGGGCGCAAAACCCGTAGCGGACCGCTGCTCGGCGCCCTGATTGTCGTTACCCTGCCCAGCCTGCTTTCGGACATCAGCCTGTTCCAGGGTATCGCAACGGCCGCCGCGATCCTCGGTGTGATCATCTCCTCGGTTCTGTTGTTCAAGAAACAGAAAACCTGGCGTGAGGTGATTGTCCCGGTGACATCGGTGATCGGCATGGCCGTGTTTTCCTACTATCTGGAAAATATCGTCGACTGGCGCCTGACCATTTTCGGCCTGATGACGCTGTTCGTCGTTTACTATCTGCAGGATGGCATCGTTGGCTACCTGCGAAATACTGCGGAAAAGATATGGCCGCGCCGATTGGCCAAGGTCGCTGGCGACGCCGTGAATGGCGACGAATCGCAAATCTGGGCCCCGCCCACCCAGGCTGTGCAGGCATCAGGCAATCTGCTGGAAGCCAACGGCATTCTGATGCAGTTCGGCGGATTGAAGGCCCTCAACCAGGTCGACCTGCATGTCGCCAAGGGAGCCATTCACGGCCTGATCGGTCCCAATGGCTCGGGCAAGAGCACGATGATGAATGTGCTGACCGGCATCTACCAGCCAACGCAGGGAAGTGTTGCTTTCAACGGCAATTCGATTGTCGGCAAGACGCCCGCGCAAATTGCGCTGGCCGGAATTGCACGCACTTTCCAGAACGTGCAGCTGTTTGGCGAAATGACGGCGACCGAAAACGTTCTCGTTGGCCTGCACCATACCTTTCACAGCAATTTATTCGATGTGCTCTTCAACACGCGGCGCTATCAGCAAGAAGAAAAAACCGCTCAACAACGGGCCGCCGGTATCCTGCACTTTGTCGGTCTCGCCGATATGGCGCATGAAGAGGCGCGCAACCTGCCCTATGGTAAACAGCGCCTGCTGGAAATCGGACGCGCGCTGGGGCTCAATCCCAGCCTGCTGTTGCTGGATGAACCGGCAGCGGGTCTGACCGCACCGGATATCAAGGAGCTGATCGAAATCATTCGCAAGATTCGCGATCATGGCATCACGGTGATCCTGATCGAGCATCATATGGACGTGGTGATGACCATTTCCGACCTGGTTACCGTGCTCGATTTCGGCCAGAAAATTGCCGAGGAAAAACCGGGGCTGGTGCAAGCCGATCCGAAAGTTATCGAGGCGTATCTCGGCAGCAGTGTCGCCGATTCGGGTCTTGCCGCGGTCCACGCGGCACCGGCTTAAGGGAGTCGCACATGCTATCCATTTCCAATCTTCACGCCTCGTACGGCAAGGTCGAGGTGTTGCACGGCATCTCGCTGGAGGTTCCCAAAGGCAAGGTTGTCACCCTGATCGGCTCCAACGGAGCCGGCAAGACCACGACCATGCGCGCCATCTCGGGCATGATTAAACCGGTCTCTGGAACGGTGATGCTGGACGGCAAAAACATCACCGGGCTGGATTCGCATCGCATCAGTCGCGCGGGCCTGGCACACTCGCCGGAGGGCCGCCGCGTTTTTTCGACGATGAGTGTTGACGACAATTTGTTGCTCGGCGCTTTCCCGCGACTCACGCGCGCGCGGCCCAGGGGGGACGTGAAAGCCGATATCGAGAAAGCGATGGAGCTGTTTCCGCGCCTGAAAGAACGCCGCACCCAGCTTGCGGGCACCTTGTCGGGCGGCGAACAACAGATGCTCGCCATGGCCCGTGCGGTGATGCTGAATCCGGACGTCATCCTGCTCGATGAGCCTTCGATGGGGCTGGCGCCGATACTCGTCGAAGAAGTGTTTCGCATTATCCGGAATTTGAAAGCGCAAGGCGTGACCATGTTGCTGGTGGAGCAGTTTGCGGCAGCGGCGCTAAACGTGGCGGACTATGGTTATGTGTTGGAAAACGGGCGCATCGCGGTAAGCGGTCCGGCCGAGAAGTTGCGTAACGATCCCGCCGTCAAAGCCGCCTATCTCGGCGGCTGATAGCGCAATCAGCTCGTCACGATGGAATTCGGGAATGAAACCAAAAATTCTGATTACCCGCCAGGTGTTCCCCGAAATCGTTGCCGCACTGTCGCAACATTTTGAAGTCGATCACAACGCCTCCGACGACATCATGTCGCCTGAGGAGCTGCGTAGCCGCGCGCGTGATTGCGCCGGTGTGATCTGCTGTCTCACCGAGAAAATAGACGCCGCGTTTCTGGATGCCTGTCCGACGGTGAAGATGGTGAGCAATATCGCGGTCGGCTATAACAATATCGATGTCGTTGAAGCGAAAAAGCGCGGTGTGAAAGCGAGCAATACGCCTGGTGTGCTCGACGACACCACTGCCGACCTGACCTTCGCGCTGTTGATGACCGCCGCGCGCCGCATCACCGAAACCGAAGGCCGTCTGCGCCGCGGTGAATGGAAAAAAGGCTTCGCCTTGCAGCAGTGGCTCGGCACCGATATTCATCACGCCACCTTGGGCATCATCGGCATGGGTCGCATCGGCCAGACCATTGCCAAGCGCGCACTGGGCTTCGAGATGACGGTAAAGTATTTCAACCGCACGCGTCTCGATGCCGCAACAGAAGCAAAACTTAACGCCAGCTATGCCAGCAAGGAAGCGGTGCTGCGCGACAGCGATTTCGTGGTGGTGATGGCGCCGTACTCGCCGGCCACGCATCATTTGATTGGCGCGGCCGAGATCGCGCTGATGAAGCCATCGGCAATCCTCATCAACACCGCGCGCGGTGGCGTGGTCGATGATCTCGCGCTGATCGACGCGCTCAAAGCAAAACGCATCGCCGGCGCCGGGCTCGATGTGTTCGAGAGCGAGCCCGCATTCAATCCGCAATATTTACAGCTCGACAATGTCGCGCTCACCCCGCATATCGGCAGCGCGACTCACGCCACGCGCATGAACATGGCGATGCTGGCCGCGGAAAACATGATGGCCGGCCTTGCCGGCAAGACGCCACCGAATTGGCTTAACCCGTAAATTTCTGGAGATAGATATGAAAGTCGCATTCCTCGGCCTCGGCGTGATGGGCTACCCCATGGCCGGCCATCTCAAGGCCAAAGGTCATGATGTCACTGTCTACAACCGCACCACGGCCAAGGCCGAAGCCTGGGTCAAGCAACACGGCGGTGTGCTTGGCAAGACGCCCGCCGAGGCGGTGCAGGGCGCCGAGATCGTGTTGATGTGTGTAGGCAACGATAAAGATTTGATGGATGTCGGCAGTGCCGCATTGGCCGCGATGAAGTCCGGCGCCATCCTCGTCGATCACACTACCGCCTCGGCGGATGCCGCGCGCAGTCTTTATGCCACCGCCAAGGCCAAGGGCATCGCCTTCCTCGATGGCCCGGTATCCGGCGGGCAAATGGGCGCGGAAAAAGGCCAGCTCACGGTGATGGTCGGTGGCGACCAGGCGCCGTTCGACAAGGCCAAACCGGTGATCGATTGCTATGCCAAGGCCACCACCCTGCTGGGCGCATCAGGCTCTGGCCAATTGACCAAGATGGTCAACCAGATCTGCATCGCCGGGCTGGTGCAGGCATTGGCCGAAGGTTTGGCGTTTGCCGAGAAAGCGGGCCTTAATGGCGAGCAGGTGCTTGAGGTGATTTCCAAAGGCGCCGCGCAATCATGGCAAATGGAGAATCGTGGCAAGACCATGTTGAAGCGCGAATTCAAATTCGGCTTTGCGGTTGACTGGATGCGCAAGGACCTGGGCATCTGCCTGGACGAGGCGCGGCGCAATGGCGCACGCCTGCCGATCACCGCCGTGGTCGACCAGTTTTACGGTGATGTGCAGAAGGAGGGCGGTCAACGATTTGACACATCCTCGCTGATTACTAGACTATAGGCACTTCAGCGCACACTCCCTAAGGCAAACCGTGATCAAGCTGTACTTCTCTCCCGGCGCCTGCTCGCTCGCTCCGCACATCGTCCTCGAAGAACTCGGCATCGCTTATGAGTCGGTGTTGATCTCCACCAAGGACGGCGACCAACACAAGGCGGATTACCTGCGCATCAATCCGCGCGCGCGCGTGCCGGCGTTGTCGGTGGACGGCAAGGTGCTGACCGAGAATGTCGCCATCCTGACCTATCTGGGCGGCGGCTACGCCAGTCGTGGCCTGTGGCCCAGGGACACCTGGAAGCAGGCCGAGGCCCTGTCGCTGATGGCGTGGCTGGCATCGAGCGTGCAGGTCGCCAATGCCGGCGTCTGGCGCGCCGAACGCTACTCCGCTGACAAAGCGGCCAAGGACGGCATCAACGCCCATTGCCGCGCGCTACTGCTCAAGTACTACCACGAAATCGAAGTGCTGCTCACGGGCAAAACCTTCGCCATGGGTGGCCAGTACACCGTCTGCGATGCGTATTTGCTGGTGTTCTACCGCTGGGGCTACCGCGCTGGCTGGGACATGAAAACCCAGTTCCCCAACTGGACCAAGCAAGCCCTGCGCGTCGCCTCGCGTCCGACAGTTAAGCGGGTGTTTGAGGCGGAAGGCATCAAGCTCGATTCGTAGGTCTCGGTCGAGCCGGGCGCTATTTTGCCCCCCGTAGGCCGTACTCGGAACAACAGCGTAGAACGCCATTTGGCGCGCCTCCTGAGGCATTTTTGCTCCGAGAGGCGCGCCGAATGGCGTTCTGCGTAATTTGTGTGTTTCCAGACTGTGCGATTTCGATCCTTCGCGTGCCTTGATTCTGGTTGATGGCAGATGTTCGGCGAGGGACCTCAGTGGTAACCGCCGGTCATGAGCTCCGGAAGCGGCACCCACGGTCCCTTTGTCGTAGCGGCCTCGACCAAGGTGCGCTGTGCTTTGCTCCGTAGCTATCGGCGCGCTGGTACGACGGGGTCGGTAGGCTTAATCGAGTGACATGAGGAACAGGCTGCAGTTTAACTGCAGAGCCGATAAGGCAAAAGCCAATCGGTCCGCTTGCGCAACGAACAAGACCACCTGCTCCCTTCGCATTATGTTGCGAAAGGAGCAGGCGGTCTGCTGCGGCCTATTCCGCTGCGCCCTTACCGAGCGCTCAAGGGCCGATCGTGCTCTGATCGAGATTGACCGCGGTCCCTGCCAACAGTTTGCCGTTTATCGATGCACCCGTCTTCATCACGATCGATGTTTGAGACAGGATGGTCCCCTTGAATTTCGAGGTCGTTCCGAGGTCTGCAGCAGCGAAGGTCTGCCAGTAGATGTTCTGCGGCAATGCACCGCCCGCCAGAATAACCTGCGCGCCGGAACTTATGGTGAGGCCTTGCGCAATCTGGAAGATCCAGACATCGTTCGCGCCCCCGGTAAGTGTGACATTCGTCGGTATCGTAACCCCGGTGCCCCATTTGTAGGTGCCGGGGCCGAGATTCAGCCCGCCAATATTTCCGGCGCCCAGTTCGGTGTAATCGGGTGCTCGTCCGGCGGCATCGGTGTACGCGAGGCCCTTGTCGCCTATTGCTGCGGTTAACCGGGTAGCGTCGGTCACCCTGCATGGAAGCGGCCCGGCAGCATCGACGCTGTAGATCACCCCGGTCAGTTGCGCGCAGGTTATGCCAATGCCTGCACCTGTCCCCGGGCTCAAGCCTGCATCGCCGGTAATGGCCGACGTCGGCACGTTGGTAATCGCGGACTGCGCCAGAACCACAAAATTAGCGGCCGTTCCGAGGTTGACGGGTGCGGGGCCACGGCCGGCGCCGGCTACGCCGGTGCCTGCACCGGCAGCGGTAGGAAAGCCTGCGCCGGTGCCCGACCCTGCGAGGGTGCCTGCTGCGCCGCTATAGTCTGATCCACCACCGCCGCAGCCGGCCACCAGTGTGGCCAGCAGTAATACCGTATACCGCATCGGTGGTTTGAAAACGTTTCCAAATTTGCTCATGATTTTTTCCTGATCTTTGGTTCCCGAATGGCATCGGCGAGTGGCGGTTTCATTTTGACCGCCGATCTCTTCGTGCGCAGGCGGGACGTGGACAATGAGCGCCTTAATTACGACTATCCCCCTTCGTCGCAACATAATCTGTACGTTTGCGTACACACACCCGAAAGAAAAAGGCCGTCTCGCGACGGCCTTCCTGTCCGGCCTTTATATGCAGTGTTTCGTGGCTTGCAGGTACACAGAGTACCCGGGGTCGATTTATTTCCAGGAAATTGTTGTCTCATTTATTCCGCACGCTTTACAATCCCGGTCGTGCCCGCCTTCGATTTTTTTGCTTTGGACCAGCGCAAAAAAAACGACCTCAAGCAGCCATTCCAGGCCGCGGTAAATTGCACGATCAGCAGACCGTAACGCTCAACGGCGCGATTCGCGCCGAAGCATTGCCGCAATTGCGGCCGTGATCACAAACGCGATTCCGCTCGTCCAGACCGGGATGCCCATGCCATTCACGGTCACTTCCCAACTCAACACGAAGCGAAGCAAGTGCAGCAGGCTGATCAGCGAGAGAAGAACGACTGCGATGGTAGTGAAGGGCTTCATGGGTAGCCTCCGTTCGGTAATGAGGACGGCTCGTGAGCAAGCAGCAACGCTCGGAGTCGATTTGTTTCCAGATAATGGTTTCGGCGTTTGATGGCTTGGGCCAGCGCAAAAAAATCGTCTCTAATCCTCAATTGCCCAGTTTACTCCCGGCCCCAAAAAATTCCTGCTTTACTTCAGTTGAGATCAGGCGCTTGACGATCCAGCCAAACAGGACCGACAACCCAACTGCGATCAGCACGCTGAACGCGACCATGATTTTTTGCACCACATCGAACTGATAGCCGAAATCGTCAGACGCCGTTCCCATGGCGGAAGCCAGGGTGAAAAACATCAGTAACGGCAACGCAATCCTGACGACATTCCAGAAGATGCCGAATCCCATAATCCAGATGAACGCCACGCGAGCCCAATTCTTGCGTTTAAGCAGACCTATCGCGGTGACGAATGTAGCCGCCGAGACCAGCAGGAACAGCGCGGATAAAAGGCGGAAGTGTTCCAGCATGAAGGTCGCGAACCAGGGCGCGGCTTTCGTCTGCCCCGGTTTGGCCAGTGCGGTGTGCATCTCGTTAAAGGGAAATACCAGGCTGACCAGGATGTTGTGGAACAAAGATATCAGCGTGGCCAAGCCCACCAGGGCAATGAAGACCCATGCAAGGGTTGCAATGAAATTCGAGTGCCGTTGATCGTCTTGTTCCGCCACTATGTTCCCGGTATACATATGCCTCCACGGCAATAGTTGTCGATGCGTTGAAGAATTTGGGACCGTTACCTGCGGGCAACGCCTTGGGGTGTCGCAATGGAGACTATCGCCCACTGCCGCCATGCGATCTGTACGTTCTCGAACATAATCCGCAAAGAAAAAGCCGTTTTGCGACGGCCCTCCTGTCCTGCGCTTAAACCTGAATGTTCACAGCGCATTTAATTCACTGAACGGAAGTCAACCTTGCCCGCTTTCACATAAAATGCGTCGTTGTCGTTTCCCGTCAATTTCCCTGTCAATCCCGGAAAGACCACCATGCGCCGCGCACTTCTGCTCGCCTGCCTCGCCCTCGGCCACACCGCCCCGCTGTTCGCCACCGATTACACACTTCTCGCCAAGCCCGACACGGTGGCTTGGGGTTATTACTCCGGCATGTCCAAGCCGGTGCTGACGGTTCACTCCGGCGACACGGTGCGCATGCAGACGCTCTCCACCTGCGGTTCGCCGGAAACCATGATTTCCCGTGGCGTGAAGCCAGAGGACATTCCGCCTTATACCGACGCCATCTACAAAGAAGTGAAAGACAAAGGCCCGGGCGGACACATCCTGACCGGGCCCGTCGCCATTGCCGAGGCTGAGCCGGGCGACGTGCTGGAAGTGCAAATTCTCAAGGTCGACATTGATGCCAATTTCGCCTGCAACGGTTTCGCCCTGGGTCGCGGTTTCCTGCCGATGGAGTATCCCTACAACCGCTCGAAAATAATTCCGCTCGACCGCCAGAAAATGATCGGGCACTTTGCCCCCGGTATCCAGATCCCGCTGCATCCGTTCTTCGGCAGCATGGGCGTGGCGCCCGCCGGCGGCAAGATCGACAGTGCGCCACCGTTTGCGCACGCCGGCAATATGGACAACAAGGAACTCGTCGCCGGCACCACGCTATATATCCCCGTCGCCGCCAAGGGCGCACTGTTTCAGGCGGGCGATGGGCATGCCGCGCAGGGCAATGGCGAAGTCGATATCACCGCACTCGAAACCTACCTTACCGGCACCTTCCGCTTTGTGGTGCACAAGGACCGGCGCCTGATCTGGCCGCGCGCCGAAACGCCGGATTACTACATCTCGATGGGCTTCAGCAAGGACCTGAAAGAAGCCACCGAGCACGCGCTGCGCGACATGATCGAGTTTCTGATGACCGAGAAGCACCTGAATCGCGATGATGCCTACATGCTTTCAAGTGTCGCGGTGGACTTGAACATCACGCAATTGGTCGACGGCAATGTGGGCGTGCATGCGATGTGCCCGAAGAAAATTTTCACGACGGCAGCGCGCTAAAACATGTGCAATCGCGCTACCGCCCCTATTTTTGCAAGCGCCGATCCAGGGCATACGCAAAGCGCGACAGGCCAAAGCACAAAATGAAATACGTCAGCCCCAGCACCAGATAAACCTCGATCGCGCGGGTGAACACCAGGTTGTTGATCTGCGTGGCGATGAACGAGACTTCGGACAGGCCGATGATGTAGCCCAGCGAGGTTTCCTTGATGGTGGCCACAAACTGGTTCACCAGCGAGGGCAGCATATGGCGCAGGGCCTGCGGCAATATCACCAGGCGCATCGCGGATAGGTACGACATGCCCAGCGAGCGCGCGCTGTCGAGCTGACCACGCGGAATGCCCTGAATGCCGGCGCGCACGATCTCGGCCAGGTAGACGCCGTCGAACACGATCAGGGCCATCAGCATGGTGCTGAACTGGTCGGTCTTGACGCCGGTCACGCTGGGCAGAAAAAAATACGCCCAGAACACCACCATCAACAGCGGCGTACCGCGCACCACAAATACCAGTGCCGTGATCGGCCAGCGGATCAGCCGATACGGACTGACCCGCGCCAGCCCCAGCAACAGGCCGACCGGTAGCGACAACGTCAACGCCAGCGCCGCCAGCAAGATGGTCAGCGCCAGCCCGCCCAATGGCCCCTGCGGATACTGGCCGACCAGAAAATACAGCCAGTAGGTTTGAATTAATTCAAGCATGTTTGCCCATCAGTCGGCCCTGGCCGGGTAAGCGTGGTGATACGCCGCCGCCAGTGCGGTGATCGCCAGCGATACGCCCAGGTAAGCCGCGGTCGCGAACATGAACGCCTCAAGGCTGCGGAAGGTGGCTGTTTCCACCTTGGCCGCCTGATACATCAATTCGGCCACGCCGATCACGGTGGCCACACTGGTGTTCTTCCACAGGTTCAGGGTTTGCGAGATCAGCGGTGGAATGGTGATGTGCACCGCCTGCGGCAACACCACCAGCCGCATCGTCTGCATGAAGTTCATGCCCAGCGCGCGAGCGGCCTCAAGCTGGGTGATGGGCACGGCGCGAATGCCGCTGCGGATATCCTCGGCCATGTAAGCGGCGGTGTACAACGTCAAGGCCGCCACTGCACTGCTGGCTTCGATGTTGCCTGCGTACAAGCGCAGCTTCAGCGACTCAGGAAGCAATTCAGGCGCGGCAAAATACCAGAACAAGAGATGCGCGAGCAGGGGAATATTTCGGATCGATTCCACATACATCCAGCCAACGGCGCGCAACGCGGCAATCGGCGAGACGCGCAGTAATGCCACCAGCGTGGCCAGCGGCAAGGCCAACAGCAGCGTGATGCCGCTGATCTGCAACGAGAGGATGAATCCCGCCACCAGCAGGTCATGGTAGGGGCCGCTGAGAACGAGGCTGAGATCGATGGCGGGCATGCGTGATCAAACTAAAAGTTATGCAATTCCACAGGGAGCAGCGACGTTTTGCACAGAACTTGTCGGGTTACGCTGCGCTAACCCGACCTACAAAAAAGCAATGGCAGGTCGGGTTAGCGGCTCTACCGCGTAACCCGACAATCTCGTGCCGGAATGAATCCCTGCCGATCAAATCTTGTCGCTATTGATCTTGAAGTTGCGTTTTTCAAATTGCAGTTTCGTGGTTGGGCCAAACCATTTGAAGAACAGCTTCTCCGCCTCGCCTGACGATTCAAGTTCACGCAGCGCGCCATCCACTGCGGCCTTCAATCCTTTTTCGCCTTTCTTCAGTCCCAGGGCCAGCGGCTCCACGCTGATGCTCTGCGCCAGGATGGCGTAATCCTTCTTCGCCGGGCCGAGCTTGGCGTAATTGCTCAGTAGCGAAATTTCGTCGTTCACATAAGCAATGCCCTTGCCCTGCTGCAAGGCCAGAAAAGCCTGCGGCGCCGTCTCGAAGGTAACCACTTCAACACCCGGTACGGCCTTGCGTATATTCGGTTCCTGCGTACCGCCCTTGACCGTCAGCACCTTTTTACCGGTGAGCTGCGCAAGCTGGGTGATGCCACTGTTGGCGCGCACCATCACCAGCTGGCCGGTGACGAAGGTGGTGAGCGAAAAATCAACCTGCGCCTCGCGTTCCTTGTTGTGCGTCAGCGATGCCGCAAGGATATCGACGCGCCCCTGCTGCAGCTCGGGAATGCGCGCGGCGACGGCCAACTGCTTGAGCACCACCTTGACGCCGATCTTCTTTGCAATCGCGTTGGCCAGATCAACCTCGTAGCCGACAATCTCGCGCGTCTTCGGATCAATAAAGCTGTTCGGCTCGTCGGTGCCCAGCACGCCGACCACGATCTCGCCTTTTTTGCGGATGTCGTCGAGTTGATCGGCGTGGGCGCTGAAAGAGAGTAGCGACAGGGCGAGCAGGGCGAAGGTTAGGGCTTTGTTCAGCGATTTCATTGCAGGGGGCTCCGACGGGTAATGGGCTGGTGGGCAGGCAACACTTTACGCAATGCGGGCGAAAAGCAAAAGAGGCATTCAGTGTATCGGCAGGCTTTTCGCTGCCCGCGGTTGTTTAAAAATTAAAAATGCAGATCGCCGGTCTGCTGCCGGATTGACATCGTTCCGTACAGACCGTACAGTCACGGCCATGAAGTCATCCACCAAACAAGCCTCCAAAGGCGCCGAAGAAGCCCGGCAGCAACTGCCTTCCATTCTCGCCGCCGCTAGCGAAGGGCGTACCACCATCATCACCCGCCACGGTCGCGCGGTGGCTGCTGTGGTGCCGGCAACGGTCGTCAAGGTGCGCAAACCCTCGTCGCTTCTTGCGCTTGCCGGTACTGGCAAAGGCATGTGGGGCAAGGACAGTATAAAAACCATCGCCAGGCTGCGGGACGAATGGAACCGCTAGACGCAGACAGCTTGGACAATGGCGCACTCGTACTGGTCGACAGCGCACCCATCATCTACACGCTTGAAGCAAACGCCAGGTTCGCCAGGCGGTTCGAGCGGCTGTTTCAACGCCATGCCGATGGCGAAATTGGTTTGGCGGTCACCACGGTGACCATCGCCGAAGTGCTCACTGGCCCGCTGAGTGTTGGCGAAGAAGCGCTGGCGAAACGCTATCGCGCCGTGATGGAGGCGTGGCAAGTGGTCGACTTCACGACCGATATCGCCGAGAGTTCTGCGCGCTTGCGCGGCAAATACGGATTGAAACTGCCCGATGCGATTCAGTTGGCCAGTGCGCTCGCGATCAACGCGGATGCGCTGGTGACGCATGATCGGGATTTTGCGAAGGTGAAGGGGTTGCGGGTGCTGGGGTAGCGAGGGGGCCAGGCGGCATCGCAATCAGATCATCTGCTCGAAAAATATATCGAACACGGCCCCTTTTATTCATTATCGAAAAATGTAGCGACCTCGGCCCCTGTGATTCTGAAGGGAGTCAACAGGAGAGGCCAACATTGAAATTCGCGGCGGTTAGCCAGTCAGCAGTCACAGCCACGGGCCGATTTGCATGAAAAATAATCGCGGCCTCTCTCCGCTTGTGCCCTGCCGACGACTGCTTCCTCACTCCATTTCCCCAAAACGGCTGTTGACCAGTTGTGCAATGGCTGCCATTGCGTCCGCCTCGTCCGGGCCATTGGCTTCGATTTTGATGGTTGCGCCCACGCTGGCAGCAAGCAACATCACGGCCAGGATCTGCCGGGCGTCTGCGCGGCGACCGTTATAAATCAGTGCCACGCTACATCTGAACCTCGACGCCAGAGTAACCATTTGCGCCGAGGGACGCGCATGCAGGCCGAGTCGATTAACGAGCTTCAGTTCGCGGTTTAGCATGGGGCTCACTCCAGTCAGGTTGAATTCGCGTCCGAACGCGGTGGCACTTTCGTCACATGACATGTCCGCGTATGCGGACACGCATTCTGGTGGCCAAGCTTTCCGGCAAATTTACGTACATCACTATTTTCCCTGTCTAATGATGGTGCGCTTCTACTGCGACCCCAGAGCGAAATCAGAGTTCCATTTGACGTGTATTGAATTGCATCAATGTCGTGACATATTGAATGGGTACACGCGATATTTGCCCTCATGGGATTTCAAAAAAATATAGCGGACACGGTCCATGTATTCGCATCCTGCCGCAGGTGCTGCGCTCCGGAATCATGTCCAATGATTGACCGGAGCGCCTGACGTGAGCGAGTTCAATCCTACTCCCGGGGCCCATAGTTGAAGGTGACCATGAAAGCGCGGCTGCTATCGCCGGAATGGAAATTGGCCGGCAATGCGGGATATTTGCCGCGGCGCACGGTGGCGATGGCGGCGCTGTCCAGAATCATCGATTCCGACGACTTGGCAACGCTTGCCTGCCTGACGAGGCCGTTGCGCTCGATCTCGAACTGGATGACCACCTGACCCTGCGGACGATGCAAACTAGGCTCGCGACCGGTGGGATAGCGGGCGATCGACGCCAGGTAGTTGCGCGTAATCGCAATGTAACTTGCCTCGACGGCAATCGCGTCCAGTTCATGGGTCGAGCCGCCGACGCCGGCTTTCGGCACTGCGGCCAAAGCCGCAACGAGGCTCTCTTCAGCTGCCACGGCCGCTCCGCTGAAAGCCAGGAACATGGCCATGCCGACGGCCAGACGACAAAGAGTTTGCCCGGTATGGCATGTCGGCGAATGTGCATTCTCCGGTTTGCTGCCTTCATTGCGTAATGTCGTATTCATGATCAAGCTCCTTTATCGATTAGGGATTCTGGTTGTGGCTGAACATCGGGAAAGCGTTGATTCAGCGAAGCCAGTATTTGTCCGTACCCCCTTTAAAATCTTGAATTTGCCGCTGAATTCTTGTGAAAAATTCTTTGTTGCCAGCTTGGGCTGCCTCGCAAAGCGGCCTGCCAGGGATAGGGGCGAGTTCAGCCGGTGATGAGTGCTGACGGGGGGGCGCCGCTGGTACCGGGCGAGTCGTGCCGGGACAGCCAACGGTCGGCCGACTCATGGCTTGGGTGAATTCGTGTGAAAATCCGTGAAACCCGCCATGAATGACGAACGTACAGCGATGCTCGAGTTTGAGAACTTCCGCGTCGATGCGCGAAAGCGGCTGCTGACGCGCGCCGACGGCGAACCGGTGGTACTCACCCCCAAACTGTTCGACACATTGCTTTACCTGGTTGAAAACGCGGGTGAAGTGCTGGAAAAAGATCGGCTGATGGACGCGATCTGGCCGGGCATGATTGTTGAAGAAAACAACCTCAGCCAGGCGATTTCGAATCTGCGTCGCATTCTTGGCGATGATGGCGCGGTGCACCGCTATATCGTCACCGTGCCCCGACGCGGCTACCGGTTTGTCGCCACCGTCCGTGTTGCCGGCGAGCCCGGTCCCCATACCGATACCGTGGCCGAAACCGTTCGCCCCGCATCTTCGCAAACGGCATCATCGCCGACGACAAGCGCCATGCCGGAAATCCCTGCGGCAACACCGGCCCCGGATGCGCTTGCCGAAAAAATTGTTGCGTACCCGGCTGCGGCGAAGCCTGAGGAAAGGCGCAAGCAGCGGACTCCGGCGGGATGGGGCGGGCGCCGATTGGCCTGGACAGGCATCGGCCTGGTGATCATGGTGGTGGCAATTTCAGGCGCCGGATTATGGCGCGCGCAATCCAAAGGCGCCGGCGCGGGAACCGCCAGGACGATTGCGGTGCTGCCCTTTTCGAATCCGGGCGGCAACAAGGACGATGAGTTCTTCGGCGACGGCGTCACCGAAGACATGGTTAACCAGCTGGCGCAAATTTCGGACCTGCGCGTGGTGTCGCGCACCACCTCGATGCTTTACAAGGGCAGCAGCAAGAGCGTGCGCGATATCGCCCGCGAGCTCGGGGTCGCCTATATCCTTGAAGGCAGTGTGCGCCGCGGCGAAAACCGCTTTCGCATCAATGCCGAACTGATCGATGCCGAGCGCGATCAGCACCTCTGGGCGCGCACCTACGATCGCGACAACCGCGACATTCTCGCGGTGCAAAGTGAAGTCGCCACCGAAATTGCCACCGCCCTCAAGGCGCGTTTGCTGGTTTCCGAAAAGGACCAGCTGGAAAAACGTGCCCATGGCAATGCGGAGGCCTATGTCGAGTACCTGCAGGGCATGTACATATTGCGCAAGCGGATTTCTCTCGGCAAGAACCCGTACGACCCGGCCGAGCCGCATTTCCGCAAGGTCATCAAACTCGACCCGACCTCGCCACTGGGATATGTCGGCATGGCGAGTTATTTCATCAGCCGGGCTCGACTCGGCTTCGTGCCGCCCGCGGAAAACTATGCGCAGGCCGAATCCTTCCTGCTCAAGGCCCTGGCGCTTGATGGTGAATCGGTCGATGTTCATATCAAGCTCGCCGAGCTGCGCGGACCGGGCCAATGGAATTGGCCGGAAGCTGAAAAATCCGCCAAGCGCGCGATCGAACTGAACCCCGGCAACGCACTTGCCTGGGATACCTACCGCATGGCCTTTCTCGAACCTGCCGGTCGCTTGTCCGAGGCGCTGGTCGCCCAGCAGCGTGCCGTTTCGCTCGACCCTTTCAATCCCCCCATTGTCTGGCGCCTGGCCTTGCTGCATGCCATGAACGGCAATTGCGACGAGGCCGTCCGCCTTTCCAGGATCAATCTCGCGCGCGACCCGACTTTCACGATTCATCACACGGTGATCGCAAGCTGCATGGAGCGACAGGGAAATTTCGCCGCGGCGATTGCCGAAAACCGCCTGGTCGAAGGGTACTGGACGCCCAAACCCTTTCTCGATGAACTTGAGAAAGCACTGGCGACGCAGGGCGAAAAGGGCTATCGCCGCAGCAAGCTGAAGTTCCAGGCAGCGTTGGCCGCCACGCGAAATGACGCCTGGTATTTCGCCGCGTCAGCCGCCATTTTGGCGGGCGAACGTGATGAAGGTTTCCGCTACCTCGATCTGGCGATCAAGGCCTATGATCGAAACGTCATCCAACTCAAGGTTGATCCGGAGTTTGAGTCGGTGCGTGGCGATCCGCGCTACCTGGCGGCGCTCAAGCGCTTGCATCTCGATTGAGCCATTGCTG
>JANMXS010000296.1:0-2138 GCA_031394335.1 Burkholderiales bacterium
AGGTGGCAATCTGCGATACGGCATGGGCGCCATACTTGTTCTTGACGTAGTCGATGACGCGATCGCGGCCTTCCTGGCAGAAGTCGATATCGAAGTCGGGCATCGACACCCGCTCCGGATTGAGGAAGCGCTCGAACAACAAGGCATAGGCCAACGGATCGAGGTCGGTGATGCCCAGGGCATAGGCCACCAGCGAGCCGGCACCGGAGCCGCGCCCGGGCCCCACCGGCACGCCGTTGCGCCTGGCCCAGTTGATGAAGACGGCCACGATCAAAAAGTAACCGGGGTAACCCATCTGCTTGATGGTGTTGATTTCGAATGCGAGGCGCGCGACATACTCCGGCCGCTTCGCCTCACGCACGGCAACATCCGGAAACAGCTGTTCGAGGCGGCGTTCAAGGCCGGCATCGGCTTCCGCTGCCATGAAATCGTCAAGTGTCATCCCTTCCGGCGTAGGGAATTGCGGCAACTGATTCTTGCCCAGCTCAACGGAAAGATTGCAGCGCCGGGCGATCTCGACTGCGTTCTCCAGCGCTTCGGGCAGGTCGGCGAACAATTCCGCCATCTCGGCCTGGGTCTTGAAGTACTGTTGTTCGGTGAATCTTTTGGGGCGCCGGGTATCGGCCAGCACATAACCCTCGGCAATGCAGACGCGCGCTTCATGCGCCTTGAAATCGTCGCGATCGAGAAACTGCACCGGATGCGTTGCCACCACTGGCAGTTGCAAGCGTCCGGCCAGGTCCAGCGTCATCGTGGCCAGCGCCTCCTGTTGCGGTTGGCCGTAACGCTGGACTTCCAGGTAGTAGCTGTCGGGCAACAGACGCGCCCAGTGGCGCGCGCGTTGCTCGGCCAGATCGCTTTTGCCGGCAAGCAGCCATTGACCGACATCACCGGCCCCGGCGCCGGACAGCATGATCAAACCACGGTTGTCGCCATGTTCAAAAGCGCCCATGGCGATCTCGGCACGGCCCTGATGCCGGCTGCCGAGATAAGCACCGGTGAGCAGTTCGCACAGCCGCAGATACCCGTTACGGTTCTTCGCCAGCAATAGCACGCGCGCAGGTGAGTCGCGTGCCGGATCACGTACCTCTTCGTCGCGAATCCAGACATCGCTGCCGATTACAGGTTTGAGGCCCTTGTCGCGCGCGGCCGTATAGAACTTGACCATGCCGAACAGGTTGCCGAGATCGGTGAGCGCCAGTGCCGGCATTTGATCGCTTGCAGCCCGTGCAATGGCCGCATCGATGCGGACGATGCCGTCGGTGATCGAGTATTCGCTGTGGAGACGGAGATGGACAAACTGCGGCGCGGGCATGCGGCGATTTTACCTGTGTCGAGATGCACCCCAAGGTGTGTTCACATCCAGCAGGCGGATCGCACTCTGTATCGGGCCAGGGAGCATGGCCGCAATCCGGTTTATCGCGACTGCCTCAAGTGCGTCAGACCGAATCGAGCCACCGGGTCAGCGGCTGCCACTGATCCCAATCCTGACTGGCGCGATAGGTAGGAAAGTCGAATATGGTCATGCCGTGCGCGGCCGCCTGCACATAGTTCTGCGTGTCGCGCAAGTGCGCCAGCACCGGCAGACCAAGCCCGTCAAGGAATCGTTCCAGTTCGCGTGCCGCACGCGTGCGCCCGTCCACCCGCATGCCAACGACTGCAACAAAGCCGGGATGCTTGCGAACCTCCTTCTCCTCCAACAACACGTCGAGAAACTGGCGCGTGGCGAGGATGTCGAAAATCGAGGGCTGCAGAGGCACGATCACATGCTGAACCAGCTTCAGGACTTGTGCCAGCCGCTTGCCGTGCAGCCCTGCGGGTGAATCCAGCACGACATGGGTTGTGCCGGCCGGCGGGCGGGCGGGTTTGTCCGGCGCGATATCCCAAGTGCCGATCACGGGCAACGCCGGCGGGCGCATGCGCAACCATTCGCGCGAGGATTGCTGGCGATCAATATCGCCCAGCATGACCTTGTAGTTGCGGTGGGCAAAAAGGCCGGCGAGATTGGTGGCCAGCGTGCTCTTGCCGACGCCGCCCTTGGGATTGGCAATCAGAAAACTTTTCATTCTGGCAACCTCATCAAAGTCGCGTCAATCACGGACGAACACCGGCAATTATGCCCGGTGCGAGCAATTCCT
>JANMXS010000297.1:0-8160 GCA_031394335.1 Burkholderiales bacterium
CTCCGAAAGGCGCGCCAATGCTGGAGTTTGGCACTTTGTTGTTTGGATTTCAATTCAATAAATTAAGTTGTGTACAATTCAATTGTAAGTAATATATAATTCACTTATGCCTACCAAAACCCCCAAAGCCAAAGCGTTGAAGAAAGCGTCAGCGGCCAGCGCATCCGTACTGCTGCTGGAAAACCAGCTTTGTTTTGCGCTGTATTCGGCCTCGCTGACGATGACCAAGGTTTACAAACCCTGGCTGACGAAACACGGGCTGACCTATCCGCAATACGTCACCTTGCTGGCCCTGTGGCAGCGCGACGGCCTGACGGTGAGCGAACTGGGCGAGCAGCTGTTCCTGGATTCGGGAACGCTCACGCCGCTGTTGAAGCGCATGCAGTCGGCCGGTCTGCTGCGGCGCGAGCGTTCCAGCGACGATGAACGCGTGGTGCGCATCACGCTGACCGACAAGGGGTGCGCGCTGTATGACGCGGCCGCCGATATCCATTCCGCCGTAGCCTGTTCGACCGGATGCAATCCCGGTGAGCGGCGCTCGCTGACGCAACATTTGCAGCAACTGCGCACAGCGCTGGCGCATGCCTGATAGTAATTCTCGTTTTTTAATCCCCAAACCTCGCCTTACCTAACCACAAAGGGCATCACCATGAACGCTCCAGAAAAAATCGTTTACACCGCCCACGCTTCCGCTACCGGCGGCCGTGAAGGTCATATTTCCTCTACCGACAATGTGCTCGACATGAATCTGACCACGCCGAAAGAACTCGGTGGCGCCGGTGCCGCGGGTACCAACCCGGAACAGCTGTTTGCGGCCGGTTATGCCGCCTGCTTCATCGGCGCGATGAAATTCGTCGCTGGTAAAGAAAAAGTCGCGTTGCCTGCCGATCTGTCGATCACCGGCGCAGTTGGTATCGGTCCGATCCCGACCGGTTTTGCAATTGACGTCGCCCTGCAGGTCAACGTGCCGGGCATGGACCGCGCGCTGGCGCAGTCGATTGTCGACAAAGCGCATATCGTTTGCCCGTATTCGAATGCGACGCGCGGCAATATCAACGTGGCGTTGACCCTGGTTTAACGCGGGCTTTTACGCTCGCCCCCAGTCACGGGGTGGTGGACGAAACAAGAGATGGGACCTGTTGCAGGTCCCATTTTCTTTGGTTGAAAGCAACGTGCTTGGTGCGAGTGCCGGCGTAACCCCGTAAAATACGGTATTTGGGCTAAACGCTTCTTCAGGCGGGCAATCCGCCAGCAGACCGGTGTGACGCCAAAGGATCAGGGAAATAATCCGCATGACTATCAGCACAACCCGGGAAATCATCGACGACATCCGCGCCGGCAAGATGGTGGTGCTGGTCGATGCCGAAGACCGCGAGAACGAAGGCGATCTCGTCATGGCCGCCGATTTTGTGACGCCGGAGGCGATCAATTTCATGGCCACGCATGCGCGCGGGCTGATCTGCATGCCGGTTACCGAGGCGCACGCCGCGCGGCTGAATCTGCCGCCGATGGTGGCCGATAACCGCGCCCCGCACGGCACCGCCTTCACGGTGTCGATTGAAGCGGCCTCGGGTGTGACTACCGGCATCTCCGCTGCTGATCGTGCGCGTACAGTGCGTGTGGCCGCAGCGCGCAATGCGCGGCCTGAAGATGTGGTGCAGCCTGGGCATATTTTTCCGCTGATTGCCAAGAATGGCGGCGTACTGATGCGCGCCGGCCATACCGAGGCAGCTTGTGATCTGGCCGAACTGGCGGGTTTGTATCCGGCCGGCGTGATTTGTGAAGTATTGAACGATGACGGCTCAATGGCGCGCCTGCCCGATCTGATTCCGTTCGCGGCCAAACACGGCCTCAAGGTGGGCACCATCGCCGATCTGATCCGCCACCGCTCGGTGACCGAAACCCTGGTCGACCTGGTGTCGAAACGCACCATTGCCACTCCCTACGGCCCGTTTGAGCTGCATGTGTTCCATGACAAGACCGCTGACGAGGTACATCTCGCCCTGACGCGCGGCGAGATTCGCGCTGACGTACCGGTGCTGACACGTGTGCATCAGCCGTTCAGTTCGGTGGACCTGTTTGAATTTGAAAGCGGACGTCACGCTTATTCGGTGGCGGAGGCGATGCGCATAATCGCCACTGCCGGCACCGGCGTGATCGTGCTGCTGCGTGGTGCGGAAAGCGCAGACTCGTTGTTGGAACGCTTCAAGCCGGTTGAAATCGTGCCCAGGCGCGCCGGCAAATGGGACCCGCGCATGCACGGCATCGGCGCGCAAATCCTGCGGCGCCTGAATGTGCGTAAAATGCGCGTCCTTGCCTGGCCGAAGAAAATCCCCTCGATGGCCGGCTTTGATCTTGAAGTCGTGGACTATGTGCCGCCTTCCGGCGAGCGCAAACTGAAAGCGGTATGAACACCATTCCCCCAAATCTCGATGGACAAGGTTTTCGCATCGGCATCGTGCAAAGCCGCTTCAACGAGCCGATCGTGCTGAAGATGCTCAAGGCTTGCCTCGATGAGTTGCATGCGCTGGGTGTAGCCGGCGCAGATATTGACCTGGTCACGGTGCCCGGTGCGCTGGAAATTCCGATTGCGTTGCAGACGATGGCGCTGACCCGCAATTACCATGCGCTGATCGCGATTGGCGCGGTGATTCGTGGCGATACCTATCACTTTGAAGTGGTGTCGAATGAAGCTTGTCGCGGTGTGATGGATGTGACCCTGGAAACCGGCGTGCCGATCGCCAATGGCATCCTCACCACCAACACTGATGCGCAGGCCGAAGCGCGTGTGGTCGAGAAAGGCGCCGACTGTGCCCGCGTTGCCATTGAAATGGCGCATGCGGTCGCCAATATCGCGCGCCTGAAAGAAACCCGATGAAAAATGCCCGACGCCGCGCCCGCGAGTTTGCCCTCCAGGCGCTTTATCAGTGGCAACTCGCCGGGCAGGATTTCAGCGATATCGAAAAGCAGTACGCCGACGCCGATGGTTTCGCCAAGGCGGACGTGCCCTTATTCCAGTTGCTGGTAAAAAGCGCGATCAAAAATTCGCAAGCCTTGAGCGTGCAATTGACACCGCATCTCGACCGCCCCTGGCACGAAGTCAGTCCGATCGAGCGCGGTATCATGCTGCTGGGCGCGATTGAACTGACACAAATGCCGGAGACGCCGTATCGCGTCATCATCAACGAAGCCATCGAGTTGGCGAAATCGTTCGGCGGTACCGATGGTCATAAATATGTGAACGGTGTGCTCGACAAGCTGGCGGCCGTGGTGCGCGCCGATGAAATCGCGTTCCAGAACGAGAACCCCACGCCGCGCAAGCCGCGCGCCGAGAGCAGCGCAAAAACAGCGGCGCCGGCGCCGACCGTTACGGTGAAGACACGTCGCGTCACCAAGGCTTGAGGCAGCAGGAACTTGAGGCCCGCATGACGCCCGAGTTCTCGCTGATTGACCGTTACTTCAAGCGCGCCGTCGCCTTACCAGGCCACGCGGTGCTGGGCATCGGTGACGATTGTGCACTGATCCGCGCTACGCCGAACTGCGAGCTCGCCATCTCCACCGATACGCTGGTGGCCGGCACGCATTTCTTCGCCGATGCGGACGCTGAAAAACTTGGCCACAAGGCGCTGGCGGTGAATTTATCCGACCTTGCCGCGATGGGGGCAACGCCGCGTTATATGACGCTGGCCTTGACCCTCCCCACTATCGACGAGGCTTGGCTCGAGGCGTTTTCGCGCGGTTTCTTTGCGTTGGCCGGAAAGCACCAGTTGGAACTCATCGGCGGCGACACCACGCGTGGCCCGCTGTCGATGACCCTGACCATTTTCGGCGACGTCGAGGCCGGCCGCGCGCTGCGCCGCGATGGTGCGAAGGCGGGTGATGATATATGGGTATCCGGCACCCTCGGCGGGGCTGCGTTGACGCTGATGCATCTACGAGAAAAGCTCACGCTGGCGCCGCGCGCGGTTGCCGCCACTGAAGACCGTTTGCACAAGCCCACGCCGCGCATCCCGCTGGGCCGGGCCTTGCTCGGTGTGGCCACTGCCGCCATCGATATTTCCGATGGCTTGCTGGCAGACCTCGGCCATATCTGCGAACGTTCACAACTGGCGGCATCGATTGATCGTGCGGCGATTCCAATGGCGCCGGCCTTGCTCGGTATACGCGCAGACTTGCGCGATACCTGCGTGCTGGCCGGCGGCGACGATTACGAGCTTTGTTTTACGGCGCCGGCAATGCAACGTGCGCGCATTGAAGCGCTGGCCGGCACTTTGGCCTTGCCTCTGACGCGAATCGGCAGCATGCGGCCATGCAAAGAAGGCACGCCACTGGTCATGGTGCTCGACGAAAAACGGCGCGATGTGACCCCGGCTGTCGCCGGTTACGATCAGTTCGCCTGATTTGCTGAAAGCTGAACATACGATGCGGCCTGACCGACATTTCCTGCTGAAACATCCGGCGCATTTTCTGGCGCTGGGTTTCGGTGCGGGACTTGCAGCCAAGGCGCCGGGAACCTGGGGAACGCTGGTCGCCTTGCCGTTCTATCTGCTTGCCCATGCGTTTGGCGGTGCGATGGCGGTGATCATGTTCGCCCTGTTTTTCTTTGTGCTCGGTATCTGGGCGTCGGCGCTGACCGGCCGCGCGCTGGGTGTCGCTGACCACGGCGGCATTGTCATCGACGAAATTGCCGGCTTCCTGCTGGTGCTGGCGTTTACGCCGGCAACCTGGCTCTGGGTTGCACTGGCCTTCGCGTTGTTCCGGGTGTTTGATATTTTCAAGCCGTGGCCGATCTATATCGCGGATAAGCACATCAAAGGCGGATTTGGCGTAATGTTTGATGACATCCTTGCTGCGGCCTACGCCATCGTCTGCGTTCTGTTGCTGCGGCAAATTTTTCCAGGAGCCCTGTCATGAGCGCCGCCAAGCCGTCTGCCAGCTCTCAGCCGCCGTCGCCGGCAAATTGGCCATACCCCACGCTGTTTGCGCATCGCGGTGGCGGCACGCTGGCCCCCGAGAATACGCTGGCCGCCATCAAATGCGGCCATGAACATGGCTATACCGCGTTTGAATTCGATGTGAAACTGTCGGCCGATGGCGTCGCCATCCTGATGCATGACGACACGCTGGAGCGCACTACCAACGGCAGCGGCAAGGTGGCAGAGAAATCGATCGCCACGCTGGCTGAACTTGATGCCGGTGGATGGCACAGCGCGCGTTTTCGCGGCGAACCCATTCCGCGCTTTTCGGCCGTCGCAAAATACCTGCATGGCCTGGGGCTGGTGGCGAACGTCGAGATCAAACCCTGTGCGGGCAGCGATGCGCGTACCGGTCAACTGATCGCCGAACTCTGTCAATCGCTGTGGCAGGATCGCCTGGTCAAACCGCTGCTAACCTCGTTCAGTGTGGAAGCGCTCTCCGCTGCGCGCGCTGTCAGCAGCGAGCTGCTGCTGGGCCTGCTGGTGAGCGAACCTTCCGTTGTGCATCTGCCGACCGTTCAGGCCTTGAAGTGTGTGTCCATTAATGGCGATCACAGGTATATCAATGGCGACACCATCAAGTATTTCCACGGCGAGGGTGTTCGCGTGCTGGCTTATACCGTCAACGACGCGGCCCGCGCGGCCGAGTTGATGGATCTTGGCATCGACGGCATTTTTACCGACGAGCTGGAACGCATGGCCAGGCGCTTCCCGGAGAAATTGAGCGATGCCGGCAATCGTATGAACGATCCGCAGGACTGGGATGCGAGCTGGCTGGGTACCGTGCCGCCAATGCCCTGAGCAACAAGCGATGCCCTGCGGCAGCATGCGGAAGAAATTCATGCCATTTGTCTCTCTGATTGCTATCATAAGATCGATAGCAATAATCTATTGAGAAAGCCATGAACCTGCGCGACCTGCGCTACTTTGTAGCGCTTGCCGATCTGAAACACTTTGGCCGTGCCGCCGAGGCCTGTTTTGTCTCGCAACCCACGCTATCCACCCAGCTTAAAAAGTTCGAGGATGAGCTCGGCGTACCCCTGATCGAGCGCAACCCGCGAAACGTATTGCTGACCGAGGTCGGCGAAGCGGTAGTGGTGCGTGCCCGCGCGATGCTGCGTGAGGCCGATGAGATCAAAAATATTGCGCGCCGCGCCAAGGACCCCGAGTCGGGCACCGTCAAAATCGGAATTTTTCCGACCCTGGGACCGTACCTGCTGCCGCATGTGGTACCGGCTATTGTTGCCAAGTTTCCCAAACTCGAGCTGATGTTGTACGAAGACAAAACCGAAATCATTCTCAAAAAATTGCACGACGGCGATCTGGACGCAGGCATTCTCGCCCTGCCGATCCACGATGACTCCCTGCATGCCGAGTTTCTGTTTGAAGAATCGTTTGTGCTCGCCGTGTCGCAGTCCAGCGCCCTGGCCAAACTCAAACACGTCAAGCTGTCTGCGCTGGCCAATGAGCGGTTGCTGCTGCTTGATGATGGCCACTGCCTGCGCGACCAGGCGCTGGAGGTCTGTCAGATGGCAGGCAGTGGCGAACGTGCCGGATTTCGCGCCACCAGCCTGGAAACCCTGCGCCATATGGTGTCCGCCAATGTAGGCATGACGCTGTTGCCGATGCTGGCCGTGCAGCCGCCAGTGCCGGCGACGCCCAACGTGGTGCTGGTGCCGTTCGTGGATCCGGCCCCTCACCGGCGTATCGCCATCGTGTGGCGGCGCACCTCCGCATTGACAGGGTTTCTCATGCAACTCTTGCCGCAATTCAAATCGCTGCCCAAGGGCTTGTTATCGACTCCACCCGTGTTGAAGCGCGCAAAGTAGATTCACCGTCAGCACGGAGTTGCAATGCCGGCTTGCGGTTTGCAGAAATAACGAGATGGCGACAAACAGGCATGGATGGCAACGGGGCGTGGCGGGATAATGTGTTCGTCGAGCGCGCGTATTTGAAGGCCTGTAACAGCGCAAGTAAGGCGCACGTCGACATTGCTGAATACAGCGACTGGTACAACCTCAAACATGCGTATCCGGGTTTTGACGACCCGACGCTGGATCAGGAGTATCGGCAAATGTTACCGTTGCTGCAGCGGGCAGCCTAGAATGCACTTACCGTGTGTCCGAGTTGCCAAATGCAACGCATAAATGTGCTCTATAAAAATCTCTCTTCACGCGCCGTATGGACAACTCTGCATCGTTGACCCGCCAGCCTTCCCCCCGACAATCGGGGACTGTAGTTCAGACAAACGGAGCTACTTGTGCCCCAGCGCGCCGCTATTGACGGCTGTGTTTTTTTTGGGCCTACTGGGCCTAGATTTTGTCCATCGGGATACTGCTTACTATGAACACCACACCGGAGAACAACCCAGGCGGTCGCCGCCGCCGCCGCATGAAGGCAACGATTGGGGAATTACTGGTAAGCGAAGGGCTCGTTACACCGCAAACGGTCATCGCGGCGCTTGCCACCAGCGCAAACTCGGGCAAACGGCTCGGGCGAGTGCTTGTGCAGACCGGTTCCATCAGCGAGGAAACCCTGGCAATGGTGCTGTCCAAACAGCTCGGTGTTCCTTTCGTGGACCTCGGCAAACATGAATTTCGCCCGGAACTGGTCAAGTTGCTGCCTGAAGCTACCGCGCGCCGTTACCGCGCCGTGGTGCTCGAAAATCAGGGGGCCGGCCTGCTCGTCGGATTTGTTGATGCCGGCAACGTAAGCGCGCTGGACGCTATCGAGCGTATCCTCGGGCGGGCGGTTACGCCGGTCGTATGTGCGGAAAACCAGATTCTCGCCGTATTGGATCGCTTTTACCGGCGTACCGACGAAATCACCGGGCATGCGCGTGCGCTTGAGAAAGACATCGGTGAGTCGGTCGAACTCATTACGGCAGCTGCCAGCAATAAGGAAGAAGCGCCGGTCGTGCGCCTGTTGCAGTCGCTGCTTGAAGATGCAGTACAAGTGCGCGCCTCGGACATCCATATCGAACCGCATGAGCGAACGCTGCAGATCCGCTTTCGCATCGATGGCGTGCTCCAGCAGCAGGCCGAGTCTGATGTACGCATTGTTGGCGCATTGACGCAACGGCTCAAACTGATGGCGGATCTCGATATTGCCGAGCGCCGTCTGCCGCTGGACGGCCGGTTCTCGGTCAAGGCGCGCGATCACGACATCGACGTGCGCATGTCGA
>JANMXS010000298.1:0-33730 GCA_031394335.1 Burkholderiales bacterium
GCAGAAATGGGAGATCGGCGAGAAACGGCCGAGTGGCCCGTCGCTGAAGCTGCTTGATGTGATCGGACGTAAGGGTATCGCCGCGTTGGCCTAGTATTCCCACGTCGCACTCGGTGGGTCTCACATTGGCTGATCGCGTCGTTTTCCAAGCGGGGTTGCTAGGCGTCGGGCAGCCGAGACGTTGTTGAACCCGAGCGGCCCTTCACCCTTCACCAATGACCGCTTCACGGAAGATCACAAGAGCGGCAACTCTCGCGTTTAGGCTAATCAGCAACTCTACGCCAGCCGATAGCTAGGCCCTTTTCCACCTCCATGCCGACGCCACTAGCGCTGACTTTGCCATCGGTGATCCACGACGCGTTATAGAAGGCCACGGCCTTTTCGATGACCAGATCATATTCATCCGAAAACTTACCCTGCTCGTCGTAGTAGCGAACGCGATAGTGCCCGGCAAAGCCTTCCTTGGGTCCTCCCGTAGCCAAGCCTTTTCCGCTGTAGACGTTCTGGTATGTCCATCGCGCGTTTAGCGTTCCTGGCACATCGCCTTTGGTATACATAACGAAGCCGATATTCAATGCCTGCCGGGCCTCTGAAGCCATAGCAACTGACGCGCTGCCGGAGGCCAACACAAAACCTGTCAGCGTCGTAACCAACAACGACCTAAGCATAAAACACCCCACTTTCGTGCGTGCGAAACAAGTTCCCCTAAGGCCCTGCTGCAGACCCACCGTTCAGGCACGATATCAGAGCCGTCGACCCAACCGGTACTATTGACCCGGCAGCCGGACGTGAGCGTGAGCTTAGCGGGCCTTACGCTACTTCAGTAAACCGAATAACCACCGTCGACCGGCAGCGTGGCGCCCGTGATGAAGTCAGCTCCGCGAGAGGCGAGGAAAACGGTCGCTCCGATGATTTCGTCGGCTTTTCCCCAGCGCTTGGCGGGCGTGCGCGCGATGATTTCGTCATTCATCGGCGAGCTACGCACCGCCGCCGTCATGTCCGTTTCGATCCAGCCGGGCGCGATGGCATTGACCTGGATGTTGTATGGCGCCAATTCAATTGCCAGCGACTTCGTCAGCTGAACGATGGCGCCCTTGGCCGCGCTGTAGGAAGGCACAAGCCCCGATCCAAAGATCGAGTACATGCTCGCGAGATTGATGATCTTGCCGCCGCTCTTGCGCTTGACCATAGATTTCGCAACTAACTGCGACAGGAGAAAGGAAGCGTTCAAATGCGTTTCTATGGTCTTATCCCAGACGTCGGCGGTTTCGTTCAGCACCCCACCTGTTAGCGCAACGATCCCGGCATTGTTGACCAATATGTCGATGCCACCAAGCGTGCGCTCTACTTCAGACACTGCAGTGGGTAATGCAGCCCGATCCGTCACATCGAGAGGTGCCACCAGCGCGGACTTGCCGATGGCCTTCAACTCCGCGAGCACCAATTGATTCTGTTCCACATTGCGCGCTAGTACAGCCACGGATGCACCAGCGCGAGCCAAGCCCAGAGCCATTGCGCGGCCGATGCCTCGATTACCGCCGGTCACCACGGCAACACGGCCACTCAGGTCAAACAGCGAACCATTGCCAGCCATTGTGCCTCCCGGGAATTAACCATCAGATCAAAAAATCGAGCCGCGTCTGTTACGAGGATCGCGAACCGCTGGACGAGACTACCGGAGAGCCCGAATGTCCGCTTAGGACAATCCCGTTCGAGGATGCCACCGTCTCAAAGTGGCCGGTTGCGCGTTGGAGCGACAGGTTACCGGAAGCGTAAGCCGCCGTTCAATTCTGTACCAGTACCCCACACCCAGTATCATCGCGGCGCGAGATCCATGTGCTGCAAAACCCGGAAATTTCCGATTGCTGGTGACACGGCCGCGCTGGGGCACAGGGCCAAGACAAATTGCTATTCCTATTTCGCTGTCACACTCATCGAGGAAACGCCCCAAAATAGCCTGATCCAGCAGGCGTCACGCCGCTTCAACCCGTGTCACCCCAGCGCAGAGGTCACGGGGGTACGTGTGGGGGTAAGTTTTGCAGCCCGAACAAGAACCACCTTATCGCTCAGCTACTTGCGCGCGAGTTCGAGTCCAACCCAGGGAGCACATTTGTTCTTATTAATCAAATAGTTATAGTTTTCTTATAATATAACTTAGCGGTATAGTCAGTGCCAGTTTCCAATGGCAACTCGCAATAGGTGCTGAATCGAGTCGACTCCGTTAGCGCTCATGTCCTCAGTGCGTCGAGTCGAAGTAATTCCTACACTGGGATCCTACTGATCCCCGCGACTATTCATAGGTACAGTCGAGTACTGCGGTATTGCGGTTCAGGCCAACGCCACTGGCGTCGGGCGTTCAGTCGATGTCGGGAATGTCGATCAACATGAAACTGCCTGGCACGGCCGCATTTATTGCTGCAACAACATCGGTCATTTTCGGCTCGATAAGGCGCCACCTGCCTTTGCCCAGCACCACGACTGCAATGTTTCGACCTGTGAGATTTTGCTGGTAGCGGAGATTTTTGTCTGTGGTCAGCAACACGTTAAATCCCGCCTCCTCAGCTGCCTTAAGTAACTCGCCATTCGTAAGCGTATCCCAACCTTGGGCTCGGGCTTCCTTGACCGTATGGTTTGGAAGCCAACGGCCAATGTCACGCGGCGTGCCGTGGTCAAAGAGGACGAGCATCGGCAAGCGTGGGCGAGCGTGATGGACCTGGGCTTGTTAAGCTTCGAGCCGTAAATTCGAGCACCGCCTTGACCTGCTCGCGAGTCACATCAAATTGTGCCATGAGCTCTGCGATGCTCATGCCATCTTCAAGGTTCTCAAACACGGTCACGACAGGCATACGTGTTCCGCGAAAGACCCAAGCACCGCTTACCTTGCCAGGAATGCTTTCAACTGCCGGACACTGCGACCAATCCAAGGCTGCCATAACGGAGCTCCTATAGTCAGACTCCCTATCTCTGAGCTTACTGCCGATCGGTTTTGGTATTCAAGGACGGGCGTTGTCAATATGATTAAGTCGCTAATTGGCAATTGTTTGCCAGAGTCGCGGTTATGCCAATCACAATGCCACGCAGCCTGATGCAGAGTGTGTCACGCCGCTTCAGCCCGTGTCACCCCAGCGCAGGGGTTACGGGGGTACGAATGGGGGGGTAAGTTTTGCAGCCAGAAACAAGAACCACCTTATCGCTCAGCGACTTACGCGCGAGTTCGAGTCCAACCCAGGAAGCCATATAAATCAATATCTTAGAGCTATAATCTAACTATATTTATAGAATACGATTTTAGACGATACACATTGCGCTGGTTTGATACCGGTTCGAGAAAACTCAAATACCCTACGCTGCTGAAGACGGGGGGCGTCGGCCCAATCCTAGCCCGGAGCCGTCACCCATTTCGGGGGAAGTCCATACCTAACGCTGAGGCGTCTGCCAAGGCGGGCTAACTCGAATCCCCGCGTGTCTCGTCACGACACAAGCACTACTCGGAACACTTCCACCTGAAGACGCTCCCTTGCCTATAGTCCCATTTTGGGACTATACTGCGCTCATGCGGGTAATTGCCCTCTCAACGCTCAAGTCGTTTTGTGACCAAAACGCTCGGGAAGACGCTCGGGAACCCGTGCTGGCCTGGTACCGCCATGCCCTCAAGGCGGACTGGGCCGCGCCAGCGGACCTGAAGTCTGACTTTAGAAGCGCCAGCATCCTGCGTGACGGTCGCGTTGTCTTTAATATCGCCGGCAATAAATATCGGCTGGTCGTGTGGATAAATTACCCGTACCGGGTTATCTACGTCCGCTTTATCGGTACGCACACACAGTACGATCGCATCGACGCTCAGACAATTTAACGGAGAGAATCCATGAACATCCGCCCCATTCGTAGCGCCCGCGACCACCGCGCAGCACTGAAAGATATTGAATCTCTCATGGGAGCCCGCCGCAACACGCCCGATGGCGAGCGCCTGGATGTGTTGGTGACGCTCGTCGAGGCCTTTGAGCGGCAGAAGTTTCCGCTGGACCTGCCAGACCCCGTTGAGGCCATTCGCTTTCGCATGGATCAGAATGGCCTCACGGCCAAGGACCTGCAGCCGATGATCGGCCGCCTGAACCGCGTCTATGAGATCCTCAATCGCAAACGTCCACTGACTCTGGACATGATCTGGAAGCTACACCGTGGCCTGGGTATCCCGGCAGATAGCCTGATCAAGCAACCCGCAAGAACGCGAAACTGACCAATTGACCACGGATTTCGTCGGGCGCTGGTCAGCCGTCGACGCCGGTTTGTATTTTATTGGTGCGCGCATCAACGGACTGCTCCAAAACTTCACCGATCCAACAAGCGTCACGCCGCTTCAGCTCGCGCCACCCCAGCGCAGACGCTACGGGGGGGGGGGGTACCTGTGGGGGTAACTTTTGCAGCCCGAACAAGAACCACCTTATCGCTCAGCGACTTACGCGCGAGTTCGAGTCCAACCCAGGGAGCCATTTACAGAATAATGATAGTTATCAATATCTTATTAAGATAAAGTCATGTTATTTAGAGATTTGACGCCAATCACGCTGCTGACGTCAATCTAAAGCTGTTGCGGCCATTTTTTAATGACCAGCGCTGGGCGAACGACCCATTGCAGCATGCTCATCCTGAGCACGAGGGGTGCGCCCGGCCACGATTACCCCGATCGCAGGATAACGCCTATAGTGCACTGGCTGCGCGCTTGAGCGCGAACGAGTCCCGGTGAGGATTGCGTGAGTACGCGTACCTTACGAATAACTGCCGCCCTCTGGTGTGTACTGGCCATCATAATGACGGCCTTCATGCCAAAGACTGGTGTGGCGTTACCAACACGCGCCCCGGGTACGGCCGTCGTACTAGCCATTCGCGACGCCATTGGACCGGCCACCAGCCGCTTCTTCATCCAGACGCTGCAGTCCGCACAACAGCGCGGCGCCACCCTGGTGGTCATGCAACTCGACACACCAGGCGGACTGGACACCTCCATGCGCGAGATGATTCAGGCGATGCTCGCTTCGCCGATCCCAGTCGTCATTTTTGTGGCGCCATCCGGCGCACGCGCGGCAAGCGCGGGCACTTACCTCCTGTACGCCAGTCACATCGCAACCATGGCACCCGCAACGAATCTCGGAGCGGCCACGCCCGTGCAAATGATCGACATCGGCCATCCACCCTCCGAGGCGCCTGCGGCCGGTAGTAAAGCGGCCAAGCAACCGAATCCGGCCGCGCCAACCGATACGCATGAGCGCAAAGCCATCAACGATGCCGTGGCCTATATTCGCAGCCTTGCTGAACTGCGACACCGTAACGCGGACTGGGCTGAGTCCGCGGTGCGACAGGCCGCGAGTCTGAGCGCGACCCAGGCGCTCGACCAGCATGTGATCGATCTGATCGCTAAAGACATCCCAGACCTCCTGATCCAGCTCGATGGTCGCAAGGTCACCACCACCAACGGCGAGTTGACACTGGCCACGCGGCACCTCGTCGTTGAACGCATCACGGCGGACTGGCGCACGCGCTTGCTCGCAGTGCTGACGAATCCGAATATTGCGTATCTGCTGATGTTGATCGGCATCTACGGTTTGTTGCTCGAGGGCTACAACCCGGGCGCCGTGTTGCCTGGCGTCACTGGCGCTATTTGTCTGCTGTTCGCGCTGTATTCATTCCAGATCCTCTCAGTCAATTACGCTGGCCTCGCCCTCATACTGCTGGGTGCCGTGCTGATCGCTGCGGAGGGTTTCATTGGGAGCTTCGGCGCTCTGGGCGTGGGCGGGATCGTCGCCTTTGTGATGGGCTCGATCATGTTGCTGGATCCGAGCGTGCCGGGATTCGCCATCGCACGACCGCTGATTGCTGCCATGGGATTTATCGGTGGCTTAGTCGCCCTCGGCATTGTCACGTACGCCGTGCGCGCACGTTCCCGCCCGGTCGTCACGGGAGTGGATCAGCTGCTCACGGAAACCGCGGTGGCAATCGATGATTTCGAGCGTACCGGCTTGGTGCGCGTGCGCGGCGAGTTGTGGCAGGCGGTGACGCGCGAGCCAGTCAAAAGCGGTGACACAGTGCGCATTGTGCGGATTGAAGGACTCACGCTGACGATCGAACGGCCGCCGACTTAAGCGCCGGCCGAGGCCGATTTATCAGGAGAATTAACATGTATTTCACATTACCGATCGTCGTCTTTGTGCTGATATTCCTGCTCTCGTTCATCAGAATTCTGAACGAATATGAGCGCGGCGTGATGTTCACGTTCGGCCGCTTCACCGGCGTCAAGGGTCCAGGCATCGTGCTGGTCGCGCCTCTCGTGCAACGCCTGGTAAAGATGGACCTGCGCGTGGTGGTGCTGAACGTACCGCCGCAGGATGTGATTACGCGCGATAACGTGTCAGTGAAAGTCAGTGCGGTCGTGTATTTCCGCGTCGTGGATGCCGGTAAGGCCATCTTGCAGGTCGCCAAGCCCTTTGAAGCGACGAGCCAATACGCCCAAACGACGTTGCGTTCGGTGCTGGGTCAGCATGAACTCGACGAACTGCTGGCGCAGCGTGATCGACTGAATCAAGACATTCAACGTATCCTCGATCAGGCAACGGACGCTTGGGGAATTAAAGTGGCAAGCGTTGAGATCAAGGACGTGGATATCACTGAAACCATGATTCGCGCGATCGCGCGCCAGGCGGAGGCGGAACGCACCCGCCGCGCGAAAGTCATTCACGCCGAAGGCGAGAGACAGGCCGCGGCGACGCTGGTGGAGGCAGCGCGCACCTTGGCGCAACAGCCGCAAGCCATGCAATTGCGTTATCTGCAGACGCTCGCGGACATTTCCAGCGAGAAGACCTCGACCATTGTGTTTCCGCTGCCACTCGATCTGATCAGGCCGCTGCTCGAGCGATCAAATACTTAAGGCCCGTGCCGGCGATGCCGCGACCATTTACGCTGGCCGGCGTGAATTGCCGATTAGCGAACTGGACATTGCTGCACTCATCGCCCTTCTTCAAAGTGGTAGGCAGGCAACGTGCTGAGCCGTGTGTCCTCGACGGGGCTACCCACAGTGAAGTGATAAAAGCTCTGCCACGCCCGTGAGGTGATCCCAAAGGCCTCATGAACTGCATCGTCGAAGTAACAACCGATCCCTGTCGAACGAATGCCCGCCTCTTCGGCTTCGAGGTAAAGCACCTGGCCCACCATACCGGCTTCCCAAAAAAGGCTCCGGTAAAACGCCGCGCCGTACATGGTCAGGCTGTCCATATAGTCGGCGATCATTCCCAGGCTGAAAGCACCGTCGCTGGCGATGTGCTGGCCGCAGGAGACGGTGGCCGCGAGCGCCCGACAGTCCCCTTCCTGGAGCAGGTATAGCGGGAGGCCGGGCGGACACGAGGGCGGGCGCTCCCAGCGAAACGCCTGCCGCATCACTTCCTTGAGGGCCGCGAGTTTGTCGACATCTCGCGCGAGCGCGTAGAGGCCCGGAGGGACGCCATTTACGCGGTGCACGAACAGGCCGAGATGGATGCGCGGCCGCCAGAGGATCGCATCCCAGGGCATCGATTTCCGGTCGCGTGTCGGCATCAACCGAGCGAGCATTCGAAAGAACACTTCCTGCGAGACCGCCGTGGAGCCATCCATCGCGACCGCGCTTCGGCGGCCAAGGATTGCGCGCTCCGCGGTCAGCACACTGTGGCGCACGGGGATTCCAAAGAGCTCCTCCTCCGTGGGGAACCGGGAGAAGTCTTCGGTGATTGGCGCGCTTGCTGATCGTCGCGCGGCCTGCGCAACCTGGTCGATCACGTCCCACTTGACGCTGTGTTCGGGACTCAACATGTTAGCCTTGCCGCACCAGTGGGCGCCCAGGCTGTCTGTCGTCAGCCCGATCAGCCGATACGGAACCGTTGATGGAAGAACGGGCGTGACCAACGCCAAAAACTCAGGCACCTCACGCTCTGCCTTTCCGTAGTCGTCACCGCGACTGAGCCCGAGGAGACCCGCAATGGCGCTGTCGCTGATCCCGTCGAGGAGCACCAAGCCCCAGCCAATAGCCGCCGCAGCAATGCGCAGGGTAGCCAGTGCATGGCCCGCATCGTGTTGGCAATAGCGGAACGCGCGCTCACCATACTTCCAGGCTTCCCGCCAATGGACCGATGAGAGGCCCACGAGAAAGGAGCCCGCAGGGAACGGCGCGCAGAGCTCGTTCCACGCCCTCGGCTCGAGAGTCGCCCGCCGTTCGAGAGCGTGCTCCTTAGGTGCGTAATGGTACACGGTAGGCACATCACAGAGCTGCTCGATCGCCGGTAGAAGCGCATACCCCTCGGACGGATGGAGATTCCCGCTCGAGGGGTTCGCGCGCAGGGCCCACGTCGTTTCATGCAAGCGTTTCCACGCTGTCAGCGACAGCGCGTACCGGAAAAAGAGAGAGATTGACTCTAGCGATAGCGGTGCCGATGGCCTGTCCCCGGACGAGTAGAGCTGCCAGTAAGGAAGCGGACGGCCCTTTTTGGGTAGCAGAAGTTGAACGAGGTCGGCTCCTGGATAGCGCCGGAACGGATTGGGCTGCGTGGCCCAGTCCAGGTAGCCAGGTGAGGTCGCGTACCGGTGAAAATGGTGCTTTGTCCGCTCATGGTAGGCCATGACCACCGCTTCTGGAGAAGCCTCTGCGCCTGGCAGATCCGCCGGCTGCGCTGGTGCACCGGTAGACATGTGCGGAACGCGATTCGACGTCATTGATATCCTCGTCACCCTGCGCTGCTCGCGACGAACATTTTCGCGATCGTTCCGAGTTTGTTGCCAGCGAGTACTATCGCAAGCGGGTCTCGTCCTGCGAAGTCCTGAGCTGACCAGAGATGCGTGTAACCGATGCCGTTGCTCGCGTGGGGTTGAGGCCTGCCCTCGTCTGATATTTTCATCCCGCCTCCCCTGCCCGCGCATAGAACGGCTTCGTCCCTGCCGTGTGATCGGTCGTGTCCACAATCTCGACGATCTCCGGCGCGACCCTGCGCACCATGAGCTCGAACCCATTTTTCAGGGTCACTTGCGACGCGTTGCACCCCTGACATCCGCCGCTCATCGCGATCCACAGCTTGCCGTCGCAAACCTCGACGATCGAGATCTGTCCCCCGTGGTTGGCGATAGAACGATTGACTTCCCGGTCGAGCAGGCTTTGAACAGCCGTGCGAACTTCGGCGTCGGACCGTTGGCGGGTGCCGGTGCGGCGTGGGCTCTCGAGGATGGCGCATATTCCCGTGAGCAGCTGGCTCCGAATTACTGTCCCGATTGACGAATTCAACGCCGACCAGGCGGGGCTGCTCTCCTTGCCTACAGTGACCACATTACCGGCGACGAGCACGTGCGCAACGCCCGGCAGGTTGAACAGCCGCTCGACGAGTGGTGACCCCTGCGCTTGTTCCTGGTTCTCAAAGAAGAACGGCCCCCCGGGATGCACCGGGCGGTTCACGGTAAACTTGCAGGTGTCGGGATCCGCAAGCGAAACTTCAGCACGGATGCTGACCGGTGGTTCAACAAGCCGCGTGTCAGACATCTTCGATAATCTTCCCTACAGCGCGCTGGCCTAATGAGCGCAGGTGATCGAACGAGTAGATCCCTGAGTTATGGCCGTCGCTCCAGTCGATCCCGATCGCATAGTTACCGATGCTCGAGATCACTCGCGGGCTTACATCGGGCCGCACCGTCTTCGGATCGAGCAGTTTCCGGCCACTCATTTCCTCGATGCACAGGGCGCAGTGACAGGCCAAGCGTAAGTCGCGGACGTCGAAATCGTCGCCGTGACCGTCCTCCCAGAGCATGGACAGCGTGCGAGCGTCGCGCTGACGAAATCCAACCGCCGTGGTTCGAGAGCCCGATGGCCGGACGACACCCTCCAGCCAACTTGGCACTCCCTCCTGGCTGTCCCACTTCCACACAAAGGACTTCAGCACGGCGGCCGGAGCAGCGTCGAGTTGTGCGGTCAATGCGGCGGCAATCGCGGCGTACGCTTGGGCAGCGACCGACTGCGGCTTGTCGATGACGATGGGACGACCCTCGTCACCGCCGGTGACGACATCGGCATCGAGGGGTATGGCACCGAGGAACGGAACCCCGAGCTCCCGGCTCATTCGCTCGCCGCCGCCGCGCCGAAAGATATCGGTGCTCTGACCACAATGGGGGCAGGTGAAAGTGCCCATGTTCTCGACGATCCCGAGTATGGGAACCTGCACCTTCTCAAACATCCGCAGACCGCGGCGGGCAATTTTCAGACTGACATCCTGCGGTGTGGTGACAATCACGGCACCTGACAACGTCAGGCTCTGAGCCAATGTCAACTGCGTATCACCGGTGCCGGGTGGCAGGTCGAGAATCAAGTAGTCGAGGTCTCCCCACTGCGCACCGCCGATCAACAGGCGCAAGTACTTGCCCACCATCGGTCCGCGCAGCACCGCCGGTGTGTCATCACCGGTGAGCATGCCCATGGACATGGTTTTGATGCCGTAGGCTTCCGCCGGAATCGCCTGGCCATCAGGGGTTGTGGCCGGTGGCCGGCCGGTCGGTATGCCCAGCATGCCGGGGATGCTGGGGCCGAGGATGTCGGCGTCCACGAGCCCGACGCGCCCCCCGAGTCGCTGCAGCACGAGGGCCAGATTGACGCTTACGGTCGACTTCCCAACACCGCCCTTACCGCTGCCGATGGCGACGATATGGCGGATCCCGGGCAGTTTCTCCGGACCGGACTGGGGCGACGACCCCGGGGCCCCGGCTTGATGTGTGGCGGTGTGATTCATGGACGATCGTACCAGTAGGTGGTGAACGCGCGCTGAGGAATGAGCCTATTTTCAATCAGACCGGCGTCGAACGATGACCTTGGCCACAGGCCCATTTCAAGAATGGAATCGAAAGCTGACATCGCCCGGGCGTGGTCAACCTCAATCGCTGATAGTGTGTCATGCGGTGCGCCTGTTTTCATCCGATGCCGCAGATTGAGATCAGAACGCCGACAAGCTACACCGATCGCACGGCTCACATGTCACCGTGAATTGCGGCGATGCATCACGGGACTCCGACCCTTTCGCTTGGCCTATAGCCGTTGCCAAGCTCTATGACATTTGCAACTCCAGCAGGGCGAGCCTGACTTCATGGAGCCGCAGCCGGTCCGTACCTTTCATATTCTCGGACTCGGCTTGTGATATCAGTCGCTCATCGAGGGCCCAGGATTCGAGAATTCTGCGTTTTTCGTCTGGTGTGAATCGCGAATCGTTGAGTACTTCGGTGGGCGCAGTGAAGCACTCCGCCGGATTGATTACCGCGGCGTCGACATCAAGCTCTTCGGCCAGGTCGATCATATGGGCTGAACCTACCTGATCAGTGCGCCATCACCGCAAGGGCTTGCTTAGCTGCTCGGTGAACCCGGAAAACATGATGTAAAAACTGATACTCACTCGTTCCTGCTCACTCTGGTTGGCGTCAACCGAGTGCTGCAAGTAGGCGGGAAAGATCAGCAATGCGCCATTTTTTACGCCAACCACAACCTGGTCGGCATTTTCGGACGTAAGTTCCACCACCGGGGGTCGAATAATCCCGGTCTGATTGCGCGGGTCATGAAAGTTGATAGTGTCCGCACCCGGATGGGTCCGGACGTAGTACACACCGCTCAGGAAGCTATTTGGGTGCTGGTGCATTTTGTGTGCCGCGCCACTCGCCAGAACTGTCACCCAGCAGGCGGTGACTTGGTAGCGATCGTAGCCGATCCTGAGGAATCGCAGAATTCCCGCCTCATGCGCGCGAGCGCTGCGAGCACCTGGGCGTCGATAGATGCGCGCAGCTGCGCCTCGAGCTGGATCTTGCAGACAAGCGTGGGGAACATCGGAATGACATCCGACGTTTCGCTCCACCGGGCGTTCGGATAGCCCATTTGCGGCTCGCGCTACCAGTTTTGCAGATTCCTTATTACGCTCTTTGCTCAATGCCGGCCAATTTCTTACCGGAGCCCAAGAAGGGCGAGCCGGTTTTTCGCACGGCGCGCGCTCTGGGCGAGCAGCGTCCCAGCAGGATTGGGGCGATCTGGAAGCTTGCAGCGCCGCAGACTGAGTTCATAATGGCTCCTGCGATTCGTGTAGCGGGAGTGCCACGGGAGTCTTATGGCAACCGCTCGTCAGGCTGGCATCAGACCGACGATCCATCAGTCCCACTCGATTGCATTGGCCCATAGGGGTCAAGCCCGCACAGGAGACAGGCATGGCTACAGCAATCACAGTCCGTCAATTTCTCGATCAGCGACATCTGCCCTATAGCGAGGTCACACACCAACTGACCAGTACCAGCCTGCAGGCTGCGAAGGCGGCCAGCATTGCGCCGCGACATCTGGCCAAAGCGGTGCTCCTTGAGGCGGACGGTCAGTACGTCATGGTCGTCCTACCGACTGCGCGACATATACGGCTCGGGGAGTTGCGTCACCATTTCAAGCGCAACTTCGGATTGGCCACGGAACGTGCCGTCACCAGCATCTTTCAGGATTGCGTACCGGGTGCCGTGCCCGCGTTAGGCCCAGCTTACGACTTGGATACAATCTGGGACGATACCCTCATGAGCGCGTCCGAACTGTATTTTGAGGCGGGTGATCATGAACACCTGATTCGCATGCGTACCGACGATTACCTCGGGCTCGTGCGAGAATGTCCGCACGGGGCTTTTAGTGAGCCGGTTTAGCAGGCGCCGTCAGCGCGCGGAATTGGTGGGCGCCGCAGCCGGTGCGGTTTGCCGAAGCAAAGCATCAGCGTGAACTGCGCGAATCAGTGCGGTGTTGAGCGCTCGTTGTAGACCCGGGCGGCTCGTATGAGGTACAAAACCACGTAGCATGGAGACAGACATGGCAACAAAGAGGACTCCCGGCGCCTATCGGCAGCTGAAAAACCAACATGCCGATTACATTAATGCGGTCGAGACCTTGGGGTCCGCGGTGCGGCGCGCCGGCCCGCTCGACGCGAAGGTCGCTCAACTGGTACAACTGGGCGCCGCCGCGGCAATTCGTTCGGAGGGCGCAGTGCACAGCCACGTCAGGCAGGCGCTGGAGCTCGGCGTCCCAGCAATTGAGATTCGCCATGCGCTGATCTCGGTCACGAGTACCATTGGATTCCCGACGGTCAGCGCTGCGCTAAGCTGGGCGGACGATGTGATCGGCGCATCAAGCTCACGCAAAAAGCCATCGCCCAACCGCAAACGGTAGACCCGACCGAAGTGTGCCTCGCGAGCGGCGCAGCGCCTGGGGTTCTGAACGGCGTGGTGGCAGAATCGCTCGAACTAACGCCGTAAAGCAATTGGCGGTATCACGATTTCTCTGGCTTGGTCGTCCGTGTGTTGAGTACGAAAGTCGCCGCGACCACAAGCAACACGGCAACTTGGGTCAGCAGTGTCTGCCAACTGGGATGAATGCCCAGGAAATCGATGCGTGGGATCGCGACTGGACTGGTGTGGATCCAGCCCGCTTCCTGCAGTCCGGCGACGCCCTTGCCGGCAAGCACCACAGCCAGCAATGCAACCAGCAGGGAACTCCACGCGAAGAATTGGCCGATAGGCAGCTTCGCGCTGGTGTACAGGAGAATTGCGGCCAGCACGCCCAGCAGGGCCATGCCCGTTGCAAGACCGGCGAGCAGCGACCAGCCATTGCCCTCGGTCCACAGCGCGGCATAAAACAGCACCGTCTCAAACACCTCGCGGTACACCGCGACGAAAGCCAGCGAGAACAGGAACCAGGCGGCACGCTTATTCAGCGCCGCAGACATTTTTTCATTGAGGTACGTCTGCCAGTGATCCGCAACGCTCTTTCGATGCATCCACATGCCGACACCGAGCAGGACGACGACAGCGAATAGCGACGAGAATCCCTCGGTCAACTCGCGGCTGGCACCGCTCACGTCAACAAGGTAAGTTGCCACGGCCCAGGTCACTCCCCCCGCGGCCAACGCGGCCGCCCAGCCGGCGTGGACATAGGCCAGCACGTCTTGCCGCCCCGCTTTCTTGAGGAAAGCCACCATCGCAACAACTACCAGTAGCGCTTCCAGACCTTCGCGCAACAAAATCGTCAATGCACCGATGAACGCTGCGGCATGGTCGTGCTCCGACGGCGCGAGCACATTGCCCGCCTGGTCGAGCAGCTGCTGCAGCGATTGCTCCAACGCCCAAACATCCTCGATGCCGCCGGTAACCACCTCGGTACGGTAAGCCAGCATGCCGGCTTCAATCTTTTCGAATAAGGCGCGGTTACGCGTTGCCAGCGCCGGCTCCACCGGCTCGAAGCCGTCGAGGTAGGCCGACAGGGCCAACTTCACCGCTGTCGCTCGATCGCCAGCGCGCGCGGCGTCCATGCTTTGCGAGAGTTTTGCCTTCGCAATTGAAGTGGCGCTCGGCTTGTTGGTGCTCAGTGCCTGCGGATAAGAACGTAGGTAGGCGGTCACAGATCTCGCCGCCGATGCGTCAAGACGCTCCGCCAGTGCGTGCTCCGAGGTTTGCGTCAGCGCATCCAGCCCCGCCATTATCTGGCGTACGTTCGCGCTCGATTGCCAAATTTTGGCGCCTGCGGCCTTATCAACTTCGTTATAAGCCAAGGTGCCCACGAAGAACGCCAGTGCCCACCGGTCCTCTTCCGGCAGCACACCGAAGCTGGTCATTGCGGTTCCGTTGACGCCGTTGCTAATGATCTGATGCAGCGCGAGCAACGAGCGCTCGCTTGCTCGTAAGTGCTCCGACAGCGCGGTCGGCTTCGGATCCAGGTTGGCCGCAAGCGGGCCGTCGCCATGACCCTGCGGCCCGTGGCACGTGGCGCATTGGGATTGGAACAGCTGGGCGCCGCGACGCAGATCCGGGGCGGCGGCGGGCGCGACGGAGAAGGGGTAGGCCTTCAGCACGCCGCTGGCTAAGCCATGCGCGAGTTGCGCCACGGCAGCGGGGTCCACCTTGTCGGCGATCGCTCTGCGCAAGCCTGCCGCCCGCGTTTGCAGCGCGGCTGTGGCGTCACGACGCGGCAACTCACCCAGTTGTCGTTCCGCAGCGGTGGCGAATTCCTGCATCTCGGCGTACTCTGACGCCGAGAGTACGGCACCGTTCGATACCGCGCCGCCGTAGTCAACGGCGATGTAGTCCAATAACTGCCATGCCTGCTTGGCCTGGATCTCCGCGCTGAGCTCCGCCGCGTGCACTGCGGGGGCAGAACTAATGGCAACCACGACAGCGAGGGCGACCAGTGCTCGAAGGAAAGGCAATAACGACACGGTAGGTAGTCCAACCATATTTAATGCGAACAATACTAATTCGCCTTGCGGCAGCCGGATGCAGTTTCTGGAGATGGTCCGCCCCAAAATGCCCTGATCCAACGGGCGTCACGCCGCTTCAGCTCGCGCCACCCCTGCGCAGAGGTCATAGGGGTACCCGTGGGGGTGGCTATTGCAGCGTGAACAAGCACCACCTTTTCGCTCAGCCCCTTACGCGTGAGCTTGAGTCCAACCCAGCAAGCCACGTATACCACTGTCCGAAAAACCGGTGCCACCTCTATTTAAGCGCTTACCATCAATATGCTAGGCCGTTACTCATTCGCCGTTCCGGAATCAGTCACCCGGGGTGAGCGGCGCGCGCTCAGAAACCCCGCCGACGGTGATCCTTAACCCGATTGTATGTTCCATTGAGCCCCAGGCCCCAGTCTTGATTCACCCCCGAGGCGGGCAAGTTCGGGCACCAATGCCCTGCTTATGACAAACCGGCTTTCCACACTCGTCTCCTAAGAGGCGCAGTTATCCCAGGCTGCTTGAACACCGACACGCCTCATAACGGCGGCGGCGAGGCGGATATTTTTCCGGAAAGGTCCGCTACCGGACGGAACTTGGTGCGACCCAGGGTGATAGTCGCGCTCACGGCAATTTAGATCCGACACTTCGATAACCTTTTTAAACTACTTTTAGGAAACAGACATGAACATTATTAAGAAATCTCCAATGTACCTCTCCACGTGTTTGCTTGCGACGGCCGCGCTGATTGGCGGTATCTCCTCAGCATCGGCCCAGGTGCCACTAGGGGCGGCCGCCCGATTCGCAGTCCTCGGCGGCACGGCTGTAACCTGCACCGGCGGCGCTGTGGTTGGCGACGTAGGTATCTCCCCCGGCATCACTGCTGCTTACACGAACACCGGCTGTGCGGTTGCCGGCGGTACGCCCCCTGCGACCAACGCGGCTGCAGTCGCGGCGCACGCTGACTTCATCACCGCCTACGATGCGCTCGAGCTTCAGGCCACGCATAGAGCTTGTACCGATGTCGCGGGCAACCTTGCGGCCACGAATCTAGCGCCGGGTCCATACTGTCTCGACGCGACAGCCAAGACAGGCGTGCTGACACTCACAGGACCATCGACCGCGGTCTGGACCTTCTTCGTCGCTGGCGCACTCACGGGGACGAACTTCGCAGTGGTGATGGCCGGTGGCGGGCAGCCTTGCAACGTGTATTGGGTGCCGAGCGTCGCTGCGACCATGACGACATCGACGTTGAAAGGAAACATCCTCGCGGGCAACACCGTCGGCGGATCAATCACCTTGACTGGCGGAACTTTGACCGGTCGAATCTTGGCGAACGTGGCTGTCACGACGACCGGCACCAGCGTCGTCGGCTGCCAGGCGCCTGGATTGCGCGCTGGAGGGGAAGACCAATAGACCGAGCCTGGTTTTCAAAACAAGGACAGGAAGGCCGCCGCAAGGCGGCTTTTCCTATTCAGCTCGGCACCTTCACGTTGGCTCACTAGAATCTGGGCGCATGCGTCCGGTAACGTCCATGCCAATCCCGCGGTATCCAATGTAGCAGCCCGACGTGTCGAGGATGGGCTCGCCGCTCACTTGAAAGTACTGTTTTGAGCCGTCGACATTAGTCCGGCCGTAAATGAAATCCAGAAACGGCCGTCTGGCGGCGATGTTCTCTTCCAACGCTGCGCGCTCGGCCTCATTCCAGCGCGCGCCCTGCACGTCATTGGCGCTTTCCGGCGAATCGTCGCCGCGAATGCCGAGCATCTCAAGAGCGGGCCCGGAAACCTGGGTGAAACGCCCGTTTGCGTCCTGCTCCCAGTACCAGTCGCACGATAGTTCAGTAAGTCGCTGAAAACGCTCTTCGCTTCGACGTAATTCCGCGGTCCGTTCCAGCACCGTCTGTTCCAGAAGTTTGTTGTGATTCTCAGCCTGTTTATACAGCAGACGTACTTCCAGCAAATTGTGGATGCGGGTCTTGACTTCAATCAGATCAAACGGCTTGCTGACGAAGTCCTTGGCACCGGCCTGCAGGGCCCGCAGCTTGTGATCCGGTTGGGCGGTGATTACAAGTATCGGCAAGTAACCGCCACTTTCGATGCCCTTGAGGCCCTCCATTACCTGGAACCCGTCCATGCCGGGCATCAGCAAATCGAGCAGAATCAGGTCGTAGTGGTTTGTACGGTGCAGCGTGCAGACTTCATGCGGATCCATCGTGGATGCAATGCGGGTATAACCGGCGTCACGCAGCATGTGCTCCAGCAGACGGACATTGGCCTGCAGATCGTCGACGATCAAAATTGCGGCGTTAAGGATGTCCGAGGCGCTGATCATCAGGAGGCTCCCTTGCCAATTGCACGGTCCGATGCTGTCCTGGAGAATTCCAGTGCCAAGTCCACCACAACCATGAACTCGACGACCTTGATGGGCTTCGTGAGATAGCGAAAGAAGCCGGCCTCCAGGCCTTTATGAATGTCGTGAGGCATTGCATTGGCACTGATGGCAATGACTGGGATGTGTTGAGTCAGGGGATTCTCGCGCAGGATTTTTAGGGCTTCGATACCGCTGATTCCCGGCAGATTAATGTCCATCAGGATCACCGCCGGCTGACGGTCACGCGCCAGTTCGATGCCGCGCACCGCGTCCGCCGCACTGAGCAGGCACATATTAGGGCGGCGTGCGATGAGTTGCGCTACCAGCTTCAGATTGGCCGGGTTGTCCTCAACATAGAGCAGGGTGCGAAGTGCAGCGTCATTTTTAAGTTGCGCTGGTTGAAGTTCCGCAGTGCCGGTTGTGCCAAGAGCAAGCTCTCGTTCGGCAGCCAGGAGCAATTCTACCCAAAACTCGCTGCCGACTCCGATGGCGCTTTGCACGCCAATGACGCCTCCCATCAGTTCAACCAGTCGTTTGGTCATCACCAACCCGATTCCGGTCCCCTCTTCGCCGCCGGCCTCCTGACCGAGACGGTTGAACGGCTGGAACAACTGCGTCAGTTTATCCGCCGGCAATCCCGGGCCGGTGTCTTTGACGCTGATGCGGATGCGTTCCGGGGAGCTCATGGCGCACTCCACGATGACCGTTCCCCGTGCGTGATTGTACTTTATTGCGTTGGAAAGAAGATTAATGAGGATCTGCTTTACCCGCGTCCGGTCAGCGAGGACAAATACCGGCTTTGCAAATTGGCAAAAGCTCATGCTGATGCCGAACTTCTGTGCCTGCGGTTCGATCATGGTCTGGCATTCGAGCATGACTTCGCCCAGCGACATGGGTTCCAGCGACATCAAGAGCTTGCCGGACTCGACCATCGCGAGATCGAGGATCTCGTTAATCAAGTTCAGCAGATACCACCCTGCCTGGAGAATCTGCTCGGTGCTTTCCTTTTGAGTGGTCGATTGCGGCGTGGCGTCGGACTCCAGCAACTGTGCGAAACCAAGGATCGCATTGAGCGGGGAGCGCAGCTCATGGCTCATGTTAGAAAGAAATTCCGTTTTCGCCAGGTTGGCTTTTTCCGCAACAGCCATGGCGTCGTGCAGTTCCAATTCGGCCTGCTTGCGCGCAGTGTTGTCGGTGCCAATCAACAGATAACCGATGATGGCGCCCTGAGTGTCGCGAAGCGCCGTGACGGACACCACGGCCGGGAACCGGCTCCCGTCCTTGCGGAAGTAGGTGAGTTCGTAAATGTCTTCGATACCGCGCGAGGCCTTAAAGACCAACGCTTCAAAGCCCGGCGTGATCGGGGTGCCGAGCTCGACGCTGAGCGCTTTGGCGCGAACAATCACTTCCTGCGGATCATGAATGTCACTGGGGTTGATTTTGTTGACGACTTCGGCGGCCAAATAGCCCAGCATGCGCTCGGCACCGACGTTGAAGATCTGGATGACACCTTTCGCATCGGTGGCGATAATTGAAAAATTGGCACTGGTGAGAATTGCGTTCTGCAATGCCCCCGCCTTGAGCAGCGCCTCCTCCGCCTGCTTGCGCGCGGTGTTGTCGGTGCCAATCAACAGATAACCGATGATGACGTCCTGAGCGTCGCGGAGCGCCGTGACGGACACTACGGCCGGGAAGCGGCTCCCATCCTTGCGGAAGTAGGTGAGCTCGTAAATGTCTTCGATACCGCGCGAGGCCTTAAAGACCAACGCTTCAAAGCCCGGCGTAATCGGGGTGCCGAGTTCAAGGCTCAGCGCCTCGGCGCGCGCAATTACTTCCTGCGGATCGGAAATATCCGCCGGCGTGATCTTGTTCATCACTTCGGCGGCCGTGTAGCCCAGCATGCGCTCGGCGCCGACGTTGAAGATCTGAATGACACCGTTCGCATCGGTGGCAATGCTCGAAAAGTTGGCGCTGTTGAAGATTGCGTTCTGCAATGCCCCCGCCTTGAGCAGCGCCTCCTCCGCCTGCTTGCGCGCAGTGTTGTCGGTGCCAATCAACAAATACCCGATGATGGCTCCCTGCGCGTCGCGCAACGCCGTAACGGACACCACCGCCGGAAAGCGGCTTCCGTCCTTGCGGATGTAAGTGAGCTCATAGATGTCTTCGATCTCCCGCGACGCCTTGAATACCAGAGCCTCGAAACCGGGCGTAATTGGGGTTGCGAGCTCGACGCTCAGCGCTTTGGCGCGCGCAATCAGCTCCTGCGGATCGGAAATTTCCGCCGGCGTGATCTTGTTCATCACATCGGCGGCCGAATAGCCCAGCATGCGCTCGGCACCGACGTTAAAGATCTGGATGACGCCCTTTGCGTCGGTCGCAATGCTCGAGAAGTTGGCGCTGTTGAAGATTGCGTTCTGCAGGGCCCCTGTTTTCAGTAGAGCCTCTCGACTCCGAACGTCACCTAGGCCCTGCGGCCTGTGATCGCCGGCTTTGATAGTCGCGGATGTCTTTTTTCTGGTCATGATCCTAATGGTCCCCGCGTTTCCCTCGACAGTTTTTATTCCCTTACGGCGACAGCGGCAGCGTTCTGTCGATGCTGTACGTCGAAAAGCAAGCGAGCAAATTCGCGCTTGACCACGTCATAGCACTCGCAAACATGCGCATTCAACAGCGAACGGTCCAGCACCGTGATGTGGCCGCGGCGATAACTGATCACGCCTAGATCCTTCAATTTTCCGGCCGCTTCGGTGATGCCTACGCGGCGCACTCCCAGCATGCTGGCAATCAATTCCTGGGTAATGATCAAATCGCTCGACGGCATCCGATCCAGCGTCAACAGCAGCCAGCGGCACAGCTGCTGCAACACCGAATGGTGACGAGTGCAGGCGGCAGTCTGCGCCATCTGCGTGATTAGCGCTTGAGTGTACCGCAGCAGTAAGCGCAGCATTATCCCGAAACGATTGAATTCCTCCATCAGCAGCGGCGCACGTAGTTGGTAGCCATGACCCGCCGTCTGCACGACCGCCCGGGTGACCGTAGTCTGGCCGCCCATAAACAGGGAAATGCCGAGCATGCCTTCATTGCCAACCCCGGCGACTTCAACCGATGCGCCGCTCTCCATGACGTAGTGCAAGGACACGATGGCGCTTGTCGGGAAATAGGCATGCTGCAACGGCTCACCTGATTCACAGAGGAGTTCGCCTAGCCGCATCGGCACCAATTCAAGTTGGGGCAACATGCGCTCAAACTCGGCCGTCGGCAGTGCGGCGAGCAGGTGGTTTTGATTGGGACTATGCGGGCTGGACATGATCGAACTTTTGACCTGACCGAGGATAGAGGGGTCCACTTGTTTTGTCTGCCATAAGTCACAGCAGAATTCACCAATTTCTAAAGGCGCTAGCACCGGCAACTCGCTGATTCTTAAGGAGGTAACCCAACGAAAACAGGCGATCCGGAAAACATTAGTTATCAATGGCTTATCGCTGTCACCCTCTATAATCCCCAGCGTTTTCTACCGTCAGTTTTAGCAAGGAAAGCAAGACTACCCCCCAAAGTAACGATTGTGGGTGGCCAGGCGCGGACTCGGTTTCCACACCCACTCGATTGGGGCGAGTAGCGGGCTGTGGGGAGGCAGAAAAGCGGCGAGGAGTTTTGCCTGATGGTAACGGGCGTTGTCGAGTGCGACGATCATGCGGCGTTCTGGCGATTGCTGGCGCAGCAGTCGCATGAGGAAGCGCTGGAAAGTCACGGCGTTGAAGATCGGACACATCATGCGAACGAATTGACCGCTGCTCAGGCTGACAGCGCCGATACAAGCCACGGACTTGCGGGCGCGGCTTACGCAGCCGACAACCCATTTGTCGAGATAGGCGCTGACATTGCCGCACTCCCAGGTCTACGCCGAATCGCCGACGCAAATGCTCAGACAAGACTGGACCGTCCCACAGGGTGGCGGCCAGGTCGAAGTCTGGTGGAGTTTTCGCAGACCCCCGGCAACCGGCGCCAATCCTTCGCCTCCAGCGTCCGCGGCCGGCCGGCGCGCTCACCCTCCCGCAAAGCGTCCAGCCCCCTGGTTCGAAGCGGCTCACACAGCGCTGCACCGTGGCGCCGCTCTCGCCAAACAGTTCGGCGACTTCGTGGCAGGATTACCCAGCAGTCACCAGCAGCAATGCATGCAGTCGATGGTCGTAACGCGACTCATCGCTGTGCGCAGTCTCCTGCTGAATCGCTATTCGCATTACCTCAGCATCCTCGATCTGCAATTTGCACATTGTCTTTTCACTCCAAAAAAGAACGATGCAATAACACCACTATGCTGCAGTGGTTATGTCGTCGTGTTTAATAAGCCATAAAACATTGCTGGTAACAGCAGGACAAAATAAGACCGTCTCGTGACCGGCCTTTTTTGCGTGTATGTGCGCTAGCGGACTGAACTTCCTGCGCAACAGGGCGATAGTCGCGACTGCGAGGATGATTGCCCGGACTTTGACGCAATACGCCGGGATCCGCTGTCGCAATGCACCCGTCACACACCACTGGGGAAACACATGAACAGTCTCAGAAGCCTTTTCAAACCAATAATGTGGTTCATTGCCTTACCTCTGGCCGCACTTGTGGTCGGATGCAACGGCAATAATGCCGGTGGCAACGGGGCACCGCCCGACACCACTGCACCAACTGTTAGCGCCACGACCGCTGCTGATCTTGCCACTGGTGTCGCCATCAACCAGGACGTCACCGCCACCTTCAGCGAGGCGATGGACGGCACAACAATCACCACCGCGACCTTTACCTTGACGCAAGGGGCAATGCCCGTTCCAGGCGCTGTGACGTACACGGGCAGCGTTGCAACCTTAAACCCAACCAACGATCTTGCCGCCAATACCCTGTTTACTGCAACGATCACCACTGGCGCGAAGGACGTGGCAGGCAACGCATTGGCTGTCGCTAAGACATGGAGCTTTACCACCGGGGCAGCTGCATCGGCAGGTCCGGCGCCGGTTATCCTTGGAACGGCGAGAAATTTTGCGATTCTCGCCAAATCCGGGATCTCTACCGTGCCAACCTCCGTCGTAACTGGCGATATTGGCGTGAGTCCGATTGATTCAACTGCAATAACGGGATTCGCCTTGGCATTGGACGGCACCGGTACATTTTCAACATCCAGTCAGATTGTCGGTATGGCCTATGCGGCCGACTATACCTCGCCAACCCCAACCAATCTGACTACGGCGGTAAGTAACATGGAAGCGGCCTACGCCGATGCTGCCGGGCGAACAACACCCGATTTCACCGAACTGGGCAGCGGCGATATTAGCGGGCTGGTCCTCGTTCCCGGGCTTTACAAGTGGAGCACCGGGGTTTCGATATTGACAGACGTCACGCTCAACGGTGGCCCAAATGATGTTTGGATTTTCCAGATAGCGGGCGGCATTACCCAGGCTTCAGGTATCAGAGTACTGCTGGCCGGTGGCGCACTGGCCAAGAACATCTTCTGGCAATCCGCTGGTGTCGTCGCGCTCAATACGACCGCGCACCTCGAGGGGATAGTACTGTCTCAAACGGGGATCACGTTGGCGACTGGTGCAACGGTGAACGGTAGACTGTTGGCGCAGACTGCCGTGACCCTGGACGCCAGCACCGTGACGCAGCCAGCCCCCTAGTGTGATGTCCGAGAAATAACTGGAGATTTGGTTTTCCGGGTCCGCGGTGCGGTGCAGCCGGGTTTGATCTGCTCCAGAGTCTGGCGGCACCGAGACAATTTGGCCTGAATAGAGGCGACGGTCGCCGTCCAGACGAAGGGCTGGGGGTCCAGGTTCCAAGCATCAAGAAACTGTGCGATGGCGGCCTGCAGATCGGCAACACTGCTGAAGGGGCCGCGTCGTACGGCTTTGCTGGTGAGTTCACCGAACCAGCGTTCGACCAGGTTGAGCCAGCTGGAACTGGTGGGCACGAAGTGCGGAATAAAGCGTGGATGACGTTTGAGCCAACTCTGCACATTGGGGTGTTTGTGCGTGCCATAGTTATCCATCACCAAGTGCAAGGCTCCCTCACCGGGAAACTCCGTATCGAGTCGGCGCAGGAATCGCAAGAACTCCTGATACCGGTGGCGGCTGAAGCACTGGCCGACTACTTTGCCTTGCAATACTTCCAGCGCCGCGAACAGGCACGTGGTGCCGTTGCGCTTGTAATCGTGGGTCATCGTGCCCAGACGCCCTTTCTTCATGGGCAATCCCGGCTGTGTGCGATCCAGCGCCTGAATCTGGGTTTTCTCATCCACGCAGAGTACGAGCGCCTGATCGGGCGGGTTCAAGTACAGCCCCACCACATCGGTGAGTTTTTCCAGGAACCGCGCATCGCGCGAGAGCTTGAAGCGCTTGGTGCGGTGGGGCTTCAAGTTATGACTGCGCCAGATCGTGCTGACAGTGGATTTACTCACGCCTTGGGCCTGCGCCATTTGCCGACAGCTCCACTGCGTCATACCGCGTGGCTTACTAGACAGTGTGGCCTGGATAATCGCCTTGATCTTGTTAAGCGAGTGGGTGGGCTTGCGTCCACGTCCCGCAGCAATCTCCCACAAGCCTTCCGGACCGGCCTCGGCAAAGCGCCCGCGCCACAGTGCCACGGTCTTCACATCGACCCCTGCTGCAGCCGCAATCCCCAGGTTCGTCTCTCCGGCCGCTGCGGCCAACACGATCCGGCAGCGCAACGCTACTTGCTGCGGCGTCCCGTGCGCAGCCACCCATTGCTCCAGCTGCTGCTGTTCAGCATCGCTAAGCCTGAGCACGGGGCTGGTTCTGGCCATGCGCCAGCATAATGGAAGTCACGTCATACATCCACCTATATGTTGGACACTACACTAGCCTGCAGCCTTCGGGAAGGCAACTTGACCCTACAGACAGCCGCGTTTGTTAAGAATTGTTCGACGCCTACCCACGCGTCAGACCAAGCAGGCCTGTCTAGTCTATCGCCTGCTGCTCCCGACTCCGATGACACCACCTTTAGCCTGTTCCAGCGTGTGTCACACCATTCCAACCCGCGTCTGGTCACCCCAGCGCATGCGTTACGGGGGTACCTCTGGGGGTAAGTTTTGCAACCTGAATGAGAACCACCTTATCGCTCAGCGACTTACACGTGAGTTCGAGTCCAACCCAGGGAGCCATTTCCTTATAATTCAATATAATAAAATATTTATCTATTGTAAGTTCGAATTTAATGTGACTTTCACCGGCCGCCCGCATGAAGATAGGCGAGCAACATATCGTCCCGCTGTCCAAACAGGTGCTCGACTTGCTGCGCGCGCTCAAGCCACTGACGAGCTCGGGTCGCTACTTATTTCCGTCGATACTTTCCGACAATCGACCCATTAGCGAGAACACGATCAATGCAGCGCTGCGGCGACTAGGATTCAGCGGTAAGGAGATGGTGTCACACGGGTTCCGGTCCATGGCATCAACGGGCCTCAACGAACAAGGATAGCACCCTGATCCCATCGAGCTGCAACTGGCGCACGCCGAGCGCAATGAAGTTCGGAGTGCCTATAACCGTGCCCAGCGACTTACCGAGCGATGCGCAATGATGCAGGCGTGGGCTGAATACCTGTGCAGATTGCGCAACACATTGAGTGACGTGGCATCGAGAGACGTTTAATAACCGATTCTGTTGAAAACTCTGATTTCGGGCGCCGCTGAAAAATTAGAAGCCCCTGTCCGCGCGGTTCACTGCAGTTCGAGGGGATACGGAAAGTGATGGAAGTCCCCGCTTAAGGCGTCTTCTAGATCTACGCCCAAAGCGTATTCAGCATTCGCCCCAGCAATGACCCTCGGCAAAAAAACAATGAGCCCGAGAATTCGAGTTTTTCAACAGAATAAACCAAAGCGGGCGGACGCGAATGGCGGCCATTGGGATTCTCACCCGAGGAATAGTTGCCGAGATCGACACTCGCGATGGACTCTCCACGCCGTTCGCCACTCATCACGTTCGTAACGTGCGAGCAGGATGCGTTGAAGAGCATAATGCGGCATGGTTGACAGGCTGCGCGTGGTCCGGTGAGCTTGAGTCGAACTCTACGCCTGGTGGGATTGTTGCTGCTGCAGAGCATTGCGATGCCCTGCGCGCAGGCGTTGGGATTTGCGTCCTTGCAAACGCTGATTTCAGAGCGCGCCATTACCACGGTGGATGACTTGGTAAAGGCACTGCCGGAGCCGCTACGCGCCCAGTACACACTCGTGTTCCACAGCAGAAGCCTGCAGGGCGCCAACTACGCCAATCCCCGCGTTGTCCTGTTCGGGTATGACGCGACTCTGGTGGTCACCTTCAATGGCGACCCGGCGGAAGGCGGATACGATTCGGTCGAGACTGTGGAGTTCGACGCCGCAACGGACAGTTTCCGGTTTCGGGAGATCCAGTTCAACGGTACAGGTACGCCACCGACGGTCTCGGATGTCAATCCTCACCGCTGTGGCCTTTGCCACGGATCACCCGCCCGGCCCATCTGGGATACACCGCCCAGTTGGCCCGGCGTATATGGCGAGCGTTACCTGCGCGGCCTGTCATCCGAGGAGGCGAAGGGAATTCGCGAGTTTCTCGCTATCCAGCCCACGCATCCACGCTTCAGGTCACTGATTGCGCCCGGGCGATTCGCCGAACGCGATACTTATGTGACCAGTTCTGCCGCTGGTTACAACGGGCACTTGACGGAGCCTCCCAATGCCCGCCTCTCGAGCCTGCTGGCGCGGCTCAACGCACGAGCGATCATGGGACGGCTCGCTTCAAGCCCAGGCTATGTATCCCACCGATATGTGCTGCTGGCCGCCGCAGAGGGCGATTGCGGCCCGTTGGATGAATTCTATCCACGCTCCCTGCGCGCGCCGCTGGGCGTTCAGCTGCGTGAGTATCTGGCATCGCACGCACGGATCGACGCACAACAGGATGCGGCCAAGTCCAGGCGCCTAGGAAAAACCGACGCACTGCGGTCGCGTGCTACCCGACCAGTTGACATGGGGAAATTGCGATTCGTGGTGGAACGTGGGCTGGGCGGCAGTACTGACTCCTGGACGCTCGCGCTTGAGAGCAATACGTTCGACCTTGCAGCTCCACCCGATACGTGGTCCGTTCGCGAAGCGCTGTTTCAGGAGGTAGCAACCGCTGATGGCGCCCTTGCCGATCTGCGCAGTTACCGGACTTTCGCTCCTAGTGATGCCTATTGCAGGCTACTGGCGGAGCGTAGTCGCCAGGCACTGGAAGATTGGTATGCATCGCAGCCCGCCATCCTGCCTGTCGCCACGCCCAACGACTCTGGCGTCCGCATTGTGGCTGCCATCGAGGGCGGTGCGCCGCCGGCGATCAGGTTGTGTGCCACCTGCCACACCGGGGAGATCGCGCCGCAAATACCTTTCGGCAGTCCCGGGGAGCTGGCATTAAGGCTGGGCGGGGGCGGTTTTCCTCACGGGCGGCTGCTGGATGAAGTGCTGTACCGACTGTCGGAAGCGGCTGGAGACAAGCGCATGCCGCGCGGGACCCTATTGGCTGCTGAGCAAGTTCAGGCGCTGAAGTCCTACTTCGTCGGGCTGGCGAACCAGCCGAACCGCTAGGCGGCGCTGCGTTCGGGCCTAGTGACTCATTGACCCATTTTTGGCCAGTCGATTAATTGGGAGAATCCGTCGGGTCTAAGTCGTAATCCGTCAGCGGCCCAATCGAACATCTCAATTGCCTAGCGGCATGTCGGCGAATGTCGTCGAAGACCCCCGAATCACCTGCACTCACGACGACCTCCAGCGGCGCGTCAGGCACTGCGACTGGCCCGAATTCGAGCCCCTCGACAAACGGGCTATTACGACGCTCCTATAGGTGTCCGCCGGATGTTGCCAGTTGGGAAAGTTGGTTCATGAGCGTCTGCATTTCGGTAACGCTGGTTACACCGGATTTGTTAGCGGCAAGATTGTTGATAAAAGTCGTCATGGCGGTCACCAATTGGCTGGTTGCCGCAGTAGGCATCATGTTGCCACCCCCCATCATGCCGCCCATCCCGCTTAAGCTGATTGCGCTAGTCCCCATCCTGCCATCCATCATTCCATCCGATGCATCGTCCATCATGGCAGTGATCATGGCCGAGGAAGACGTCGTCATGCCCAAGTCGCTGGCTTCCTGCGACATGGCGGCCAGCAGCATTCCGTAGTTCTTGCTCTCAATACTTACCCCATTGGCGGAGCCTGCCACGGTCGGGTCAATCGGATGCGTCATCAGAATATCGACACCCGACCCCAAGTACGCCGCGGCGACGTGTTCGTTAGCCGTCGTGATGTTCGCAGCGGACATCCCGCCCGCCATGCTCTGTGCCCACGCCTGGGCCATCGAAGTCAGGGGAGTGATCTGGATTGCCGTCATCGCTGAGCCGGCAGAAACGGTGACCGAGGGGATGACACAGGTCAACTGATCGGCATCGAGCATGGTCATTCGTGTTCCGGTCGCCTCATCCATATAAGACCCTCCATGCATCTGCAGCATGACGGGACCTGAATAGGGTCCAACGGTGATCGTGAACCCGCCGTTCGAGTCGGTTTGCGCACTGCCCAGTTGATCGCCCTTCGCGCCATTGCTGATGGCGTACGCGGTCACCGTGGCGCCGCTCACCGGGCCTTTGACGGCCGTCCCGCTGATCATGCCGGTCCCAGTCCCGGTGCTCGCACCGCCACTCCCGCCGCCACAATCAACCGTCAAGGCAGCTGATGCCGCGACGAGTGCTAGAGCAAGCAACACTCGCACGCTTCGAATAGATGTATGTGTCATCGCAAATCTCCGTTCATCACTGGATGCGGCCGCGGGCTGGCGAATCATGAGGTGCACCGTAGCACCAGGCACCGCTAGTGCCATTAGGAACTATGCGTAGACATTGGACTTGGTCACGTGCCGTCGCGGCGGGCGCTCACACAGCGTAGCCAGAGTGCACCTGGCCGCATGCCCAACCGAGGGTTCATTAATTCAACCTAGCGGCACAACTGGCTCATAGGCTCGGTGAATCTGTTCGGTTTGCGAATACCTGGGTGTACGCAGCTATGGACCCGAACGGCCTTGACGCACTGCACCCAAAACATAGTGGCGTAGCAGCTGCAAAGACTGCGGAGTCTCGACGACGGTCGTGGCGCCTCCGCGCATTCCTGCGACGGCATCACCTATGTTGCCGGCGTCGGTAACGAAATAGATTGCCACCGCTGGCTCGCGTTGGCGAACGCAGATCAACAGGTCCAAGGCGTGGCCGCTGTCGAGTTCGTCAGCGATAATTATGCACGCTGGGTCTCCGGTGGTCGCGCAATGAAGCGCTGCGTCATGCGAGGTCTGCCAAACCACGTTCGGAACGCCTGCCAGAGCGCTCAAGACGGCATGCGTGCGTGGTGATTTGACGCCGGCGACAACGATGCCGGGCGATCTTGCCAGGCGCTCCAATGCCGGTGGCTCTCCAGTTGAGCCGATGCTGCCCATGACACGACTTCTCCAATTGACCCCTAGAGTGGCGCGCCCAGCAGCTAGCGACCATACGTGCTTTCCGCAATGAGGCCCACTGAACACAGAGATCATGATATCGACATCAACGGCGTGTCCACGGCAGATGGGATCGCGCAATTGGCTGTGTCATTTGTGAGTCCTATAAAGACCGCAAATTTTGAGCGAGGGTCCGCAGATACACCGGAACTCCCTTGACCAGTCCGGCCTGTAAATGCTCAATGGTTGGCCATGGCACCGTCGTGGACACGGAGGCGCCCACAATCTCGATTGCGCGCCGGAATCAGTTCCCGTGGTGGGAGAACACGGTGGTGGAACCATCCTTTGCCAGCAGCAGCACGTCGTAGACCTGATGTACGCTGCCCTGCTCCATGCCCGGTGAGCCGGGCACCATGCCCGGGACGATGAGTCCGCGCGCATCGGGCTTCTCGAACAGTAGCCGCTTCACGTCGTCCGCCGGCACGTGACCCTCTAGATAGTAATCGCCGACCTTCGCTGTATGGCACGAGCCCTTCCCTACCGGCACACCGGCTTGGACCTTTATCGCACTCATGTCCTGGGTGTCCGTGACCTCGACGCGGAACCCGCCTGCGCGCAAGTGTTCGACCCACATCTTGCAGCACCCGCAGGTCGGGGGCTTGTAAACCACGACATGCGGCAACGTCTCATCCACCACGTGCTGCGCGGTCGGTTCAGGCTGGACAGCTATAGCCGGAGCGGTCGTGGCTGCGGATAAACCGCTGGCCCCGCGCGTTGCCGGTACTCGCGCGCAGGCCGCAAGACCCAGGACTACAATCATGGTCGACAGATTCCAGATCACGTTCATCTCGCACTTCCTCGACATCTTCAATCTAGGCCCGGTGAGTCCGCGGATCGTCACTCTAGCGCCTGTTTGTCTCAAAAGCGTCGCGACAAGGTTTCGATTAGTACTTGGCAAACTATGTGGAAGGCGCAGCGGCCGTGGCTCGACGCCGGGCGTGATCATGTAGCGAGCGGCCGATCGCCGCCGACGTCCGGAGCAGGTCTCACCTGGCGTGACAGTTACAAGAACATTAGCGGATACATTGAAGCCGATGGCAATGCGGCAGACTGTTTTTGTGATCACAGCGTGTGGGCGTCCCGAGCACCAGACTTATGCTGCAGGCGATCGTCGTCTATCCAGTTTGAGCCAACGGCGTTTTTGGCTGCTACTTGGCTGATGGAAAGCCACGCTGGTGCCGTCTCGTCTATTGCCTCTGCAGCGCCACCGCACAGAGGAGTCGGCCTTAGCCTGCGCCTCGGTTTCCTCGTCACGCTGGTCGTCACAGTTGCCATGGCCGCGCTTTCCGGCGCGCAACTCGCTTTTGAGCTGCGTGCCGAACAGCGTGAGCAGCAGAAGCGGCTTGGTGAGTCCCTGGTTCCGCTTGCCGCTGAGCTGAAGTTGGCACCCACGCGTGAAGTCGCCGCAAACGCAATTGACCGCATTCACGCTTCCTACGCCGTACTGGGCCGCTTCGATCATCATTTGGCTGTCGTCGACGCGTCGGGTCGAATTGTCCTTGCTACGCGGATAGTCGGAGGACCGAGCCCATCAGGGTCGCTGATCGCCACCGTGCCGATGGTCGCGCCAGCCCTGGGACCAGGGACGTACGCACTCAACGTAACGGCCGACGGCCCGGAATTCCAGGCGGATCGCGACCGTCGCTGGCGGGACTGGGCTTCACATGCGGGCGTCACCGCGTCTCTGATTCTCGCGCTACTGTTCGTCGTGATTCGCCGCGAGGTCACTGAGCCAATAGGCCGCCTTCTTAAGGGGGTGCGCAAAATGGAGCTGGGTTACTGGGATGATATGCCGGATCCCGGTGGTGCCTGGGAGATCCGTTGGCTAGGATGGCGCTTTCGCACGCTGGGCGAGGAGCTGCGGCGCACTGTCGAGCACCTCGTTGCCGCCCAACGGCGTGCATATTCAATGGACCGAGGCCCGGACAGCGCCTCGGAGACGGCGACTGAAGAGACCTCTCCGCCGCAAAGCTCACTGGATCATCTGGATTCCAGTGCGGCCGTACTCCGGCTCCACGCGCGACTCGAATGCCTGCAACGCGCCAATCCTGGCGACCCTGAGTGTCGCAGACTGGCCCAGTGGGCCTGGGACAACGACGCGACTCAAGCGGAGACGCTCGGTCAACCCGAGCTACGCGTCAGATTGGAGGATGCCGCGCTTCACGTGCTCGATCCGGGCGCCTTTCTCGACATCTCGCGGAGGATTGAGGCAGAGCGACCCCGACTCGAGGCGCTAGCCGTGGCACGCGGGGAAGAGATCAATCGCGCTCTGGCTGCCCAAAACATCCCGGTCGTCGAAATCCGCCACAGGGTCAAACACCCCGCAGGCATATGGAAGAAGATGCTCGATAAGAACCTGGTTTTCGACCAGGTACATGACCTCCTCGCGCTACGCATCGTCGTGCCTACGGAGGCGGACTGCTACCACGCACTGGGAGTGATTCACGACATCTATGTACCGATTGTCGGTCGCTTCAAGGACTACGTCGCCCTACCGAAATCCAACGGCTACCGAAGCCTTCACGCAAGCGTGCGCGACTTGGAAGGGGTCGTGTTTGAGGTACAGATCCGCTCAATCGCGATGCACCGGCACGCCGAGCAAGGCGCAGCCGCACATGCGGGCTACAAGAACGCGACGCGGATCCCAGTGGGCTCCAAGCGTGCTGTACCGTGGAAGCGCTTTCTCGGCATTGGCAGGCAGCTGTGCAAGGCGCGTTAAGTGTGACGCCGATGGACCGTCTCAATCAGATCGCCCCAGTTCGGGCGGGCGCGGTGAGTGGCCCGAGGACGTGGCCACCCACGCCGCTTCTGACACGTAACAGCGCCAGCATTGAAATACGCAATAACCGTAGGCATCCGGTGAGCAGTACGGATTGTGCCTCGCAGATAGACCCGGGAAAGTGTGCATCGCACCCGGCTACTCAATCGGGTAGTAGGGGTTAATAGATATGACAGCGCCGGTTCCGGTCCTCGCCGACTATACGTACGACCGACCTGCGCCGCCAGCGTCCCGCAGTCTGCAGATTCCGCGTTACCTTGACACAGTTTACTGGTGGGCCTATGTGCATCCGCGGGCTGTGCGTATATTCGAACGCTACTGGCTCGTCAATCTCATTCTTTTTGGCAATTACAGCCGTCTGCGTGACCGCGCGCTGGCCGCATTGGGCGCGCCGATACGCGGTCGCACACTGCAGGTTGCCTGCGTGTACGGTGACCTGACGCTGCGCCTGCGCGCTGCGCTGACCCCCGATGCCCGCCTCGAAGTCGTCGACATCCTGCCGATCCAGCTGCAGAACCTGCGTTCGAAGCTGCCGGCAGATGAACGCATCACGATAGTGCGCGGCGATTCCTCGTCGCTCGCCGCAGCCGATGCGAGCTTCGATCAGGTGCTGTTGTTCCTGCTGCTGCACGAGCAGCCCGAAGCGGTGCGGCGTGCCACACTCGCCGAGGCGCTGCGCGTCGTGAAGCCTGGCGGCAAGATCGTGATTGTTGACTATCACCGTGCGGCGCGGTTGCACCCGCTGCGCCCCTTGATGCGCCTGGTATTTGACACACTCGAGCCCTACGCCATGGATCTGTGGCGCAATGAGATCGAGCACTTTCTGCCCGAAGGCACCATGCTCGCGTCGATCTGCAAAGAGACTTCTTTCGGCGGCCTGTATCAGCAACTGACCCTGATTCGTTAGACACTGCTGGGAGCGAGCGATGCTGGAAGTCTTCAAGTCGGACGTTGCCATCGTCGGCGCCGGCGGCGCGGGACTGCGCGCCGCGATTGCGGTGGCCGAAGCCGATCCCTTCCTGACTGTAGCGCTCATTTCCAAGGTCTACCCGATGCGCAGCCATACGGTTGCCGCCGACGGCGGCGCGGCGGCCGTGACGCTGGCGCATGACAGCCTCGAACATCACTTCAACGACACCGTCAGCGGCGGTGACTGGCTGAGTGAACAGGACGTGGTCGATTACTTCGTGGCTCACTCGCACGAAGAGCTGGTGCAGATGGAGCACTGGGGCTGCCCCTGGAGCCGCCGCGAGGATGGCCACGCCAACGTGCGTCCCTTCGGTGGCATGAAGATCGAGCGCACCTGGTTTGCCGCCGACAAGACCGGCTTCCACATGTTGCACACGCTGTTCCAGACTTCCATGAAATATCCCTCCATCAGGCGCTTCGACGAACACTTCTGCGTCGACCTGGTGGTCGAAGACGGCCGTGCACAGGGCGTAGTGACCATCGCGATCGCCAGCGGCGAGCTCCAGCTGATCCAGGCGAAGGCGGTGATCATCGCCACCGGCGGCGCCGGCCGTGTGTTCCGCGAAAATACCAACGGCGGTATCGTAACCGGCGACGGCATGGCGCTGGCCTACCGTCACGGCGTACCGCTGCGTGACATGGAGTTCGTGCAATATCATCCCACCTGCATGCCGCGCACCGGACTGCTGTTCACCGAGGCCTGCCGCGGCGAAGGCGGCTTCCTCGTCAACAAGGACGGCTACCGCTACCTGCAGGACTACGGCCTGGGCCCGGCCACGCCCGAGCCGCGCAACAAGGCCAT
>JANMXS010000299.1:0-3885 GCA_031394335.1 Burkholderiales bacterium
GGCAGGGTTCGTTCGCGGGCATCGCCAGCAGGCGCCGCATGGCGGCATCGGGCAGGGTGGCATCGACGCGATACTGGGCGCGTGTGGCCGGCGCCACTTGGGTGAGATATTCGCTGGGCGTGAGTCCCGAAAAATCCTGCTCAAGATATTCCGGCGCCACCGCCGGGCTGACATAGCGCGCTTCGAGCTGGATCGGCAGCGTGTTCTCGCTGTGCACGATCAAGGAAAAAAATACCGGCGCGCCGGTTTTCAATTCCAGTGCGGCGGCGCGTTCGACATCGGCCTTACGCGTTTCCAGCTTTAACACCCTGGCGGTGTGCACATGACCGCGCTCGCGAATCTCGTCGGCGATGCTGCGTATTTCCACCAGCGTCGATTGATATTTACAGCCGGCCACATAAGTGCCGGCGCCCTTGGTACGCCGCAGCAGACCCGCATCGGCAAGTTCGCGCATGGCGCGATTCACCGTCATGCGCGCCACGCCGAATTTGCGTACTAGGTCGTGCTCGGAGGGCACCAGGTCGTTTTCGCGCCAGCGCCCGGACTGGATTTCCTTGGCGACGTAGTCTTTGATTTGTTGGTAGGCGGGGGTCGGCATCTACTTATTTCTCTAAAGGGCCTTTGATTAAATTTTGGAAACGCTGATTGGCAATCTTGAGTTCCCAGTGGGTAACTTTGCTTCGTTACGTTCCCGATTGAATCGGGCTCACCACCATGTGCTTCCCCCTTTGAAAAAGGGGGGAGTCGACATCAATGCGCGACAAACACCGCTCCAATGGCTGGTCATGATTAGTTACGCCTGCGACTCAAACCGCAACGGCGACAACGCCGCAAATTTACCCGCCTTGACCAGCTCGGCGATCGAGGTGATATCCGGCGCGAAGTAATGATCGAGTTCGTAATGCGCGACATGCTTGCGGATCAGCCTCATCGCCACCTGCAGTTTTGCCGAGGTCAGATGCGGCGCGCGCAGATCCACACCCTGGGCCGCGGCCAGCAGTTCAATCGCCAGAATGTAGGCCACGTTGTCGGCAATATCGCCCAGCTTGCGCGCGGCGAAGGTGGCCATCGACACATGGTCTTCCTGGTTGGCGCTGGTCGGCAGGCTGTCGACACTGGCCGGGTGCGCATAGGTTTTATTTTCGCTGGCCAGCGAGGCCGCGGTGACATGCGCGATCATGAAGCCGGAATTGACGCCGCCATCGCGCACCAGAAACGGCGGCAGGCCGGATAGCGTGGTATCGATCAACAGCGCAATGCGGCGCTCGGCCAGCGCGCCGATTTCGGCAGCCGCGATCGCCAGATTGTCGGCGGCGAAGGCCACCGGCTCGGCGTGAAAATTGCCGCCCGACAGCACTTCGTTGGTTTCCGGAAACACCAGCGGATTGTCCGATACCGCATCGGCTTCGCGCAGCAGCACCAGGGCGGCGTGACGCATTTGGTCGAGGCAGGCGCCCATCACCTGCGGCTGGCAGCGCAGGCTGTAGGGGTCCTGCACTTTTTCGCAGTGGGCGTGGCTGGCGTTAATGGCGGAACCTTCAAGCAGCACGCGATAGGCGGCCGCGGCGTCGATTTGCCCCGGATGGCCGCGCAGGCTTTGAATGCGCGCATCGAATGGCGTCAATGAGCCTTCCGCCGCATCCACGCTGAGCGCGCCGGAGACCAGCGCGGTCTGGTACAAATCCTCGATGGCGAACATGTTCACCAGCGCGATCGCGGTTGAGGTTTGGGTGCCGTTCAACAGTGCGAGACCTTCCTTGGCTTGCAGCGTCATCGGCTGCAAGCCCACGCGCGCAAGACCTTCACGGGCGGGCAACGGCTTGCCATCGACCATCACGTCGCCCACGCCCAGCAACACCGCTGCCATATGCGCCAGCGGCGCCAGATCGCCGGACGCGCCCACCGAACCTTTGGCCGGAATGCGCGGCAGCACATTGGTATTGAGCAATTTGAGCAGGGCCTCGATCACGACCAGGCGAATGCCCGAGTAGCCGCGCCCCATGCTGGAAATTTTCAACGCCAGCATCAGCCGCACCATGGAGGAAGGCAGCGGATCGCCAACGCCCACCGCATGCGAGAGCACCAGATTTTTCTGCAACAGTTCCAGCTGATCGACCGCGATATGCGTGGTCGCCAGCCGTCCGAATCCGGTGTTGATACCATAGGCTGGCGCGCCCTTGGCAACGATCGCCGCCACCGCTGCGCTACCGGCGTTGATGCCCGCTATTGCCGCCGGGTCGAGCTTGATCGGCATGTCGCCACGCATGATGTGGCGCATTTGCCCAAGCGTAAGTGAGCCGGGGGTGAGTGTGAGGGTGTGCGTGGGCATGGATTAATCAGCGTCGAAGGTAGTGGCCGCCGATGTTAGCCAATTAAATCTGTCTATACAAGTTGCATGGGCGCACAAAAGTCAAACTCTAGGACTGGCGCGGTGTTTGGAGCGAAAATGCTCGGAAAGGCTCGCCAATAGGCGATCTACATAAAAATGCCGGCGCTAACGATTGCGCGATATTCGAAAAACAAAAAGCGAAAACAGTGGGATGTTGCCCCGGTCGACGGCGATCCCATTCGCGGCGCAGGGAGGTGAATGCACATGACCGGAGTCAAAGAACGCCGCCACGCACTGCGCGACAATAATAGGTGGCGTACCCGTTGAAACGCAGCCCCGGCTCACCCGGAACTTCGCAGCTTGGCTCCCGACAGCGGTATCCTTGGCTTCGACGCGCGACCGGTGTTTGCGTGCAAGACAGTCTCAACTTTGATGTGACCTGGCAGCGTTAATAACAACAGAAGAGGAAACCACTCATGCATAAGAACGCCATGACTCGTTTGAGCGGGTATGCGGGCAGAATTATCCTCGCGCTGGGATGCTTCGGGGCCTTACCTGCCAGCGCCCAGGATTATCCATCGCGGCCGATTCGCATCATCGTCCCGTTCTCGGCCGGTGGCGCGGTCGATGGGCCGATGCGGGTAATCGCGCAGGAACTTTCCAAGCGCTTCAATCAGCAGGTGGTCGTCGAGAACCGACCGGGCGCGGGCGCCATGATCGGCAGCGAAGCGGTGGCCAATTCCCCGCCCGACGGCTACACCCTGCTGCTCGCATCGCAGACCAATGCCATCAGCGCCTCGCTGTACTCGAAACTCGCGTTCAATCCGATAGAAGATTTCGCACCCATCTCGCTGCTGGGCCGCGAGCCGGGCGTGCTCGTTGTCCATCCCTCGCTGCCCGTGAAAACGGTGGCGGAACTGATCGCGTACGCGAAGGAGCGACCCGGCAAGATCGACTATGCGTCGTCCGGCAACGGCAGCGGCCAGCATTTATTCGCCGCAATGTTCGCCTTGATGGCCGGCATCCAGATGAGTCACGTCCCCTATCGCGGCAGCGGCCAGGCCACCACCGATCTGGTCGGCGGGCAGGTCAAGGTATCCATTCCCGGTCTCGCCGGCATGATGGGCCACATCAGGGCAGGCAAGCTGCGCCCGCTGGCCGTGACCTGCACGCATCGTTCGCCGCAACTTCCGGATGTACCCACGCTCGACGAATCCGGTCTGAAAGGTTATTCGGCCTATGTCTGGATGGGGCTGCTCGCACCCAAGGGAACGCCGGCGCCGATCATCGACCGGCTTTACCGCGAACTGGTGGCGGTGCTGGCGTCCACCGAGGTGAAAAACTACATGAACGGCGCATCCATCGAGGCGGTCGGCTCGACGCCTGCCGAGTTCAACGCCTATTTCCGCGAAGAAAAAGATCGCTGGGCCAAAATCATCAAGGAAACCGGCGCCAGGGTCGATTAGCGTCGATGGATCCCGGCCACCATTTCAACAACGAGAGGCACACATGAGTTCACAGCAATCCAGCAGCAATGCGGCAGTCACCGGCGTCGA
>JANMXS010000300.1:0-9507 GCA_031394335.1 Burkholderiales bacterium
CCGCCCGGCGCGCCGTGCTGGCGGCAGGCCTCCTGTCCGTCCTGCCGCTTTGGGCCGGCCAACGCCGCAAGCTCACGGTGGCCGCGTTTCCGAATGTCGACGCGATTGTCCGGGCCGCCGTCCCGCAATGGCAAAGGCTACCTCCCGAAATCGACATCGAGGTCGTGAGCCGTCAATACATCGATCACCATACGGCGATGACCACTGCCCTGTCGACATCGGTCTACCTGCCTGATGTGATGGCGCTTGAGTCCAGCTACGTAGGGCGTTTCGCCCAGGGTGGGGGGTTGGAGGATTTGTCACGGGCCCCGTACCATGTTGACCAACTGCGTGCCCGTTACGTCGCCTATGCCTATGAGCAGGCGATCAACCGCCGCGGTGAAGTGGTGGCCGTGCCGACCGACATCGGGCCCGGCACTATGATTTATCGAGCGGACATTCTGTCCAAAGCCGGCCTCACCGACACGGACCTGACGCCCACTTGGGAAGCGTATGTCGAGGCGGGCGTGAAGATAAAGGCCGCCACTGGCGCCTATCTGATGGCCAATGCCCAGGCGCTCAAGGACATCGTCATTCGCAGCGGCATCCGCACTGGCGAAGGCCTTTATTTCGATCAGGATTCGCGCGCGCTGGTGACCTCGCCTCGGTTTGTACGGGCATTCACGCTGGCGCGCAAGGTGCGTCGCCACAAGCTCGACGCGCGGGTCACCCCGTGGTCCAACGAATGGGCTGAGGGTTTCAAGCGCGGCACGCTTGCGACCGAACTCTCCGGTGCCTGGATGGTTGGGCAACTGGCGAGCTGGGTCGCGCCCGACACGCGCGGTCTGTGGCGCGCCGCGCAACTACCGGAGGGTACATTTGTTGGGTATGGCGGCACCTATTACGCCCTGCCACGCCAGGCCTCGGCAGCGAACAAGGCGCTTGCTTGGGAACTCGTCCAGCTACTGACGCTTAACCGCGAACTGCAGTTCGCAGCCTTCAAGTCCCAGGATGCGTTCCCGGCGCTGCTTGAGACCCATGACGACCCGTTCTTCGAGCAGCCGATTCCCTTCCTGGGCGGCCAGCAAGCGCGACGACTCTGGCGTGACGCCGCGCGCCGTATCACTGCCACCAAGGTGCACAAGCAGAACAATTTTGCCGACGAGGTGGTCGGCACCGAACTCGACAACGTCCTTGATTACGACAAAGACATCGGTCGCGCGCTGGCCGATGCCCACCGTCTCCTCGAGCGGCGCGCGCACCGTTGACCATGCGCCTGCAGCCCGCCCTTCGCCTGTCTCCCCGCTGGGCTCCGTACGTCTTCATCAGCCCGTTCCTCGTGTTGTTTGCGGTGTTCGGCGTGTTCCCGCTTTTGTTCTCGCTCTATCTCGCCTTCCAGTCCTGGGATCCCACCGGCGGCCTGCGGGCCATGGAGTATGTCGGCCTCGTGAACTTTGCATTCGCGCTGGAAGATGAGTGGTTCTGGAAAGCATTGGGCAATACTGCCTGGCTGGCGCTGGTTTCCGGCGCACCCCAACACTTTGTCGCGATCCCGCTGGCTGTATTCATACATTCGACATTCAAGCGCCTTCGCGATGGCGTGGTCGGTGCTTATTTTCTCCCTTACATCACGTCGTCAGTGGCAATCGCGATCATGTTCAGCTCGTTGTTCTCCACCGATTTCGGCCTCGTCAACGCCGGTCTGCATGCGCTATTTGGCACCGAGAATATCAACTGGCTGGGCAGGCCCGAATACCTCAAGCCGGCGATCGCCGTAATTGTGTTCTGGCGTTATCTCGGCTTCAACGTGGTGCTCTATCTTGCCGCACTTCAGACGATTCCGAAAGATCTCTACGAAGCCGCCACGATGGACGGTGCCGGACGCTTGCAACAATTCTGGTGTATCACCCTGCCTGGTCTGCGGCCGATGATCTTCTTTGGCATCACGCTCAGTGTCATCGGTGGCCTGCAGTTGTTCGAAGAGCCGTTCATCCTTACCGGTGGCCGCGGTGGCGCCGACCAGTCCGGCATGACCTCGGCGGTTTACCTCTATCGTATGGCGTTCGACTTCAACGACTTTGGCGGTGCCAGCGCGATGTCGTGGCTTCTGTTCATCGTTGTGGCGGTGCTTACCTGGCTCACCAATCGCGCCTTCCGTCCGCGCGGGACGTCGGCATGAAAGGCCCTTCGACGTGAGCGCTGAACGTCTCGCTCCGAAGGTGGGCCTTTGGGCCGCTTATTGCACCGTCGCTGTCGGCGCACTGATCATGCTTGCGCCTTTCTACTTCATGTTTGTGTTCGCAACCCACTCGCGCACGGAGATCTTCAACCTGCCGCCGCCGTTGTGGTTCGGCAGCGACCTGGTTGCCAACCTGAAGATCCTGACCGAACGGCTGCCATTCTGGCGAAATCTGGGCTGGAGCGTCTATGTCGCACTGGCCTCGACGGCACTAACCCTGCTGTTCTGCTCGATGGCGGGCTACGCCTTTGCGCTGATGGAATTCCGCTTCAAGAAAGCGTTGTTCGCCCTGGTCATGGGCACGATGCTGCTGCCCTCGTTCATGAACATGATTCCCACTTTCATGATCATGGATGCCCTTGGCTGGATCGACGAGCATCGCGCGCTTTACATCCCCGGTGCTGCCAGCGCGTTCGGTATCTTCCTGATGCGCCAGTTCGCGTCGACGGCGGTGCCCAGGGAGTTGATCGAGGCTGCCCGTATGGACGGCTGCGGCGAATTTGCCATCTACTGGCGTATCGTGCTGCCGCTGCTGAAGCCGGCGCTCGGCACGCTGGGACTGATTACTTTCATCGCGTCCTGGAACAACTTCATCGGCCCGCTGATCGTCATGCGTACTGCCGACAACTACACCCTGCCGCTAGCGCTGCGCAGCCTGCAAAGCCCGGTGAACACCGAATGGGGTGCATTGATGGCCGGCTCGGCGATTGCCACGATCCCGCTTTTAATTCTGTTCGCGATCTCTTCGCGGCAACTCATCGCAGGCCTGACCTCCGGCGCCGTGAAATAGCGCCACAACATTGACGAGACCATGACCCTTCCAAACGAGCTCCACCGCCAGTTTCCACCCGACTTCATCTGGGGCATCGCCACCAGTTCCTTCCAGATAGAAGGTGCCGCCAATGAAGACGGCAAGGGCGAATCCATTTGGGACCGCTTCTGTCGTGTGCCAGGTGCCATTGCCGACGCGAGCAACGGTGACGTGGCCTGCGATCACTACCACCGCCTCGACAGCGATCTCGACCTGATTGCGGCACTGGGTGTCGATGCCTACCGTTTCTCGATCTCCTGGCCGCGCGTGCAGCCACTGGGTGCCGGTGACTGGAACGAGAAAGGGCTGGCCTTCTACGATCGTATGGTCGACGGCCTGCTCGCGCGCGGAGTGCAGCCTTACCTCACATTAAATCACTGGGACTTGCCGCAGGCACTTCAGGAAAACGGTGGCTGGGCGAACCGCGACACCGTACACCACTTCGTCGAATACGCGCGCGGCGTGCAGCGCCGCGTTGGGAACCGCGTAGCTGCCATCACCACGCACAACGAACCATGGGTGATCGCCGTGCTCGGTCATGAAAATGGAAACTTTGCACCCGGGCTAAAAAGCCGCCGGACCGCCGCCCAAGTCGCGCATCACCTGCTGCTCAGCCATGGATTGGCCTTGCAGGCGCTACGTGCGGACGGCTGCCGCGCGAAACTGGGCATTGTGCTCAACCTCGCGCCGTCGATGCCGGCTACCGATTCGGCCGCCGATGCCGCCAAGGCGCACCTGGACGACGCGCGTGCCCGGCGCTGGTACACCGATCCGCTGTTCAAGGGAGCCTATCCGCAGGAGATACTCGACGAGCTTGGTGCCGACGCGCCCGTCGTCAAGGCTGGCGACATGGCGCACATCGCCACACCGATGGACTATCTGGGGGTCAACTACTATTCGCGACATGTGGCCAGCGCCGGCGAGCCCTTCGATGCGAAAGCGCGCGGCCTGCCGGTCAACGACATGGGATGGGAAATCTATCCCCAGGGCTTGACCGACCTGCTTCTGCGCCTGCACCAGGACTACCGGCTACCGCCGGTATTCATTACCGAGAACGGCGGGGCATTCAAGGATCCCGTCACCAACGGGCAGATACATGACGTAGACCGCACCGAATACCTCCAGACCCACATCGCCGCCATGGCTGCCGCAATGGCGCACGGTGTCCCAATGGCGGGCTATATAGTCTGGAGCCTGATGGACAATTTCGAATGGTCCAGCGGCTACGTCAAGCGCTTCGGTATTGTGCATGTGGACTACGCTACGCAGCAGCGAACGCTGAAAGACAGCGCACTCTGGTACCGCGGCTTCGTGGAAAAATGCCGAGGCACTCGACACGCCGTCAAGGGAGACTGAAGTGGGACACGTGAGCTTGCGGGGCATCCGCAAGAGTTATGGATCGACCGAAATCATCGCCGGCGTTGACCTCGAGGTTCATGACGGCGAATTCCTCGTTTTCGTCGGGCCGTCTGGCTGCGGCAAGTCGACGATGCTGCGGATGATTGCCGGGCTGGAGAGCATTACCGCCGGCGAGTTGCGCATTGACGGGCAGCGCGCGAACGATGTGCGTCCGGCCGACCGTGGTGCCGCGATGGTATTCCAAAGCTATGCGCTGTATCCGCACATGACGGTCGCCGAGAACATGGGCTTCTCGCTGCGCATGGCGGGCATGCCGCGGGTGCGGCGTGATGAGCAGGTGCAACGGGCGGCCGATGTGCTGCACATCACCGAACTGCTCGGCCGCTACCCGAAGGAACTCTCCGGTGGCCAGCGCCAGCGCGTTGCCATCGGCCGCGCCATCGTTCGCAAGCCCAAGGTGTTTCTGTTCGATGAACCGTTGTCGAACCTGGATGCCGCCCTGCGCGTGAACATGCGTATCGAGTTGTCGCGCCTGCACAAGGAACTGGGCACCACGATGATTTACGTCACGCACGATCAGGTCGAGGCGATGACGATGGGCAACCGCATCGCCGTGTTCAACCGGGGCCGCATCGAGCAACTCGGCGCCCCGATGGAGCTCTATAAGGGGCCGGATAATGAGTTCGTTGCGGGATTTCTCGGCGCGCCGCGCATCAACCTCATCGCGTCGCCGCCAGACGGTGCCGCCGGTGCACATCGCGAGTTGTGGGATCGCTTGACGCAGGCCTCGCCGGCCGGCGCACGGCGTGCCGGTTTGCGCGCCGAGCATCTGCGCGTCGTCCCGGCTGGTCAAGGCATTGCCGCCAAGCTTGAGCTGGCCGAGCACCTTGGCGATTCATCGATCCTGTATGTTCGCGTCGAGGGTCTGGCCGAATTACTGCATGCCAAGGTTGGTGCCGGGCACGACCACCTCGCGGCGGGCGAGACAATCGGTTTGATGCCCGACGCGACGTGGGCATTGACCTTCGACAGCGCAGGCCGTCGGCTTGCCTGAAAACGAAACAGGAAGCCACTCATGTACACGAAACCCCAACGCAATCGCAAGGCTCGCGCATCGGTTATTCCATTTCAATTCATCAGTGCGCAAGTGATTTGCGCGCTGGCGCTTTGTGGTCTACCGATCATCACGGGTGCCGCGACGTTCGGCGTGCCGCCGGAATACAAGCTGGTCTGGGCCGACGAGTTCGACACGGACGGCCCCCCCGATCCCGGCAAGTGGGACCATGACACCAGCCGCAACAAGGTTGGCTGGCACAACCATGAGCTGCAGTATTACACCGGGCCCCGCGCCACAAATGCCACGGTCAAGGGCGGACGGCTGATCATCGAGGTGCGAAAGGAAACAATGCCTTCGAACGCCGACTGGGGTGGCCAAGCCTATACTTCAGCGAGGCTGAAGACGCGCGGCAAGGCGGACTGGACCTACGGGTTTTTCGAAGTTCGCGCCAAGATGCCTTGCGGCAAGGGCACGTGGCCCGCAATCTGGATGCTGGGCAGCAAAGGCCGGTGGCCTGATGACGGCGAACTTGACATCGTCGAACACTTGGGCAGCGATCCGGAGCGTGTCTTCAGTACAGTGCACACCTCTGCGGGGCATGGCGGCAGCGGCGTTGGTGGGGCAGTGCACATTCCCGACGCCTGTCAGGCGTTCCATCGATACCAGATGCTCTGGACAGCCGCTGGGCTGACCTTCGGCGTTGACGGCTTCACCTACCTGCACTATCCGCGCCTGGACGTCGGCCCGCGCGCCTGGCCATTCGATGCACCACAGTTTCTGCTGCTTAACATCGCCATTGGCGGCGACCTTGGCGGCAACGTTGATGACCGCATCTTTCCGGTGAAAATGGAAGTCGATTATGTGCGCGTCTACCAAGCGGAAAAATCAGCCAAACCCTGAGACCGGGCGACGGGAAGCCAACCCGCGTCGTCGGCCCCGCGGGACAGTTTCAGACTCAAGTCGCCTGAAGTGCGCGAGTCGAGCTGCGTATGACCAGACGCGGCTCGGGCAATCCGCCTGTCGGCTCTTGCCCGGCCAACAGCTGCAACAATGAGACAGCCGCCAGCTGGCCAAGCTCATAGGGTCCCTGATGAATGCTGGTAAGCGGCGGGATCGAGTGCACCGCGCCTGCCAGATCGTCAAACCCGACCAGGGAAACATCGTCCGGCACATGCAGACCGCGGCGATACATGGCCAGCGCCGCACCAAACGCCATCTGGTCGTTCGCCGCGAAGATGGCTGTGAACGGCTCGCGGCTGTCAATCAATCGTTCGGTAGCAAACAGGCCACTATCCTCGCGATAGTTCCCCGGTAACACCAGTGCCGCGTTGACAGGCACGTCCGCCGCTTTCAACGCGGCGCGATACCCGCGTAAACGCTCATTGGAGTCCGGATGCTCAGGGTCGCCGGCAATGAAGGCGATGCGGCGGTGGCCGAGGGACAACAGGTGATGGGTGGCAAGTTTCGCGCCCTGGAAATTGTTGAAGTCCAGCGAATGCAGGCCCGGCGCTTTCAGATTTCGGCCAGTGACAACAACCGGTGCCGTCTTTGCAAAACTCCGCAGTGCGTTATCGCTGAGTCGGCCCGTCAAGACGATAAGACCGTCGACCCTCCTCGAAAGCAGCATGTCGATGCAGCGCTTTTCCTCAGTCGGGTTCCAGTGGCCACTGACGAAAAGCGGGCTGTAACCGACCTTCCCCAACTCCTCTTCAATTCCACGGAGCGCGACCCCATAGAACGGGCTGTCGATGGCCTGGGTAACGACGCCAACACTCAAGGTGCGCCCGCCGGCAAGTCCGCGCGCCATCGGGTTGGGGATGAAGCCGAGTTCCGCAATCGCCTGGTTGACCGCCTCGCGTTTCCTCGGGCCGACCACTGCGGTGCCATTGAGAATGCGCGATACGGTACTCGGCGACACTCCGCAGGCGTCGGCAACCATCTGTAGCGTCACCTTGGTGCCCTGATTGCTTTTATTGGGTCCTGCAATCCTTTGCGGGTTCTTTTTGGTCTTCGTCATTAGGGGCAAGATTTCGAGCTGATAAGGATTTTGTTGGATATAGAAATATCAACCGCCCTTTTTCACGAATCCTGAATGTATCCGATGGCGCGGGAGCGGTCAAACCCGCTTCGAAGCATGGCGTTCGGTGGCCGCCGCCAATAATCAAGCACTGGCGCGGTTTTTCAGGGTGTTTAAGCCTGGAATGCTCGCGGATGCTGGGGTTTCGTAAAAATTTTTGCCTCGCTGCGCGGTTAAGTGAAATTTCAGCCCGATAAAATTTAATCGGCATAAAACTCCTGATACCCTCACCGCCTTGGGAATTAATATCGACACCAGAACACATGCTGAGCTACCGACACGCCTTCCACGCAGGCAACCACGCCGACGTACTGAAACATTTTCTGCTGGTTGAATTGATTCGCCACTTCAGCCAGAAGGAAACGCCGTTCTGGTATGTCGACACGCACGCAGGCGCAGGCGTGTACGCGCTCGATACCGGCTACGCAACCAAACTCTCGGAACACATCGACGGCATCGGCCGACTTTGGAGCCGCAGTGACATGCCAGCTTGGCTTGCCGAATACGTCAACCTCGTGCGCGAACTCAATCCCGATGGCAAGCTGCGCGCTTACCCCGGCTCGCCGTGGATTGCGCAACGACTACTCAGGCCACAGGATCGCTTGCGGCTATTCGAGTTGCACAGCAGTGACAGTGCGCTATTGCAGGATAACTTTCGTGCGCTGGGTGCTGACGTGCAACGCCGCACCATCATCGCGTTAACCGACGGCTACGCAGGTCTTAAGGCTGTATTGCCGCCATTGCCACGTCGCGGCCTGGTGCTGATCGATCCATCGTTTGAAGACAAAAGCGATTACAGCACCGTCGTGCTTGCGCTAAAAGACGCGCTGACCCGCTTCGCCACCGGCATCTACATGCTTTGGTATCCGCAGCTTGTCCGCACCGATAGTCAACGCCTGCCCGCTGCATTGAAAACGTTGCCCGCAAAAAGCTGGCTGCACGTTTCGCTGTCGGTCTGCGCGCCCGCTGAGGATGGATTCGGCATGCGCGGCAGCGGACTGTTTATTCTCAACCCGCCGTGGACGCTGCATAAAACCTTGCAGGAAGTGATGCCGTATTTGGTGAAGGTGTTGGGGCGGGATGCTGGGGCGGGGTTTGTGCTGGAGCAGCGGGAGAGTTTGATGGCGACCGCTCCTGCAAAAGGCAAAGCACGCAGCTTGTCTGAGTTCGATGCGGCTTCGATGCTGAGTAAAAACAGGGGTAAAGAAGATGATCGCAATTAATACCAATGTCGGTCATTCTTAAATCAAAATGGGGAATGTGCGGTCAATAAACTCAAGCGCTGGCGCGGATTCCCGGCCGTTTTCGAGCTGTGATCCGCGCCGATTGGCGTTCTACGTATCGTTATGCTAAGACGCTACGCTTCAGAAACGCTAGCCAATACGTTTGGCAAATATCGTCAGCGTCTGGTCTTCGTGCAAAACCTGATCGAACCCCAACCAGCCAGCGCGCTCAAACGTGCTGACTGTCGAATGTGTCGCCGCAAAAAGTTTGGTGATTTGTAATCGCGCCGCATGCTCGCAGGCCGCAGCAATCAATTCTTCGGCAACGCCCCGCCCACGAAACGGCGCATGTACATACAGCCCGCGCAACCACGGACTCGCGTGCGGGTAGGGCTCGAATGGATCATCGCGAATCGAGCACACGCCCAACGGCTGCGACGCGCTATCGAACGCGACCAACGCAATGGGCAGGCGATCACGGTTTGCGACGTTGCGAAATTCAGCTTCAATTTCCGCCAGCGGCATCGCGTTAAACCACGCAGCCCATTCTTTTTTGTACCATGCCGCCAGCGTGGCAATCACTTCGGGAACATCGGCTAACAGTCGCACCGACGCACGCTCAGTCATGCGTGTTGCTGCGCAGAATGTCGATAACGCGTTTGGCCACGCTGAGTAATTTCTCGTCCTGCATGCGCGCACCGACGAGCTGCAAGCCGAGCGGCATGCGTTTTTTGCTGCGGTAAACCAAAAGGTTGATCGCGG
>JANMXS010000301.1:0-2730 GCA_031394335.1 Burkholderiales bacterium
CAGCCCCTTGGTGGTTTCCGACCAGCCAAATTGTTCCTGCATCGCGATAGCGGCTACAGAAATACTAATGCGGTCGAGATAACAAATCAGGCAGGCAAAAAAGCAGAGCACCAGCAGCGGGTACCGGGTCGGCAATTTTCCCTGAAGGCGTTGAACGGCTTCCGTGGTGTTGGCTGTCATCGTGGCGTATCGCTGCGGTAGCCGGCGTTATTGGGCCGCATGCCGTATGGTTGAGGGATTCTGGTTGGCAGCAATGATTGTTGTACCCGCTTTCATTCTCGTACATCCAAGGATTCCCCAATCAACTCGTCGATTTGGTCCTGCGAGAGTAGGAAGGCGCTGGCCCCAATCTGACCATGCAATTTTGCAATTTCTGCGTTCTGCTCTTTTGCGATGAAAAACTCCAACGAACATTGGGCAATCGCCGAAGACAATTCAGGTAGGTTTGGAGTGTGGGTAATTCGTCGTCCTACCAATATGCGGTTAGTCTCCAACGGCAGATACACTGCAAGCAATGAATCGTCGATTTCAAAAAAAGGCTTGTATCGTCTATCGCCTTCTACCTCAAACACGACCAAGGAATCCCCGAGTGGTAGCTGAAGTGAGCCAGTTAGAACGGACTCAAAGTAGAGTTTTTGATATACCTCGACTTTAACCCCCGGCGAAATTGCGCCTAACATTGCTTTGATATGTCCGGACTTGGATGCTCTTCTGATCATTTCTGGGAGCTCGGCGCGCATGAGTTCTACCAGTTTTGCAGTCTGCGGAACAGCCGCAGCCATAGCCTGCTTCTCCAGCGGTGCCGCTAGCGCTAGTAGATGAGGTAACTGGTCTTCGGAAGCCCCTCGCGCCCGGAATTCCTCAATTAATGCATTTCTGATGATAGATGGGTCGTTTTGAAATTTTTTTTGAAAATAGCGAGATGCCGCATCATTGTCGACGAAGAATTGCAACATCTGGTCCGCAATTAACTGCCCCGCATCCCTAAAGTTCTGCCTGATGTGCCGGGTTCTGACTTCGAGATGGGCGATTAGTCCAGCGGCGATATTTGGATCGGGAACTACCACGGAATCACTTGCACAAAGCTCACCTACAAAAGCACCGAGCTCCCCCTCGAAATCGGTAATCTCATCGTCCAACGCGGTGTTTCCGTCCAAGTTATAGAAATGGCCTTCTACACCCACATTTTTAATGTTTGTGTTGAACGGTTCTGCCCCCTTGCGGAATAGCCAAGTGAATGCGTCTTCTCCACTCCGGTGACTAGTGAAGCCCCGCTGTAGAAAACGCGGGATGAAATGTTGTCGTTTACCGGACATCTCTAGCTGCGGTAGTCGGCGTTGATTTTGACGTAGTCGTAAGAAAAATCGCAGGTCCACACCATTGCAGTGGCTGAACCGCGGCCGAGGTCCACGCGCACGGTGATTTCAGCTTCCTGCATCACTCGCGACCCATCTTCTTCCTTGTAGCCGGCAGCGCGTCCGCCGTGTTCCGAAACTAACAAAGGCCCCAGCCAGATACGCGTGCCGGCGACATCGAGATCGTCGATGCCAGCATAGCCTACGACGGCCTGAATGCGGCCCAGGTTGGGGTCCGAGGCGAAGAACGCAGTTTTCACCAGCGGTGAGTGACCGATGGCATAGGCCACCTTGCGGCATTCTTCACGGGTCTTGCCGCCTTCGACGGCGACGGTAATGAACTTGGTCGCGCCTTCGCCGTCGCGGATGATGGCTTGGGCCAGTTCGATGGCGACGGCGATGATGGCATCGTGCAGCGGCTTCCATTCGGCTGCTGATTCGGATTCGACGCGCAGTCCGCTTTTGTCGGTGGCAATCAGGATGAATGAGTCATTGGTGGAGGTATCGCCATCGACGGTGATACAGTTAAAGGACGCATCGGCCGCTTCCTTCACCAGCTTTTGCATCAACGCTGCGCTGATGCCTGCATCGGTGGCGACGAAGCCGAGCATGGTCGCCATGTTGGGCCGTATCATGCCGGCGCCCTTGGAGATGCCGGTGATGGTGACCGTCTTGCCGGCGATGGTGACGCGCCGCGAGGCGGCCTTGGCCACCGTATCGGTGGTCATGATGGCATGGGCGGCGTTGTGCCAGCCATCGACGCGCAGATCGTTGCGGCATGCGTCCAGCCCGGCGATCACACGTTCGGTCGGCAATAGTTCGAGGATCACGCCAGTAGAGAAGGGCAACACCTGGCGCGCTGCGATGCCGAGCGTCTTCGCCACCGCATCGCAGGTACTCACCGCGGCGCTGAGGCCGGGCGCCCCAGTGCCAGCGTTGGCGATACCGGTGTTGATGATCAATGCCCGCATGTCACTGTTCGCGGCCAGATGCTCGCGGCATAGCGTCACAGGCGCGGCGCAGAAACGATTCAGAGTGAACACGCCGGCCACGGTGGCGCCCTCGTCGAGGGCGATCAGGGTTAGATCGCGTCGGTCTTTCTTACGGATGGCGGCAGCGGTGCAACCGAGCCGCACGCCGGCGACGGGGTGAAGTTGGTCGGGGGAGGGCGTCGAATAATTAACGGGCATATTGGGGAAGAAGAAAGAACAAAAAAAGATTTAACCACAGAGGACGCGGAGGACACAGAGGAAACCAAGAAAATCTTGGGAAAGTGATTTTTTGGTTTGTCTTAAGGACTCTGTTTTCCTCTGTCCCTTCAAGGGGGATCAAGATGTCCTCCGTGTCCTCTGCGGTGGAAGTTAGTCTTTTCCGA
>JANMXS010000302.1:0-5090 GCA_031394335.1 Burkholderiales bacterium
GGTGGCACGGCTGGGAGGAGACGAATTTACCATCATGCTGGCCGGACTCAACTCGCCGGCCGACGCCGAGATTGTTGCGAGCCGCGTCCTCTCGGTGCTGCGCGAGCCAGTCCGTCTGGTGGGTCAGGAGTGCATCACCAGCGGTTCGATCGGCATTGCTGTGTTCCCGCGTGACGGCGAGGATGCAGAAACATTGTTGCGCAATGCCGACACGGCCATGTACGCTGCCAAGGCAAACGGCAAGAACAATATGCAGGTCTACAAGCCGGGCCTCAATGCCGCATCCAAGGATCGGCTGATCCTTGAGCACGCGCTGCACAAGGCTCTTGAACGCAATGAACTGGTACTCCACTATCAGCCGCAGATTGATACGCGCCTTGGCAAGATTGTCGGTGCCGAAGCATTGATGCGCTGGCAGCGCGATGGCAAGCTGGTTCCACCGGGCGAATTCATTCCGCTGGCCGAAGAAGTCGGCCTCATTATTCCGTTTGGTGAATGGGCGATCAAAACAGCCGTCGGCCAGAATCGTGCCTGGGTCGATATGGGCTTCGAGGCCCTGCCGATCGCAGTGAATATCCCAGGCAGCCATTTTGAACGCGCAAACTTTGTCGAGCAGGTGCAGGAAGTTCTCAAGCGCCAAGGGCTGGACGCGAAATACCTGGAACTGGAAATCACCGAGACCACCCTGATGCAGAATCTCTCCGCGACCTTGCCCACACTGGACGCGCTGACGGCACTGGGCATACGCCTTTCCGTCGACGATTTCGGCACGGGGTACTCATCGCTTTCCTATTTGCGCCGTCTGCCCATCGACACCCTGAAAATTGACGCCTCGTTCGTGCGCGACCTGCAAAAGGGCTCGGACAACGAGGCAATTGTGGCCGCCATTATCGCCATGGCCCGCAGCCTGAATCTGCGAGTGATTGCCGAGGGCGTGGAGACATATGACCAGATGTGCCTGCTGCACGCCTACGGCTGTCACATCATGCAAGGCTACTATTTTTCGCGACCGGTTCCGGCTGCAGACTTTGCCGCATTCCGGCGCGAGTATGGCGACCAGAAGCAGCTTCCAAAAATGAAATCGCAAAGCAAATCAAGCGTGGTCAGCCTGCTGCGCGCAGCGGGTGAAAAGGCTCGCTAACGCTTCACAATACGCCAGTGTGGTGGCAACAGCTGAACAGCAGTAGCCTTGGAAGTCGCAAACACCATTGAGCAGGCGGGTGCAGAACGGGCAGTATCGCGCTGTTGCGGGCGCTCACCAGGATCGAAATTTCAAGCGGTTCAATGATCCCTGGACCATCAGCGTGATTCTGCGCTGCGTCTTCTGTTGATCTTATGCACTGCTTCCAAATAGCGGCGGGAAAATTCTCATCACATCCAGTGTCGGGATCAGCGAACGTACTGTCAGTAAACTGTGAAAGCGTAATTAATTGTCCCGGCGCTGCGTGATTTGTGGTCAAGTGGCTGCCAAGAATCGCATCGTCGTCCGCTGATAGCAACCACAACCCGAGCCCCATGTGCATGGCCGTCTGTCGTGCTGTCAGGTTGAGGCCAGATTGGTCCGCGCCCAGTTTACGCATCCAGGGAATGGCCACGCGCCGCCGGTGTTGTAGTGGCGTTCGAGTTTACGGCTCGCTAATGGCGGTATTCAGATCATTCTTGACGCACGCGGTTGCCGAGACGAAGGCATCGAGCTCAATGCGAACTTTTTCATACTCGGTTTCGATATCGGCAATCAGCGGCGCAGTCTGCTGAATGGTTTCAGCACGTCCCAGCGCTTCCAGCTCCTTGGCGAGCCGCGATAACTCGAATGCGCCCAGCGATGCGCTGCTTGACTTGAGCGTGTGCGCGGAGATGCGTATCTCGGCAGCGTTCTGATTGGAAAAACCGACTCGCATATGATTGATTATTTCCGGGCTTTTCTTGAGGAAAATCCTGGTTGCGCGCGTAGCCAGCGGTTCGTTGCTGCCGCTGGCGCTGATTTCATTAAGCTGTTGGAGGGTGGCGATGTCGACTGCGTTGCGCATGCCGATCTCGGTTGCCGACATGGCGTAGGCGCGTTGTGCCCATGGGCCGCTGGCGCCACGGTTTGTTGGCGCTTGGCTGATATTGATCGTTTTCACCCAGCGGCGCAGCAGGGTCTGCAATTCATGTGCGCGGAACGGCTTGGGCAGATAGTCGTCAAAACCAGCGGCGAGGCAACGCTCGCGGTCTCCATCCATCACGTTCGCGGTTAGTGCAACAATCGGCAAGCGCGGTGATGGACTGCCATTGGGCCCCAGTGTGCGGTCACTTTCCTGGCGACGCAATTGCCGGGTGGCTTCGAAACCATCCATGAGTGGCATCTGACAATCCATCAGCACGATGTCGAAGCGCTGTTCGCTGTTCCGGGTGACGGCTTCACGGCCGTTTGCCGCCAGCTCGACATGGCAGCCCATACGGATCAACATGGCGGTGGCAACTTCTGCGTTGATCGGGTTGTCCTCGACCAGCAGAACGCGTGCCTCAATCGGTTCGATCAGTTGTTGCGTAACGGGTAGTGGCGGCGCAGAATTTCCACCAGCACGAGCGTTGACCAGTGCGGCGTACAGCTCGCTTTGGTGCAAGGGCTTGGAAACGCAGGTCACAAAGCCCGCCTGTCGCGCTTCGCTGATCATGTTGTCGTGCTGCAGCGAGGACAGCAGGATCATCGGCAAATCGGCAAGGTCGTGCTCACATCTGAGGTATCGGGCCAGCTCGATGCCGTTCATATCCGGCAGCTTCATATCGAATATCGCGAGGTGAAAGCGCTGTCCGCTGGCCTCGGCGAGTTCAATCGCGGAAATCGCTTCGGTAGCGCGCGCCGCGAAGGTTGGCAACATGCCGCCGTGCGTCAATTGCTGCATCAGAATTGCGCGGTTGGTGGGATGGTCTTCGACTACCAGCACACGCAGCCCTTGCAGCACGGCGATACCGCGCGCATCTGGCGGATCGACCGGCGTTGCAATGGTCACATCGACGCTGAAGGAGAATTCCGAGCCTTGGCCGGGCTGGCTGGTCACACTCACGGTCCCGCCCATCATTTCAGTGAGTTGGCGGACGATGGCGAGTCCCAGTCCGGTGCCGCCATATTTGCGGGTGGTCGAGGTATCGGCCTGTGCGAACGGTTCAAACAGGCGCGCCTTGGCATTGGGCTCGATGCCGATGCCGGTATCGCGTACGCAGCACAGCAGCTTCACGCTGTCTCCTGCCTTGAGTTCGCCCGCATCGCCGGTGCCGGAAGTGGTGGCAAGCGTGAGCTTGATGGCAACTTCGCCCGCCTCGGTAAATTTGATCGCGTTGCTGATCAGGTTCGAGATCACCTGGCGCACCCGATAAGGATCGCCGCACACCGCCAGCGGTACCGCAGCGTCCACATGGGAGGAAAGCTCGAGCCCCTTGGCAAAGGCGCGCTCGGCAAACAGTTCTGTAATTTCTTCAACCAGCTTCAGGAGATCAAAATCGATGCGTTCGAACTCAAGTTTTCCAGCCTCGATTTTGGAGAAATCCAGAATGTCGTTGATGATGTACAGCAGCGACTCGGCAGAGCTGCGTACGGTGACCGCAAAGCGGCGTTGCTTTTCGCTGAGATCCGTGTCGAGCAGCAGTTCGGTCATGCCGAGCACGCCATTCATCGGCGTGCGGATTTCGTGGCTCATATTGGCCAAAAATTGTGATTTGGCTCGAGAGGCTGCCTCGGCCACCTCTTTTGCCTGTTTCAACTCAGCGGTGCGTGCATCCACCATCACGTCCTGATTGTAGACGTGCATTTCCAGCGCCTCGTCGCGAGCAGCAATTTCGGCCAGCATCTCGTTGAAGCTGTCGACCATGCGCCCCAACTCATCGTCGGCGTACTTTTCCACTTTGATGTCGTAGCGCTTTTCCCGTGCGACGCTCGCTGCAGCTGCCGCCAGTCGCTGCACGGGCAGCGACAGCCAGCGCTGCAGTCGCAGCGACAGAATCAGCGCGAACACCAACGCCCCGACGGCGGCGATGATACTCCAGGCATAGCCAGCCAGAGCCTGCTCGCTGGCTCCCTTGAGGGAGGCTTGTATCGCCAGCACGCCGATAATGGCGCCGTTCTGGGTCACCGGCCGAAATACGGTTATGTTCGCGCCTGTTGGTTCATCGCTGCCTTCGAGCTCGTCTGGATACCCGCTGGCGGCCTGCAAAAAAGCGGGTGTCGTGATCAGTTCATGGCGAGGCAGACGATAGTGGGAAATCAGTCTGCCTTCGGTTGTGAACAGCTGGGCGCTGGCAATTGACGGACGGGCACCAAGTGTGGCGAGCAGCGAGTCGGCAGCCAAACTGTCATTGACGATGATTAGTTTGGCGGCGCTATAAATGAGAATGTCGGCGAGCGCGCCCGTTTCGCGGCGTTCACTCTCGCGGTAACGACTTTTTTCGCTGATGGCGAGGATGACGTTGTTGAAGACGAGGCCGGCGATGATGCAGGCCGATACGACCAGTAATAACTTCAACTTGATCGAGAGATTGCGAAAGAAGGTCACTGCATATTCCTGAAGAAGGATGCGGCAGCGCATGACAGCGCGAGGCAGGCCGGGCCGCATTCGCGGCGCACGAGCAATGAACTTCGACCACGCCGACGGTGGATGGGGCAAGCGACCGCGGTGGATAAACTGCGCATGGAATTGGAGGCCTCGAAATTGGTTCCTGCCTCATTATCGGCAGAAATCGGGTGACCTTTAGGGGGTGGCGCCAGTATGCGGAACCCGCACAAATGGGTGCAAACTGCAGGGCGGGTCGGCAGCTATTCGACCAGGCCGTGCTTCAGGGCGTAATGCGTGAGCTCCGCATTATTGGACATGCCCATTTTTTCGAGGATGCGCGCGCGGTATACGCTCACGGTCTTGGGCGACAACGAGAGAGTGGCGGCGATATCGGCAAGGCGCTGTCCAGACGCCATCAGGCACAAGGTCTGGTATTCGCGGTCGGACAGTTTGGTATGCGGCAGTTCATCGCTGTTGCTGCCCAGATTGTCTGCCAGGGATTGCGCCATATCCGGGGTAATGTATTTGCGTCCGGCCATGATCTGCTTCACGGCGTCCTGC
>JANMXS010000303.1:0-10257 GCA_031394335.1 Burkholderiales bacterium
ATCGTGCCCTTGCGTGCCGGCGAAACCTTGAGCTGGCGGTTGGCCTGATGCGCGGTCGCTGATGACCGTGGCGCATCAACAGCGGTTGCCGGAAACATTCGATGCGTGAAACGAACTCCGCACGGGCAAGCGCAGCGACAATCAACTGGCCAGATGCGCTGCCGCAATTTGTCTCCCCATGTTTTGATGCAGTTCGTGCTCGCCTCAATGACCTGGACACCAAGGCGTGGCCCACGCTCGACGAACTCAATCGCTTGGCCAAGCATCATCGTCTTGAAAATCAAGCCGGGTTGCCGATTCGTTTCGCCGCCCCTCGCGACGATGAGCCGGCCTCTGTGCATTACGAAACGCGCATTGCACAAAGCGGCCTCGTTGCAACACGCGAAAGCTGGCACGACTTGTTCAATGCCCTGCAATGGCTGAGTTTCCCGCTGTCGAAGGCGGCGATTTCCGCTACGCATGCCCGCCTGCTGGCCATGCGCGGCGAGCATGAATCCAAAGTGCGCTCGGCGCCGCGCGATGTGCTGACTCTGTTCGATGAAGGCGGCATGATCATCTGCTCAACCGATGCAGTCCTGCTTGAACTGGTGCGTACGTTCAAATGGCGCGAATTGTTTGTCGAGCGGCGTGCCGATGTGGCCGCGAATATGCGTTTTTATCTGGCTGGGCACTCGGCGCTGGAAAAGATGCTTGCTCCATTTGTCGGTATCACTGCCAAGACAATGCTGGTCGAAGTGGACGCCGCCTTGTTGCAGCAAACCACTGAGACGCAAGTCGAGTACCTCGATGCCGTCGCCGCGCGCTGGCTGCAGGACGATGCCAATCTGGCCTCGACGCGCAATCTGCATCCGGTGCCGATTCTCGGTGTGCCAGGCTGGGATCTGCGCAATGCCTTGCCGCAGTTCTACGAAGACAGCCATTATTTTCGCGCAGGTTATACGCGCGATGGCAAGCGCTGAAGGCAGGTACGTAGAGCAGTAAACGTCGGCTGCAGGTGCGCAACGCCGTGGTGAGTCCCCATGGTCGCATGCGATAATCGGGATGGAAGCGCACCAGACGGTCGCTGTGCACTCGTTGCATAGAGGAAAGTCCGGACTCCATAGAGCAGGGTAGTGGGTAACGCCCATCCACCGCGAGGTGAGGATCAGAGCTACAGAGACGAGTCGCTCGTCTGTCGAAAGATGGATGAGCGGGTGAAACGAGCAATCTCTACCCGGAGCAATACCAAATAGGCAGGCAGTGATGCGGCTCGCAGAGCCTGCGGGTAGGTAGCTTGAGGCGCACGGTAACGTGCGTCCCAGAGGAATGACCGTCATAGCACGCAAGTGCCGTAACAGAATCCGGCTTATCGGTGCGCTTCCATTAATTTTGTCTTTTCTGCTTCATTTCTAGAAGTTACTTTAAGTATTTAAGCTATCTAACTAATTACCAACAAGGTTTTCCACAGGCTAATGAGCTTTAGAAAGATGCGCTAAGTCCCTGACGCAAAACAAAAAAAACCTAAAACCCGCTTGACTGCGGGTTTTTTGTTGCCTATAGTGTCCACAAGTGGAGAAAAGTGGGTTTTTTAGAAAACCTCATGGTTTTTCCTATTCAGGAGGGGATTTCGTGTTTCAAGGTGCATCACAAATCAGTCTGGATGCGAAGGGCCGCTTGGGCGTCCCCGTCAAGCATCGCGATCCGCTGTCCGCAGCCAACGCGGGCAAGCTGGTGCTGACGGCGCACCCCGAGGGTTGTCTGCTGATGTATCCCTTGCAGGCCTGGGCGCCGATCCGCGACAAGGTCATGACCTTTCCCAGCCTGGATCGCACCGCCAGCCTGTGGAAGCGGCTATTGATCGGTTTTGCCGAAGAGGTCACGCTGGATAGCGCGGGCCGCATTCTGGTTTCGCCTGAACTGCGCAGCTACGCCGGCATCGAGAAGCAGATCATGCTGGTCGGCCAGGGCAGTCATTTTGAAGTGTGGAACGTGAGCGCCTGGAACGAGCAGTTGAAGGCGTTGACGTCGGGTGCGGCTGGCTTGCCGCCCGGCACCGAAAACTTCTCTCTTTGACCGCGGCTTGTGAATGAACTCTCCCCTTCGCCAGCACATATCACCGTCCTGCTCCGCGAAGCGGTCGATGCGCTGGCCATCAAACCCGGCGGCATTTATGTTGACTGCACCTTCGGGCGCGGCGGGCACAGCCGCGAGATTCTGGCGCGCCTCGGGCCGGCAGGAAAACTTATCGCCATCGATCGCGATGTCGCCGCGATCGAGGCCAACCGGATAGACGATCAACGATTCACTTTGGTACATGCAGCGATGAGTGACATCGTCAATGTGCTGGAACAGCAAAAGATAAGTGCAGTAGACGGGGTGTTGGCAGACTTGGGAGTGTCATCACCGCAGCTGGATGATGGCGAACGGGGCTTCAGTTTTCGCTTTGATGCGCCGCTGGATATGCGCATGGATCAAACGCGGGGCGAGACGGTTGCCGATTGGTTGGGTCGCGCCGAAGAGCGCGAAATTGGGGAGGTCATCTGGCGCTATGGTGAAGAACGGTTTGCTAAGACCATTGCAAGGAAGATTGTTGCGGCAAGGAGCGGCGGAAGTATTCGGAGCACGCGCGAGCTTGCCCAGCTCGTGGCTGAAACCGTCCGCACGCGCGAGCCGGGCCAGCACCCCGCAACCCGCACGTTTCAAGCTCTTCGGATTTTCATCAATCAAGAGCTTGAAGAGATAGAGAAAGTTTTGCCGCGGGCGGTGGCCTGCCTGCGGACAGGAGGAAGATTGGTCGTCATCAGTTTCCACTCGCTGGAAGATCGCATCGTGAAGCGCTTCATGCAGGCCGCTTCCCGGGCGGACCGTCTGCCCTCGAATTTCCCGATCCGCGCCGGCGAGATCGATGAAGCCACCCTCACACTGGTCGGACGCGCCAACAAGGCAAGCGATGCCGAAGTTGCCGCCAATCCGCGGTCGCGCAGCGCGGTGATGCGCGTCGCCGAACGAACCGCGCTGCAGGCGAGGGCCGCATGACTCGCCTCAACATGATTCTGTTGATCGCGCTCGTCGGCTGTGCGCTGTCGGTAGTGACGTCGCAACACAAGGCGCGCAAGCTGTTCATGGAACTGCAGTCCGCGCAGGACGGCGAGCGCAAACTCGATCAGGAATGGCGCGAGCTGCAAATCGAAAGCCAGACGCTGGGTACCGGCAAACGGATTGAGCAAAAAGCGATCCGGGATCTGGGAATGACGGTTCCGGACGCCAAGAAGACCGTGATTGTGGTGCTTGATGCCGCGCTGCCTGTTCCGTCAGCAATTGGCGACACGAAAGCGGGCGAAACAAAGGCAGACGGCACGGGGGTGGCAAAGTGAACTTCTCCTCCAAACGCATCGCCTCGCCCGAACTGCGGCTCAAGCTCGAAGGCTGGCGCTCGCGTGTTGTGCTGATTTGCTGCCTCGGCGTATTTGTGATTCTGCTCGGGCGCTCGTTTTATCTGCAGGGGTTGAACAACGATTTTCTACAGGCCAAGGGCGAAGCACGCTTTGTGCGTGTAGTCGATATGCCCGCCTCGCGCGGCGCGGTGATGGACCGTAACGGCAAGGCGCTGGCGATTTCCACGCCGGTCGAATCGATTTGGGCGGCGCCGGTAGATATGGATGCGCTTGATAGCGCTCAGCTTGGCAAGCTCGCCAGTGCGCTGGCAATGGACAAAAATCAGCTAACCGACAAGCTGGCCGAAAAGGAAAAAAACTTTATATGGATCAAGCGCCAGCTCTCGCCGGATCAGGCGGCGCGGGTGATGGCGTTGAAAATTCCCGGAGTGTTCCAGCAGCGCGAATTCCGCCGCTTCTATCCGGCAGGCGATGTTACCGCCCATGTGATCGGCTTCACCAGCCTGGAAGACCAGGGTCAGGAAGGGATTGAACTTGCCCAGCAGGCCTCACTCGCCGGCTTTCCGGGACAGCGGCGTGTGATCAAGGACCGCAAGGGGCGCATTGTTGAAGACGTTGAAAATCTGAAGATTCCGCGCGAAGGCAAACCACTGAGCCTGTCGATTGACGAGCGCCTTCAGTATATTGCCCACCGCGAGTTGAAGGCCGCTGTTGAGGCCAACAAGGCCAAGGGCGGGGCGCTGGTGATGCTCGATGCCCATACCGGTGAAGTACTGGCACTGGTCAATCAGCCGGATTTCAACCCCAACAATCGCGCCAATGTTCAGCCCAGGCAAATGCGCAACCGCAGTGTCACCGACACTTTTGAGCCAGGCTCGACGTTCAAGCCCTTCGCGGTAGCGGCCGGTCTGGAAGCCGGCATCATCAAGCCGGATACCGTGATCCAGACCGGTAACGGACTGACCATGGCCGGTTACACGATTACGGATACGCATCCGGCGCCGCAGCTGAGTGTTGCGGAAATCATCCAGCACTCGTCGAATATCGGCACCGCCAAGATCGCGCTGCAACTGCCCTCGGAAAAGCTGTGGAGTTTCTATAACGAGCTTGGTTTCGGGCTGGTTCCAAAAACCGGCTTCCCCGGCGAGGCGGCCGGTCGTCTGCGTCCGGCCAGGAGTTGGCGACCGGTTGAGCAGGCGACCATGTCGTACGGCTATGGCGTGTCTGTAAGTGCGCTGCAACTGGCGCGCGCCTATACCATTTTCACCAATGATGGCGTGTTGCTGCCGGCAACCTTCATGAAGCGTGATGGCGAGGTCATCGGCAAACAAATTATTTCTGCAAAGACCGCGCGCGCACTGTCGCAAATGCTTGAGACCGTGACGCAAACCGGCGGCACAGCGATCAAGGGCCAGGTGCCCGGCTATCGCGTAGCCGGCAAAACCGGCTCGGCGTGGAAAATCGTCAACGGCCAGTATGCGGAGAATCTTTATCTCTCATCGTTCGTTGGCTACGGCCCGGTCAGCAACCCGCGCTACATTGTTGCGGTAACCATCGATGAGCCCTCCGCCGGCAAAGTCTACGGCGGCGATGTGTCTGCGCCAGTATTCTCGAATGTGATGTCGCAGGCCTTGCGCCTTGCCGGCGTACCGCCCGATGCGCAGATCAAGGAAGCGGCGGCGCCAGCAGTAATGGCAATCGCGAAGGAGCGCGGTTGATGGTCGCCGCCATGAATTCGATCCTTCCCGGGTCGCCGTCCATCTCAACGCCTGATGCACTGATTCGTGCGCTGGTTACTTTGCCTGCGCATATCAGCGATGTCACTGCCGGCAGTCGCAATGCCAAGCGCGGCGCCATGTTTCTTGCCTATCCTGGCGCGACTCGCGATGGTCGTGACTTCATTGCGGACGCCATTGCAAGGGGAGCATCGGCAGTTTTATACGAGGCCAACGATTTCGTCTGGCACGCCGATTGGAAGGTGCCGCATATTGCCGTGGATAATCTGAAGGCCCACGCAAGCCTGATCGCAGGACATGTTTACCAGCACCCCTCAGATGCGCTATGGATGGTTGGCGTCACCGGTACCAACGGCAAGACCTCCGTGTCGCAATGGGTTGCGCAAGCACTGGAATTGGCGGGGCGCAGGTCGGCGGTACTCGGCACTATCGGCAATGGACTCATCGGCAGGCTGGTTGCCTCGGACAACACCACGCTTGATGCGGTCGCGCTGCAACGCTCGCTGCGCGAATATGTCAACATCGGCGCCAACACCTGCGCGATGGAAGTATCCAGCCACGGTCTCGATCAGGGCCGTGTTGCCGACATCAAATACGATGTTGCCGTGTTCACCAATCTGACCCGTGACCATCTCGATTATCACGGCACGATGGAAGCCTACGGTAACGCCAAGGCGAAGCTGTTTGCAGCGCGCGGCCTCAAGGCGGCGGTGATCAATGTTGATGATCACTTCGGCCGTGCATTGGCGGATCGTGTCGAGAATCGCGGTGTCGCAGTCACGCGTTTCGCGTGCAACGGTGGCAGCAAGCTCGCCAATCTTCTCGCCACCGACCATTCCGTTACCGCAGGCGGTCTTTCGTTCACGGTGCGTTGCGCGCGTGGCGTTTCCGGGGAAGCGCGCGTGGAAAGCCCAATTCTTGGCGCTTTCAATGTTTCCAATTTGCTGGCGGTCGTTGCCGTTTTGTGCGCCAGCGGCATTCCGCTCGACAAGGCAGCGACTATCGCCGGGCAACTCTCGCCAGTGCCCGGACGCATGCAAACGGTTGATGCTGGCGATGGTCGAGGCACCGCCAGCAACAAGCCCTTGGTCATCATCGATTATGCACATACGCCGGACGCGCTGGAGAAGGCGCTGTCCACTATAGCGGCGATCGTTCCGGATCGCGGGAGATTGATTTCCGTGTTTGGCTGCGGTGGTGACCGCGATCGTGGCAAGCGCCCGCAGATGGGCGCAATTTCGGCGAAGTATGCCGACATGACTTTCGTGACCTCGGATAATCCGCGCACTGAAAAAGCGCGCCAGGTCATTGCCGATATTGAACCGGGTCTTTCGGGCTCCGCCTATCGCGTCGTCGAGGATCGACATCAGGCGATTTATGAAGCGCTCGACGAGGCGCGCGCCAACGACATCGTGGTGATCGCCGGCAAGGGACATGAGGATTATCAGATTATCGGCGAGACCAGGCACCATTTCAGCGATGTCGAAGTGGCGCGAGAAGCGCTGACGGCTTGGCGGGGGCGGGCATCATGAGCCAGGCCATGCCGAACCGCCTGATGAGCATCCGCGAAGCCGCCGCCGATCTCGGCGCTGTTATTGTCAACGGTGGCATCAAGAGCGAAGTGGTACTTACCGGGGTCTCCACCGACAGCCGCAGCATCGGGCCGGGCGAGTTGTTTGTTGCCTTGCGCGGAGAGAGTTTCGATGGTCACGACTACGTTGAAGCGGCGCTTGGCCGCGGCGCGGCGGCGGCCCTGGTATCGCGTGAGGTCGGCACGTCGTCGGCGTTGCCGCAAATCGTTGTCGGCGACACCTTGATTGCGCTCGGTCAGTTGGCAAAAAGCTGGCGAAGCCGCTTCACCATTCCAATGATCGCGCTGACCGGGAGCAATGGCAAAACCACGGTCAAGGAAATGCTGCGCACCATTCTGGTGGCGCATGCCGGCAGCAGTACCGCCGTATTGGCGACCGAGGGAAACCTGAATAACCACATCGGCGTGCCGCTGATGATGTTGCGACTCAATGCCGCGCATCGCTATGCGGTATTCGAAATGGGTATGAACCATCTGCTGGAGATCGACTATCTCACGCGATTGGTGGAACCCGATGTGGCGCTGATCATCATGGCGGGCACGGCGCATATCGGCGAGCTGGGCAGCCGTGAGGCAATCGCGCAGGCAAAAGGCGAAATTCTGGCAGGTTTGCCGGCGCACGGTACTGCAGTGATCAATATGCATGATCGCTTCGGCGAGTATTGGTGCGGCTTGGCTGGCAAGCGCAAGGTGATCGGCTTCGGCGTGTTACCCGAAGACGAGGTCGTGGGTGAATTTTCGCCGGACTCATTGACCATTCGTCATGCGGGCGCTTCGGTCGCAGTGCATCTGCATGTCGCCGGTGAACATAACCAGCGCAATGCGCTTGCGGCTGCGGCTGCCGCGCTGGCCGTGGGTGTTCCGCTCGCCACCATCGGTGAGGGCCTTGAAGATTTCGAAGGCGTCGCCGGTCGGCTGCGCACTTACGAAGGCCACGGTAACGCCACAATCATTGACGATACTTACAACGCCAATCCCGATTCGGTGCGTGCGGCCATCGATGTGCTGAAAGCCAGGCAGGGCAAGCGTCTGCTCGTGTTGGGCGACATGGGCGAACTGGGTCCGGCTGCAACCGAGATGCACAGCGAAATCGGCATTTACGCCAGACACGCCAATCTTGATGGTGTGTTCGCGCTCGGCAAACTGACGGAGGCAACCGTGATGGCGATGGGCGCATCAGGCTGGCACTTCGATTCCATCGATGAATTGGTAGAAGAGCTCCTGCCGCAGCTCACGCCTAACGCAACGGTGCTGGTCAAGGGTTCGCGATTCATGAAAATGGAACGCGTGGTGGCAAAGCTGGTCCCCAACTTTCACGGAGCATCACACTAATGTTGCTCGAACTTTTCCAATGGCTGGGCAAGGACATTCGCGCCTTCAATGTGTTCGGCTATATCACCTTGCGCACGGTGCTGGCGGCTCTGACATCGCTATCGATTTCGTTTGTGATCGGCCCGTGGATGATCCGCAAGCTGACGCAACTCAAGATCGGCCAGGCAGTGCGTGACGACGGGCCGCAAACGCATCTGGTGAAGGCGGGTACGCCAACCATGGGCGGCGCGCTGATACTTGCTGCGGTCACGGTTACCACCTTGTTATGGGGTGACCTGGAAAATCGCTATGTCTGGGCCTGTCTGGTGACTACCATCGGCTTCGGCGCCATCGGCTGGGTCGATGACTATCGCAAGGTGGTGTTCAAAAATCCCAAGGGTTTGTCGGCGCGCGCGAAGTTCTTCTGGCAAACAGTAATTGCCGCACTGGCGCTTTCCTATATCGCTTATCGCGCCAACTTGCCGCAACAAACCGATTTGATCGTGCCCTTCTTCAAGACGGTCGCGATCCCGCTGGGTTCCATCGGCTTCATCGCCTTCGGTTGGCTGGTGGTGGTCGGTTTCTCCAATGCCGTCAATCTCACCGACGGCCTTGATGGGCTGGCGATCATGCCGACCGTGATGGTGTCGTCGGCGCTGGCGATCTTCGCTTATGTTGCGGGCAACAAGGTGTTCGCCGGCTATCTCGGTGTGCCGCATATCGCCGGTGCCGGCGAGCTGGCAGTGTTCTGCGGTGCGATTGCCGGCGCCGGCCTCGCCTTCCTGTGGTTCAACGCCTACCCGGCCGAAGTATTCATGGGCGACGTGGGTGCACTCGCGCTCGGCGGCGCGCTGGGAATGATCGCAGTGATTTGCCGTCAGGAAATCGTGCTGGTGATGATGGGCGGCGTGTTCGTGGTGGAAACGCTGTCGGTAATGATCCAGGTCGCTTCATTCAAGTTGACCGGCAAACGTGTGTTCCGTATGGCGCCCCTGCATCACCACTATGAATTGAAGGGCTGGAAAGAGAATCAGGTCGTCGTGCGCTTCTGGATTATCACGATGATGCTGGTTTTGTTTGGGCTATCTACATTGAAACTGCGATGAGAAATCTGAGGGCGCACGACGGGCAGATTAGGGCGACGCTAACCGGCGCAGCCGCGTTATGCGCGAAGCGCTTGCGAAGACCAGAATCTACCCGTGCGCTTCTGGATCATCACGATGATGCTGGTTTTGTTTGGGCTATCTACCTTGAAACTCCGCTGAGACGATGAGGCCGCGAGGTGAACTGGCATGACCAAAAAATACTTGTTCTGGGTGCGGGAGACACCGGACTCTCCGTCGTCCGATGGGGGCAACGCGTGGGCGCTCGTATGCGACTCGCCGACACCCGCGACCATCCGCCCGGTCTTGACGAACTTCAGCGAAATCATCCCGATGTCGAGTGCCTCGCCGGCCCTTGGCGTTCAGCCCGCTTTGACGCCTTCATTGGCGACGCCGAACTCATTATTGCAAGCCCGGGCGTGGCCATTGCGGGGCCCGCGTGTGACCCGGCCATCGCGCGCGCCATCGCGGCGGGGAAAGAAATTATTGGGGACATCGAGCTTTTTGCGCGGCAACAAAATTCGCTGAATGGACAGAGTGGAAAGAAACCCAAAGTGATCGGCATTACCGGCTCCAATGGAAAATCAACCGTGACCGCGATGACGGGCGCAATGTGCGCGGCCGCCGGAATGAGGACAATCGTCGCCGGCAATATCGGTCTGCCGGTGCTCGATGCCATGGCGCTAGCCGACCGGGATGGTGAGCCGGATGTTTACGCTATCGAGCTATCGAGCTTCCAGCTCGAAACCACCACGTCTCTCGCACTTGACTCGGCGACCATGCTCAATCTATCGCAGGATCATCTGGACCGTTACGACTCGATGGACAGCTATGCGGCAGCGAAACGGCGGATTTTTCTGCACGCGCGCCACCAGGTGCTGAATCGCGAAGATGCGGCGAGCATGCAGATGCTGGCGCCGGGCCGGTCGCTTTCGAGTTTTGGTACTGACCCTGCACCGACAGCGACCGATTTTGGTATCGAGTACAACGCACTGACGGAAGGCCGCACCGCTTTGCTGGCACTGGCCGAGTTGCCGGTAACAGGATTGCACAATGCCGCCAATGCGCTGGCGGCGATTGCATTGTGCCGTGCAATCGGCGCCGACATGGACCGGCTGATCGACGGCCTGCGCCATTTCAAG
>JANMXS010000304.1:0-4194 GCA_031394335.1 Burkholderiales bacterium
CTTCATCTTCCATCCTCAGGAGCAACCCATGGCAAAACTGAACGTCAACGGCAAGGTGCAGGATTATCAGGCGGATGCGGATACGCCGCTGCTGTGGGTGCTGCGCGAACAGCTTGGGTTGACCGGCACCAAGTATGGCTGCGGCATGGCGCTTTGCGGCGCCTGTACGGTGCATATCGATGGCGTGGCCACGCGCAGCTGCGTGATGCCTGCGGCCAGCGTGAAAGCGACGCAAAAAATCACTACCATCGAAGGCTTGTCCAAGGATGGCTCGCACCCGGTACAAAAAGCCTGGGTGGCGCTGGATGTGCCGCAGTGCGGTTTCTGCCAGTCCGGAATGATCATGGCCGCAACGGCGCTGTTGAAAACGACGCCAAATCCGAGCGATGCGGAAATCGATGCGGCGATGACCAATGTCTGCCGCTGCGGGACTTACAACCGGGTGCGCGCTGCCATCAAAACGGCGGCCCAGGCCAAGGGCGGCTCTGCGGGTAGTACCAAGCTGAAGAAGGCCGCTGCCAACGACATCATTCACGTCGAAGGGAGCGCGACATGAATACGTCCGCCATTTCCCGTCGTCGTTTCCTGCAAGGCTCGGCGGCCGCAGCGGGCAGCCTGGTGGTTGGTTTTCATGTTCCCTTTATCGGCAGCGCCGGCGCACAGACGGCGGCTGCCAGTTCGCCGGAAATCAATGCCTGGGTGGTGGTGAAGCCCGACGATACCGTGGTGATTCGCATCGCCCGTTCCGAAATGGGGCAGGGCACCTTGACCGGTCTTGCGCAATTGGTTGCCGAAGAATTGGAATGCGATTGGGCCCGGGTCACGACCGAGTATCCAACCCCCGGCCAAAGCGCCGCACGCAACCGCCCCTGGGGCAGCTTCGGCACCGGTGGCAGCCAGGGTATTCGCGGTTCGGAAAAATATGTGCGCGTCGGCGGCGCCACCGCCCGCATGATGCTGGTGCAGGCCGCCGCCGATGAATGGAAAGCACCGGTCGCTGAATGCAGCGTGGCCAAGGGTGTCATTATCCATGGCCCGAGCCAGCGCACCACGACCTATGGCAAGGTGGCGAAGGCTGCGGCACAACTTACGCCGCCAACCGACGTGAAGCTGAAAGACCCCAAAGACTGGAAGCTCGCCGGCAAGCGCATGGCGCGACTCGACACCGTCGACAAGACCACCGGCAAACAGGTCTACGGCATGGACTTGAAACTGCCCGGCATGTTGAACGCCGCGATCAAGGAATGCCCGGTGTTCGGCGGCAAGGTTAAAAATGTCGATGACAGCGCGGTGCTGAAACGGGCGGGGGTCAAAAAAGTTTTACGCGTTGGCGACAGCGCGGTGGCGGTAGTTGCCGATACCTGGTGGCGCGCCAAGACCGCGCTGGAAGCCTTGAAAATCGAGTGGGATGAAGGTCCCAATGCCAAGGCATCGAGCGCGGCTTTCGCCGAGGTGTTGAAGGCGGGTTTGACTGCCAATGATGCGGTCGTCGGCAACAAGGTCGGCGATGCTCCAGGGGCGATTGCGGGCGCTGTGCGCAAGATCGAGGCTACCTATTCCTATCCGCACCAGAACCACGCCTGCATGGAGGTGATGAATGCCACCGCGCGCTGGACACCTTCGCGCTGCGAAGTCTGGGCGCCGACGCAGAATGGTGAAGGCGCGTTGGCCGCCACCTCGGAAGCCGCCGGTCTGCCGCTGGCCCAATGCGAGATGTACAAGATTCATCTGGGCGGCGGCTTCGGCCGTCGCGGCGCCACCGACTACATCAAGCAGGCGGTGCTGATCGCGAAGCAAATGCCCGGCACGCCGGTCAAGCTGCTGTGGTCGCGCGAGGAAGACATGGCGCAGGGCCGCTACCATCCGGTCACGCAATGCAAACTCACCGCCGGGCTTGATGCCGAGGGCAATATCAACGCCTTGCATATGCGTATCGCCGGGCAGTCTATTCTTGCCGGCGTGGCGCCGCAGAACATCAAGGACGGCAAAGACCCGGTGGTGTTCCAGGGCTTGAATGCGCCCGGCCCGGAATCCTCGCTGATGTATACCTTCCCGAATTTTCTGGTCGATCATGCGATGCGCAACCCGCATGTGCCGCCTGGATTCTGGCGCGGCGTGAACCTCAACCAGAACACGATTTATCTGGAATGCTTCATCGATGAATTGGCACTCGCCACCAATCAGGATCCGCTGACCCTGCGGCGCAAGCTGCTGGTCAATAATCCGAAAGCGCTGGCGGTGCTCAACACCGCCGCCGACAAAGCCGGCTGGGATCAACCCGCAGCCAAAGGCGTATTCCGCGGCCTCGCGCAGACCCACGGCTTTGCGAGTTATGTGGCCGCTTGCGCGGAAGTATCGGTGAGCGATGACGGCGTGCTGAAAATTCATCGTATCGTTGCCGCCACCGATTGCGGCTATGCGGTCAATCCGCAGCAGATCGAGGCGCAGGTCGAAGGCTCATTCGCTTACGGCTTGTCGGCCGCGCTGTATGGCGAATGCACCGTGAAGGACGGCCGCATCGAGCAGAGCAACTTCCACAACTATCGTGCCTTGGCACTGGCCGATATGCCGAAGGTGGAAACCCATATCGTCGCTTCCGGCGGCTTCTGGGGTGGGGTGGGTGAGCCGACCATCGCAGTGGCCGCGCCGGCGGTGCTGAATGCGATCTTCGCGGCTACCGGAAAGCGCATTCGCGATTTGCCGTTGAAGAACCACGATTTGAAAAGGGCTTGAATAGCATGCAAGCAATGAGATGTCACTGCGCGTCGCATTGATTTTTTCAATCGTCGCGTTGCGAAAATGTATCGCCCCGGTCTCCGCCGGGGCGATTTTTCTACGGCCGCCAATTTGTGGCTGCGCCTCCAAGTAGCCGGAAAAATTCACGCAGAACGCCATTCGGCGCGCCTTGCGGAGCAAAAATGGCCGGGAAGCCTCGCCAATGCTGGAGTTTGTTTTTTTGTCCCGAGTTGAAAATGTCCCTACTGTACGTATGTTCCTGCCCAGTGGAGCAGATTTCCCGGCTGGTAATTCGCCAGCGCCGAACGGCGATCCCTTACCGAGACGTGCACCGTAGCGTCATTGGCAATAGGACGCATGAACGGTGGCTTGAGGCGATAGGGCAGCGCATTCCAGGAATCGTGCAGCTCGCCGGCGATGTTACCGGCAGGCACGATCGGCAGCGGATCTTTATATTGCAGGCCAACACGGCCAACACGGTCGGCCATCCACGCCAGGCCAAAATCGGATAGTCCGGACTCCTCGTATCCGCCGCCCACATCCGCATGCGCGCCGGCGAACCAAACCTGTTCAATTCCGCTACGCGGGTTCCACATGGTTGGCGCGAAATCGGCACGATGCTCGTCGATCGCCAGCGCGTGAAAACCGTTCGTCACCAGTCCGCTCAAATCGGTATCGGCAAAGCGGAACAGATCGAGGCGCCGGTCCTCGCTGGCGTAGATCGGGATGCCGAGTGCCCCCACCGTGTCCCATGCGCCGATGGCCGCAATCGGCACGTTCGCGATCATGTGCTCCTGGCCGATCTCGGCGCCGATGCCGAGTACTTTGCGCCACACCGCATCGATGGCGCGCTGCGCGAGATTTTTTTGCTGCTGCTCGCGGTAATAGGCCCACACATACAAGCCGCATCGATAGGCCTGCTCTTTGTCGGTGATGTTGAGCCGTGCGTAATCCATCAGCCCCGCCTTGGCGATCATGCCGCCGAGTGCGCGCGCGGTGTAGGCGCCGCGGCTGAAACCGGCGATGACGATTTGGTCACCCGGCAGATAGTTGCGCGAGATGAAGGTGTAGCCGCGGACGATGCGCGAAATGATGCCGGCACCGAAGGCCCCGCCCAGCAGTTTGATGATCGGGTTATCCGAGTCGCCGACACCGTGCAGATATTTGGCGATTTGCAGGACGTTGCGGTTGGCATCCATCGCCATGCGCTCGCCCTCGTCGGCCAGCGCGAACGATTCGATGGTGTCATCGCCAGCCAGATTGTGAAACAACTTGAGGACATTGGTGACTTCAGGAACGCCATCCTGGTCGCTGTCGACGTTGATACCGTTCCAGGTGCCGTCGGCGAGAAAGGCGATGATTTTGGGCATGGGATCTCCCGCTTGGGTTGGTGACGAAATTCCATAATCGCGCCATTGGCAGCATGTCGGTGGCAGCGCGTCTGGCGCTTATATTTTT
>JANMXS010000305.1:0-8442 GCA_031394335.1 Burkholderiales bacterium
GTGCATCGATTTTCTTCAGTGCATCCAGCGTGTCAATCTGCAAGGCCCGCTCGCGTTCGCGGTAGGAGGGTGTCAGGGTGTTGACGAACATGCCGTAGTAGCGCTCCTCACCGGTCCGCGCTGCCGCGATGGGGTTAAGCGCAAAATTTTCATCCAGATAGCGCTCGGCCAGCGTCGCCAGTTGTTCGGCGGGGCTGCTGGCGATGGTGGTCGTCGCAGGCGCGGATGATGTTGGCTCGGTAGAGCAGGCAGAGAGCAGGGCGAGGGCGGCGATGCAGACGGGGATTTTGACAAGATTCAAGTTATCTCCAGTGAAAGGAAGCATGGTTGTTAATGGACGCGCTAACGGATAATTGCTCAAGCCAATAAAAGGCATTATCGACATGATAATAGGCTGGAAACGTTTTCATAAACTCCAGCATTGGCGCGCCTCGCGGGACAAAAATGCGCCGGACACCGCGCCAATGCTGGGGTTCAGGCATTGTGGCTTGCAAAAAACGTTGCCGCGCCGGTGCCCCGCAGGGTCGGCTGATGATGCCATGGCGTGTTTAACGTTCATATTTTGTATTTAACCAGACGGTAAATTGCATCGATCGCGGAAAGCTGTCAAGCGGTCCCGGCTATATCATTCGGGCGCCGGGTGGCACAATCTTCTGTTACAGCCACAACCGATTCCAACCAGAAAGTCAGGGAAAAATGCGCACATTATTGTTGGCCGTCTGCCTTGCACTGCTTGCCGCCGCACCGGCGAACGTCGTTGCGCAACCAGTCGTTTTCGTAGTCCGCCACGGCGAGAAGCTGGACAACACGCCCGATACCGTCTTGTCGGCCGAGGGCGAGGCCCGTGCGCAACGACTGGCGACAATGCTGGCCGCGTCCGGCGTGCGTGCGGTCTACACCACGCAATACCAGCCACGATTCTGAGCGCAGCACCGACGGTAAAGCGCCTCGGGATCTCTTCCAGGGCAGTGCCCGCCAAGGAAACCGAAACACTGCTTGCGAGAATACAGGGACACGGCAAGGGCGAGGCCGTGCTGATCGTCGGGCACAGCAATACCGTGCCGGCCATCCTCAAGGGCTTGGGCTATACCGCCGAGTTAGTCATTGCCGAGGAGGAATTCGACAACTTCTTTATCGTGATTCCGCAGCCGGTGGGCCCGCTCGTGGTGTGAGGCTCAAGTACTGAGGCTGGGCAGTCGCGGCTTGGCCATACTTGGAGCCTGCTTGCCTCGTTTAATGCATGCGACTCGTTCACAGCATCGCCACCTGAGACTCACCTGCATATCAGAGGGCCCGGCTATTCAGGATAGACTGCCCCTGTCTGAGCTCACTCTTCCACTCAATAACCATGAGCGTTTCCCCGCGTCGGATCGATTCCGTCAGCCATTGTGTCGATGCCGTGCTCGAACGCGTCGGTCGGGAAGTGGTGATCGCGGTTCCGCTGGGTATCGGCAAGCCGGTTCCCCTCGTCAACGGGTTTTATCGGCGCGCTGTCGCCGATCCGATGCTCAAACTTAAAATCTATACCGCGCTGTCGTTGCGCAAACCGACCTGGTCAAGCGATCTTGAACGGCGCTTTCTCGAGCCCTTTGTTGCGCGCGTGTTCGGCAACACGCCCGAGCTGGATTATGTGGCGGCCCTGCGTGCAAACTGCATGCCGGCCAATATCGAGGTGATCGAATTTTTTCTAGACCCCGGCGCCTATCTGAACAGCGAGCCCGCCCAGCAGCATTATCTCAGCGCCAACTACACCCATGTGTCGCGCGAAATACTCAAGCATGTCAATGTCATCGCGCAGATGGTGGCGGCGCGCGTCGTCGATGGAAAAACCGAATTCAGCCTGAGCAGCAATCCGGATATCACGCTCGATCTGTTGCCGCATCTGGCCGCGTTGCGCGCAGGTGGCCGCGACATCATCACCATCGCGGCGATCAACCAGCAGCTACCCTTCATGCTCGGTGACGCCGAGGTCGACGCCGGCAGCTTTGATTTTCTGCTGGAAGATCCCGCCTGCGCACATGATTTGTTTTGCCCGCCCAATATGTCGATCAGCGGCGTCGATCACTTGATCGGCCTCTGCGCCAGCAGCCTGGTGAAAGATGGCGGCACGCTGCAACTCGGCATCGGCGAGCTGGGTGACGCCATTGTTTACAGCTTGCAGTTGCGGCATCAGAACAATACCGCGTACACGCAAGCGCTGGCGGCCTGCGGCGCAACCCGCCATTGGTCCAAGCTTATTGCCGAGGTCGGCGGCGCGTCTGCGCCTTTCGAAAAAGGCCTTTACGCCTGCAGCGAAATGTTCGTCGATGGTTTCATCGACCTGTATCGCAGTGGCATTTTGAAGCGTCGCGTCTACGCGCATGAGGCGCTTCAGCGCGGCCTCAATGACGGCATCATCAGCGAAACCATCAACCCGCAATGTCTCGATTGGCTGCTTGAATGCGGGATCGGTCCGCGTCTGAACGCCACCGAATTTGCAGCCCTGGAAAAGGCCGGCTTGTTTCACGACGGTGTGAAATTTATCGATCAGCATCTGATCGGCCCGGATGGAAAAAGCTGCCTTGCCGACCTCGCCGATCCGCTCAGCCGCGCACAACTCATGGGGCATTGCCTGGCGCCACAGTTGCGCGGCGGCGTGCTGCTGCACGGCGGTTTTTTTCTGGGGCCGAAGGCGTTCTATGCCGCGCTGCGCGACCTGCCCGACAGCGAGCGCCGCCTGTTCAATATGACCAGCGTCACATTCGTCAATCAACTCTATGGCGAAGACAGCGAGCTGAAAATCCTGCAGCGCCAGGATGCGCGCTTCATCAACACCGCGATGATGGTGACCTTGCTCGGCGCGGCGGTTTCCGACGGGCTCGAAGACGGGCGCGTGGTGAGCGGCGTCGGCGGCCAATACAATTTTGTCGCCATGGCGCATGCGCTGCCCGGCGCGCGCTCGATCATCGCGGTGCGCAGCACCCGCAGGCATGAGGGCAAGCTGGGATCGAACATCGTCTGGAATTATGGCCACACGACGATCCCGCGCCATCTGCGCGATATGGTGATCACCGAATACGGCATCGCCGATTTGCGCGGCAAAACCGACAGCGAAATCATCGCCGCGCTGCTGAATATCGCCGACTCACGCTTCCAGGACAAGTTGCTGGCAACCGCAAAAGCCGCCGGCAAGATCAGCCGTGACTACCGCATCCCAGACGCGCATCGCAATAACACGCCGCAGGCGCTTGAAGATCAACTGGCGCACTTTCGCAACGACGGGCTGTTTGCGGATTTTCCCTTCGGCACCGATTTTACGACCGAGGAAATTGTGCTGGGCAAGGCGCTGAAACGCCTGAAAGATCGCACCTCAACGCGCACGGGCAAGGCCGTTGCCATCATCGCGGCCCTGATGCCAGGCGCGATACCGGACCAGGTGAAACCCTGCCTGAAACGCATGCGCCTCGATCAGCCGACATCATTGGGCGAAAGGGTGATGCGCAATCTGGTTGCAGGTGAGGTTAGTAAGGTGCTTGCGGCAAATGGCGGGGCAGGGTGAAGGGTGAGATGTCATTTGGCAGCCGAGTTGCACACTGCTTTTTTCTACACTCATGTCAGCGCCCAGCAGAAATCGGTGTAGAACGCCATTTGGCGAGGTGTTTGGAGCATTTTTGCCTCAAACGCCGCGCCAAATGGCGATCTGCAATTTCAGTCGCATATTTCTTCTATCTATCAGCCTGCTATTTCTGGCGCAGTTTCTCGAAGCTCTCGGCCATGTCGAAGCCGTCTTTTGCCGCGCGCCTTAGCTGGGCGCTGATCCCCGCCAGATCGAGCGCCGATTGATATTCGCGCTTGGCGCCTTTGTAGTCGCTGGTATGCATGCCGAGGTTGCCCTTTTGTAATAACGCACGACCAATCGTTTCGTCGGGCAGGCTCTTGTCCAACAGGACATCGACGAGTACTTGTCGCGCCTCGTCGAATTTTTTGACGCTGATCAGGAAGCGCGCGCGGTCGATCACGGTGTTGGCGAGATTCTCCTTCACCTGCTGGGTACTGGGCTGCGCTATAGCCGCGCCGCTTGGCGTGGCGAGCATGAAGCTTGTGAACAGGACCGCCACTATCGCATTCAGTTTGGCCATTTTTTCCCCCTGGAACCCTGTCGGATATTTAAGAGTTGCTGTTCGGGCTACTCTGATAAAAATACCGTGTCCAAATATATTGGACCAGGGCCATTTGTTGAGCTAAAAACTTTGCAGATGCTGCAGTTTGCTATGCCGGCACGTAGTTCGCAATCTCCACCAGATTCAAATCCGGATCGCGCACATATACCGAAATCATTTTGCCCACAGCACCGGTGCGCGGCACCGGCCCCAGAATCACGGCCACCCCTTCGCGCTGCAAATGTGCCTGAACGTCTTGCATCGGCGTGGCGGTGATCAGGCAAAAGTCCGCCGAGCCCGGTGTGGGCTTCAGCACATTGGGATCGGGTACGGCATCGGCCTGATGCAGATTGATTTTCTGGCTGCCGAAAGTGAGCGCGACGCGCGCCGTACCCATCGATTCGAAGCGCACCTTCTGCATGCCGAGCACACGTGAATAGAACTCGCAAGTCGCGTCGATGCTGGCGACAGTGAGGACGAAATGGTCGATGTGGTCAATGATTATCATGTGGCAATTATGCACGCTTCAGGAGGCCGGTCGGGATGAGTGTTGCAACGCTTGCATGGATTAGTCTCGCGAGTTTTAGTTTGGCGCGTGCGGAAATACGCCACGCATGCCAAGCAGGTCATATTTTTTTTACGATGATTTTTCAATCGGCCTACAATTTGACTCCGATCCAAAAGTCATTTCAACCGCCCCAGTCGAAGGAGATATCCCATGGCCCACTACGTTGACGGATTTGTTGTGCCGGTTCCCAAAAAGAAACTCGATGCCTACCGCCGCATGGCGCGCAAGGCAGGCAAGGTGTGGCGCGAGCACGGCGCGCTGGAATACCGCGAATGCGTTGCCGACGATGTGAAGCCCGGCAAGGTCACCTCGTTCCCGCAGAGCGTCAAGCTCAAGCCCGACGAAACGGTAGTGTTTTCGTGGATCGTCTACAAATCGCGCAAACATCGCGACAGCGTCAACGTCAAGGTGATGAAGGATCCGCGCCTGGCATCGATGATGGACCCGAAGACCATGCCCTTCGACGGCAAGCGCATGTTCTGGGGCGGGTTCAAGACGATTGTCGAGCTTTGAGAAGTTGAAGGCTGTGAGTACAGCGCCGCGCGAAACGCTTCAAGCGATGCGCACGGGAAGCGGAAAATAAAAATCGTGGAACGCCATTCGGCGCGCCTTCGCAGCCAGTTTTGCTCTGAACACCGCGCCAAATGGCGATCTGCGTTTTTTGCCAATGCGGCCTGAACTGCACCATCTTGCATCATTCAATCGCTCAGCCGAGCAGCCGTCCAAGCATGCCGAAGAAAAAAGGGGCAAGGGTGATCCCCGCAGCCCACCACATATTGCGCTTGCGCTCCTGAAAGCGCCGCGAACTGAAAAGCAGTCTCAGAAACATCACGGGGCCGAACGCCAGCCAAAGCGCGATCCAGACCAGCCCCAGCAATCCGCTGCCGCCAAACGTTGAACCAACTGCTCCGCTCATCCCGGCCTCCTTGCTTGGCGTTGATGGTGTGGCCCGGCCAGGCGACTATTTAGTCTTGTTTGCCGGCTTGACTTCGGTGCTTCGAAACGCGCCCGCACCTTCGAACAGGTTGAACAGCAACTCGACGTCGCACTGTTTGGGGTCGCGTCCGTCCGATACCACCGACAGGCAGCAGCTGGCCTTCTCAAGGGGCGACAAAGTCTTGCACGCCTTGCTGGCAATGGCCCGGCTTTTGACGACGCCTATCGAGCGCGTAATAGCGACCGATTGTAGCGCCATTTTTTTCGCCAGTAAATCATTGAAAGCCGCGTTGTTTTTCTTCGTCTGCGCCGCATTGGCAAGCGTTGTATCCGCGACGGCCTTGCGCGTATCGGCAATCATTTGCAGCTGTTTGGTCATGGCGGTTTGCGCGGCGAGGATCGCATTGCGTTCAATGCGCGCCTTTTCATTCTCGTCGTTGCAGTACTTGGCGAGATTGGGGTCCGTGGTTTGATTCGCGCCGCAGCCGCGGTTAAGCGCGTTTTGAACGTTTTCGTCGAATTTTTTGGCCCGGTTCATCAGGGTGGGTGCGTCCTCGTTGCGAATTTTCGCCTCTTGCTTGTTGAGCATTTTGTTAGTGTCATCCTGGACCTGATTGGATATCGCCAGTTTCTTGTTGGAATCGTCGATAAGCTTCATGTCGTTCGGCACTTCCCGCAACTCGGCCATCGCGTTTTGCACCGCGATCACGGCGTCGCTCTTTTTCTCTTCTGACTGGGCAGCCGTTGTTGTTATTGTGGCAGCGAACGTCAATATGATTGTGAGCAGGGTTTTCATTGTTCTCTCCCTTGCAATGGAAATTCAAAAAATCGATGTGAAGTGGATACCTCGCAAAATGACGATTGAAAGTGCCGATCGGCAATGTATCTAAACATGTTTCGCGAATTGTTGCCGCAAAAATCAATGCGCTGCCGCTCGCCGGGTTCGCAGCGATGATTGATGCGTCGATCAAACGCAATTCCGCAGGCAGGCCGGGAAGCTGTCGGGTGAGTGGATGATCCTGCGGCATTTTTACGGGGTGAATTGAGGTTAGACGAGAAAGTTAAACTCAAGCACTGGCAAGGTGTTTGGGGCAAAAATGTCTGGAAAAGCGCGCCGAATGGCGATCTGCGTGTTTTGGCGCTGGCGCTTGAGAAGAAGTTGCGCCTTGAGGAAAGGTGTCGCCCGGATTCAGTCCGGGGTTCAATTTTGCTCGCCGGAACGAGCGACGCAAGATGACTTACGCCGGCTGCGCCGTGAACTTGACGCCCAATGCTCGCGCAACCTTCACAATTGTTTCGAAGCGCGGTTTCGCGCCAGGTGCGAGAGCCTTGTAGAGACTTTCGCGTCCGAGACCTGCATCCTTGGCCACTTGCGCCATGCCCTTCGCACGCGCCACGTCGCTTAGCGCGAGAAGCAGCAAGTCAGAATCTTCGGTTTCCAGAATTGCCGTCATGTATTCAGCGATCGCCTCATCGTCGTTCAGGTAGCGCGCGGCATCAAAGGCGATGAGCTTCGGTGGTGCTTTCGTTTTGGTCATAGATCATCTCCGAGTTCTGCTGCGAATTTCAGGGCACGGCGGACGTCTCGCTTCTGGGACTATTTGTCGCCCGCGCTGAGCATCACAATGATGACGCGACCGCGCCGCGTAAAGTAGAGCCGATACCCGGGGCCAAATTCGACTCTTAGCGCCGAGACATCGCCTTCAATCGACCGCCAGTCACCGAGGTTTCCCGCTTCAACCTGTCGCAGCCGGGCAGCGATGCGAACCTGAGCGCGCTTGTCCTTGAGATCATCAAGCCAGGCGACAAACTCTTCAGTTTGACGAACCATGTACATGGCTAATTGTAGCCACTTGGATACATGCGGTCAAGAGAGATGCTCTTCTTAAATATATCGAACACGGCCCCTTTTATTACTTTTATTATTCCTCTCCACTCGCGGGCCATCATGCTCAGCAACATGCTTCAACATGCATTGCTTCCAAAATAGAAAGCAACGCTGCGCCCGTGCCCGCCTCTCCCGGAGGCGGTGGCGTTCTCCACTAGAAGAGAATAAATGGTGTGGGGGATTGAGTGGCTAAACGGTTGTCTGCTCCTATTTACCAGCGCCCAAATACGTACGATACGTTTGCTTTTGTCTTCCGGTAACCACTTCCGGTCAGAGCAATTGACATGCCTGCAATATCCGGCGCAGACTCTCACACCACCCAATGGTGCTCACCATTCGAGAATGCGGTCACTACAATCACACAGGAGCACGACATGAAACCACGCAAACTGTTCGCTGCGGTATCCACGGCACTGTTACTGATATCCGGCGCAGCGCAGTCGCACGAAGATGAAGGCAAAGATCAGCTCGGCAGGGTCAAGTTTGCGACCTCGTGCGATCCCAAGGTGCAGCCACTGTTTGAAACCGGTGTGGCGATGCTGCACTCGTTTTGGTACAGCGCGGCGGAGAAGACTTTTCGTGACGTGCTGGTGCAGGACCCTTCATGCGCGATCGCGAACTGGGGCATCGCCGCCATCCTGATGTCGAATCCACTCGTCGGCCAAGGAGCATCCCCAAAAGGTGCGGCAGAGGCGCAGGCCGCAATCGAACAAGGACGCCGTGTCAGCCCCAGGACTCAGCGCGAGCGCGACTATATCGAGGCCGTCGCCACCTACTACCAGGATTTTTCGACCCGTTCGGAACGTTCGCGCCAGGAGGCGCGCGCCAAGGCATTTGAAGAGTTGGCCGCCCGCTATCCGGATGACGACGAAGCGCGAATTTTCAGTGCGCTGTACATCGCCGGCACGCAG
>JANMXS010000306.1:0-9082 GCA_031394335.1 Burkholderiales bacterium
CAGCCCCTAGGATTAAAACAGTTTTATTCAATATCATCGCTATCCTCTGCAATACTCCACCGCCTGCTCCACTCGTTCCACCACCACAATCTCCAGCCCCTCGATCTTCTGCTTCGGCTTGTTGGCCTTCGGAATGATGGCATGCGTGAACCCCAGTTTGGCGGCCTCGCGCAGGCGCTCCTGCCCGCGTTGCACCGGTCGCACTTCACCAGCCAGCCCGACCTCGCCGAACACCACATGCTTGGCCGGCAGGGCCTTGTTCTTGAGGCTGGAGACGATGGCCAGCAGCACGGCGAGATCGGCGCCGGGTTCGTCTATTTTTACGCCGCCGACGGCGTTGATGAACACGTCCTGGTCGAAGCAGGCGATGCCGGCGTGGCGATGCAGCACCGCCAGCAGCATGGCGAGGCGGTTCTGCTCGAGGCCAACCGAGAGGCGTTTGGGATTCATATGCGCTTCATCGACCAGCGCCTGGATTTCCACCAGCAGCGGGCGCGTACCTTCCTGGGTGACCATCACGCAGCTGCCGGGCACATTATTGCTGTGCTGCGAGAGGAACATGGCCGAGGGGTTGGTGACTTCGCGCAGGCCCTTTTCGGTCATGGCGAACACGCCGATTTCGTTCACCGCACCGAAGCGGTTTTTGACCGCGCGGATCAGGCGGAATGAGGAATGGGTATCGCCTTCGAAATAGAGCACGGTATCGACCATATGCTCCAGTACACGCGGCCCGGCGAGTGCGCCCTCTTTGGTCACATGGCCGACGAGGATGATGGTGGTGCCGGTGGATTTGGCGAAGCGCGTCAGATGCGCGGCGCACTCGCGCACCTGCGCCACCGAGCCCGGCGCCGAGGTGAGCGCGGCGGAATAGACAGTCTGGATGGAATCGATCACCGCGACTTGCGGTTTTTCGGCGGCGAGGGTGGCCTGGATTTTTTCCAGTTCGATTTCGGCCAGCAGTTTGACGTCGTGCGTCGCCAGCGCAAGCCGGTTGGCTCGCATTGCAATTTGCTGCGGCGATTCTTCACCGCTCACGTACAGCACGCTCGATGATGCCGAAATCGCGCACAGCGCCTGCAGCAGCATGGTCGATTTGCCGATGCCGGGATCGCCGCCGATCAGCACCACCCCGCCGCTGACCAAGCCACCGCCGAGCACGCGATCGAATTCACCAATGCCGGTGGCAAGTCGCGGGATGTCTTCACCTTTGACCTTGCTCAGGTTGAGCACATGGCCGCGCTCGGCATTGACGCCGGCAAGCGTGGAGAAGCGATTGCCGCCGGTGGTCGCCTCGGCGACCGATTCAATCAGCGTGTTCCAGGCATTGCAGTGCGCGCACTGGCCCTGCCACTTCAATGATTGGCCGCCGCATTCGCTACAGGAATAGATGGTTTTAGCTTTAGCCATTTTGCTCAGTGCTCAATAAAGAGAGGTTGTCGGCCCTTACGGGGTAGCCTAGGGCCATTCAGTCAGGGGCCCACTATCGTCGTGCTCCGTGGATCCAAAATTGGATCCCGGCCTTCGCCGGGATGACAGTAAATTATTGACGTTGGTCGGTATGGATAAATGCCATTATTTTGCGAGTATCTGGCCCAATGGCTTTGGCGCCATCAATCCACGTCCACCACCGGCACCCGCGGCGCCAACGCGCACATCAGCTCGTAACCTACCGTACCCGCCGCCTGCGCCACGTCATCGATCGGCAGTCCCTCGCCCCATAGCGTGACCGGCGCACCGTTATGCACATGAGGCAGCTCGGAGAGATCGACGCACAACATATCCATCGACACGCGGCCGACGGTGCGGGTGAGTTTGCCGCTGACCATCACCGGCGTACCGGCCGCGTTACCGCCGGGCGCGTGGCGCGGGTAGCCGTCGGCATAGCCGCAGGCGACAACGCCAATGCGCATGTGCTTTTTGGCGGTGTAGAGGCCGCCGTAGCCGACCATCTCGCCGGGTTCAAGCGTCTGCACCGCGATGATTTCGCTGCGCAGCGCCATCACCGGTTTCAAACCCAACTCGGCAGCAGTCTTGTCTTCAAACGGCGAGGAACCGTAGAGCATGATGCCAGGGCGCACCCAGTCGCGATGCGTCTCCGGGTAGCGCAGTAGGGCCGCTGAATTGGCGACGCTTTGTGTGAAGCCTTTTTTGGCGAACGGCGCCTTGGCGGCGCGCACGATCTCGGCAAAGCGCCGCATCTGCTCGGTGACCCCGGCCTTGCCGTCGGCGGTGGCGAAGTGGGTCATCAGCGTGACCGCGCCGATATTGCGATGGCTGGCGGCGGTATTCACCGCGAAGCCGGACATCGGGCCCTTCAAGCCCAGGCGGTTCATGCCAGTGTTGAACTTGAGAAAAATATCCAGCGGCCGATCGAGATCGGCATCGGCCAGCGCCTTGATTTGCTCGAGATCGCGCACCACGGGCGTGAGCCGCTGCTGGGCATAGATGGGCAGCTCGTCGACACCGAAAAATCCTTCCAGCATCAGGATCGGTTGGGTGATGCCGCGTTTGCGCAAGGCCAGCGCGCTGTCGAGTTCGAGGGTGGCGAAGGCATCGGCATCGTGCAGCGCGCGCGCCACGCGTTCGATACCGTGGCCGTAGGCATTGGCCTTGACCACGGCGAACACCTGCGATTTGGGCGCCTTGGCTTTCGCCAGCGCATAGTTGTGGCGGAGTGCGGAGACGGAGATTTCAGCGCGGATCGGACGGGTCATGGGGTCATTCTGTCATAGGCTGCAGGCAGGCTGCGAACTCGATGACGGCGTCGGCACGAACCTCCGTGCAATCGTCGCCGCCTAGTAGCCTTTCGATCCCGAAGCGAAATTTTCGAACTTGGTGTTCTGGCCCATGAAAGTCAAACGCACGGTGCCGATCGGGCCGTTACGCTGCTTGCCGATGATGATTTCGGCGGTACCCTTGTCGGCGGACTCCGGGTTGTAGACTTCGTCGCGGTAGATGAACAGGATCAAATCCGCGTCCTGCTCGATAGCGCCCGATTCGCGCAAATCGCTCATGATCGGACGCTTATTGGGGCGTTGTTCCAGCGAGCGGTTCAACTGCGAGAGCGCCACCACCGGCACTTTCAATTCCTTGGCCAACGCCTTCAGCGAACGCGAGATTTCCGAAATTTCGGTGGCGCGATTCTCGCTGGCGCTACCCGCGGAGGACATCAGTTGCAGATAATCGACCACGATCAGGCCGAGGCCCATGTACTGCCGCCACATGCGGCGCGCGCGGGCGCGAAGCTCCAGCGCATTCAGCGCCGGCGTTTCATCGACGTGGATCGGCGCGTCGTTGAGCTTGACCATGGCCTGATTGAGGCGGTCCCAGTCGCGCGCTTCCAGGCGACCGGTACGCAGGCGCTGCTGATCGACTTTGGAGACGGAACTGAGCAAGCGGCCGGCGATCTGCGTGCCGCCCATCTCCATCGAGTAGATCAGCACGGGTAAACCCAGCCCCAGCGCCACGTGTTCGGCCAGGTTCAGCGCGAACGCGGTCTTGCCCATCGATGGGCGACCGGCAACGATGATCAGATCGCCGTCCTGCATGCCCGAGGTCTGCTCGTCAAGATCGACAAAGCCGGTGGCCTTGCCGGTGACGGCCGAGGGGTTTTTGGAGAGGTCATCGAGCCGCGTCATCACCTCGGACAACAGGGTGGACATGGAAGCGAAGCCCTGCCCGCCCTTGCGGCCCATTTCGGCGATATCGAAAACTTTTTTCTCGGCTTCATCCAGCAGCTGTCGTGCTTCGCGGCCATTCGGGGTGTAGGCGTCATCGGCAATTTCTTCACCGACGCGGGCGAGGCGCCGCATGATCGCGCGCTCGCGCACGATCTCGGCGTAAAGGCGAATATTGGCGGCTGATGGGGTGCCTTCGGCGAGGCTGTGCAAATACGAAATACCACCGATGCTCTGCAGCTCGCCATTCATTTGCAGCGCTTCTGCGGCGGTCAGCACATCGGCCGGTTTGTTGTCGGCAATCAGCTTGGAAATGGCCTGATAGATGCGACGGTGATCATCGCGATAGAAATCGGCTTCGGCGACAATATCGCCGATGCGGTCCCAGGCTTCGTTGTTGAGCAGCAGCCCGCCCAGCACAGATTGCTCGGCCTCGATCGAATGCGGCGGCAGCTTGAGCGCGGCAACGGCGTTGTCGGATGCATACATCGGCACCGCGACGGGGAAAGCATTGGGATTGGCGACCATAGGCTGTTATTTTATAGATGAATGGAAGTTGGCGATTGTGCGCCCGGAATTATCCACAAACAATGCACAGGTCTGTGCAAATGCGGCGCGAAAGCTGTGGATAAGCCCTGAATAACAAAGGGCCGCCGAAGCAGCCCTTTGCTGACTTGCCACTGCCAGAGATACTTAGCCGTGTTCGCCCAGTACCGAGACGGTGATGGTCACTTTGACGTCGGTGTGCAGGCTCAACGTCAGCTGCGAATCGCCGATGACTTTCAGCGGACCATTAGGCATAACCACTTCGCCTTTTTTCACGTCGAAACCCTGCTTGGTGAGCGCTTCGGCAATGTCGGTATTGGTGACGGAGCCGAACAGACGACCGTCCACACCGGCTTTTTGCGTCACTTGCACCAGATAGCCTTCGAGCTTCTCGGCACGCGCTTGCGCGGCGACCAGGATTTCGTTGGCTTTTTTCTCGAGCTCGGCGCGACGGGCTTCGAATTCAGCCTTGTTCGCATCCGTGGCCCGCTTGGCCTTGCCTTGCGGGATCAGGAAGTTGCGCGCGAAGCCGTCTTTGACCTTGACCACATCGCCAAGCTGGCCGAGGTTGACCACTTTTTCCATCAAAATAATTTGCATGTTTTTCTCCTGTCCGATCTCGGATCAATGCAGATCGGTGTAGTGGATCAGCGCAAGGAAACGCGCGCGCTTGATCGCCACATCCAGCTGGCGTTGATATTTGGCTTTGGTACCGGTAATACGTGCCGGAATGATCTTGCCGTTTTCGTTGATGAAATCTTTCAGGACGCCGATGTCCTTGTAATCGATTTGCTTAACTTTTTCTGCGGTGAAGCGGCAGAATTTCTTGCGACGGAATAAGCCGCGATTGGGGTTGCGCGTATCTTTTTTGTTCTTGTCGAATTTCTTACCGCGGGGTGATGGACGGGGCATGATCTACCTCTCACTTAACATTTTTGAATTGGGTAATGTGCAATATCGGTGTGGGGCTGAAGCGGTTCTTGCGGCTCAGAAAGCCTTTGACGGAAATGGTCTCATCGAGCGTCAGCGCATTCAGCGCCTCAGCCACTTCACCAAACGCCACGGCATTCATCTCGATTTCAACGGTGACGTCCTGCGTGCCTTCCCGTTGCTGCGATTCATGCTTCAGTGTCAGGTTCAGTACCGCGGTGCCGCCCGGTGTTGCCCGGAGCGCATCGCGCAATATGACGATTCCTTCAAGAACGACGGTATTGGTTGCCATGGTTTTGAATGACGGCAGCCAATCTTCAGCTAACCAACGTTAGGCCGATCTTGCTTCCTTTACGTCGTCTTTCAGGTCAACCGATCTGGATTTTTCTTCCTTCATCATCGGTGATGGGCCGGTTTCGGCGGCGTCGGCCTTGACAATCAGGTGACGCAATACCGCATCGTTGAACTTGAAGGCATGCTCAAGTTCGTCCAGGGTGGTTTGGGCCACTTCAATGTTCATCAGCACGTAATGCGCCTTGAACACCTTCTGGATGGGATAGGTCATCTGGCGACGGCCCCAGTCTTCGATGCGATGGACTTTGCCAGCACCCTGGGCGATCGTGGCCTTGTAGCGATCGATCATGGCGGGCACTTGCTCGCTCTGATCGGGATGCACGATAAAAACAATCTCGTAATGGCGCATGAATTCTCCTTGTGGATTAGGCACTTATGTGCCGATTGAGCTTTCCGCGACGCGCACCGCAGTAAAGCAAGGGGGTCTGATTTTCCTTGCCGCAAGGCGCCGCCAACCGGCGAAACCCACAGCAAGCCCGCGATTATGAAGCAAAAACATCAATAAATCAATAAGTTCTGGCTAGCCTTGCCACCTGACATCCGCTGCTGGCAAGGGCCGCCAGTCGGGACCATTGCGGCACGATGAAAAAAACGGCCCGCAGCAGTGCGCCGCGGGCCGTTCGCAAAAAAACCAGCAATGAAAATTGGCGCGCTACTTCGCCTGTGAGCTTGCCGGCAAGGCACCAGCGATCTTCGCGGCCTTGGCAAAATCGCCCGCTTTTACAATAGTGATTTTCGCCAGGTCGATATGCCTGCGCATCGCCGCCACCACATCTTCCGGTTTCAGCGCCATCACCTGGTCTTCGAACGCCTGGCTACGTGCAAACGTTTGTCCATAGTACAGATAGCTCAGCCAGCGGCTGGCGACCGACGCGTCCTGCGCACGCGCTTGCAGGCGCTGTTGCAGGAAGCCGGATTTGGCGGTGGCCAGCTCTTTATCGGTGAAGCCATCCTTGAGTGCCTTTGCCACTTCATCCCTGAACGCGGCCTCTACCTTGGCCACGTTTTGCGGCGCGGCAATCGCCCCTACCGACCATGATCCATCCCGGTCGATGGTGCTGATGTTGAGTCCGGAGCCGACACCGTAACTGAGGCCCTCCTTTTGCCGGATGCGTTCGGCCAGGCGCGAGTTAAGTCCGGCGCCACCGCCCATCATGTAGTTCATCATCACCAGCGCCGGGTAGTCGGCATCGTCCTCATTCATATTGATGTTGATGCGCGCGCTGAAGTAGGCGTTTTCCTTGTCGGGTGTCTCGATCGCCTTGTTGGCTGGCGCCACCTCGCGATAGACACCGTCAAGGCGCTTGTACGGCATCGCGGTCTGCCAGCCGGCGAAAGCGTCGGTGACGGCTTTCAATACCTCCGCTTCGTCGAAGTCGCCGACAATGGCGAGTTCCCCGCGATTGGCGCCATAGAAATCCTGATGGAACTTCTTCACCTCGGCCAGGGTCACGGCCTTGATGTCGGCAATCGATTCATCAATATCGGCGGCGTAGCGCGGATCGCCTTTGGGATAAGCATTGAAATGCTTGGCCATGGCAATGCGACCCAGCGCATTCGGGTCGCTGCGCTGCGCTTCGAGCGCAGTAATGGATTGTTTGCGCAATTGCTCGAACTCGGCTTCCGGAAAGGCCGGCTCACGCATCACTTGCGCTGCCAGACGGATTGCCGCCACCAGATTCGGCCTGGTTGTCTGCATGCTGGCCGACAAGCCGTTGACCCCGCCGGACACCTTCAGCTTGTCGAATTCATCGGCAATTTGCGTGCGCGTCATTTTGCTGGAACCACGCGACAGCATGGTGGCGGCGAAGCCCTGCGCGGCACTTTTTCCAAACAGCGTCTTTTCGTCGCCAGTGTGGAAACGCAAATTCAGGTTGACCGTCTCACCGCGATTCTTTTTCTGCAGCAGCGCGACTTTCAGGCCGCCGATTTCCAGGCGCCGGGTGCGCTTGTCGATATTGATATTGGATGGGTCAAATGCCTCGGCCTGCGCGCCGGCCGCTTTTGGCTTGAAATCCTTCAGCACCTCGGCAACTGTCGGCGGCGCGGCAATTTCAGCCCGCTGCGGCGCGTCTTCCGGAACGAAGAAGCCGACCACGCGATTGTCGCGGCGATAATAATTCTGCGCCGCTTTGGTTACTTGCTCCGGCTTCACCGCAGCTTCGCTGTCACGGCTGTAGAAAAACAGACGCCAGTCACCCAGCGCAATGTACTCCGACATCTGCACGCCGATGTTTTCATGGTTGTTCAGGGCCTCTTCATAAGACTTGGCTGAGGCCGCGCGCACCCGTTCCATTTCCTCCGGGCTGGGCGGATTCTTGTAGAAATCTTCAACGATGCGCGCAATCTCGTCGCGTATCGGCTCCAGCGGCTCGCCCTTTTTGACGACTGCGCCGACGATATGCAGGCCGCTGTCGACCCCCTCCAGCGGGAACCCGAACACCTGCGCTGCCTTGCCGGTTTCGACCAGGGCCTTATGCAGCCTGCCCGAGGGCGTATTGGTCAATACCGAGTTGGCAAAGCCCAGCGGGGTGCTGTCGGCATGCAGTCCTGAAGGCACTTTGTAGCCGAGCGCCACCATCTGGATATCGCCCTTGCGGCGCACGTAGAACGAGCGCTCGCCGTCCTGGGCGGGCTCGACCGTCCAGAATTTCGGCAACACGCGGGTGGGCTTGGCAATCGCGCCAAAATAATTTTTGATCCATGCCAGGGCCTGCGCCTCGTCGAACTTGCCGGCAACCAGCAGCACCGCGTTATCGGGCTGGTAGTAAGTACGGTAAAACGCCTGCAGGTTTTCGATTTTGACGTTTTCAATGTCGGACCGGTTACCGATGGTCGAATGACCATAGTTGTGCCAGTCAAAGGCGACGCTTTGCATGCGCTTCAGCATCACGCTGAACGGTGCATTTTCGCCGCTCTCGTATTCGTTGCGCACCACGGTCATTTCCGAATCGAGGTCTTTTTTGGCGATGTTTGAATGGACCATGCGGTCCGCTTCCATCTCCAGCGCCCATTTCAGATTGTCGCCGGAGGCCTGGAACAACTCGAAATAGTTGGTGCGGTCCAGCCAGGTCGAGCCGTTGGAGCGCATGCCGCGCTCGTTAAAGCCCAGATCTATTTTGGGAAATCGGGGCGTCCCCTTGAACAACAGATGCTCAAGCAGGTGCGCCATGCCGGTTTCGCCGTAGTTCTCCTGACGCGAGCCGACCAGGTAGGTCACATTGACGGTAATGGTGGGTTTCGACTGGTCCGGGAACAGCAGCACACGCAAGCCGTTCGACAGCCGATACTCGGTAATGCCTTCGACGCTGGTGACCTTGTCGATGGTGACGCTGGTGGCAGGCGCCTTCAAGGGACCGACAGGGACAACCTTGGCGACGCGCTTGGCGGGGGCGGTCCTGGCCACATCCTGCCCCCAGGCCGCCGCGCCAAACATGCTGCACATCGCCAGCACACACGCCATCAATACGCCACGCTGCGCGCGCGCAAATCCATTTTTCGAACTCAACATGCCATTGCCCCTGGTAATAAAACTGAAGTACGACTGATGACCGGCGAATTGGTCCGACGTTATG
>JANMXS010000307.1:0-9975 GCA_031394335.1 Burkholderiales bacterium
CGATATGAGCAAGAACGGCGAATTGTTTTCGATTCAGCGGCACTTCGCCGTGAACGATGCAAACCGCCGCAACCAGGAACGCGTTAATCATGCCCAGACTAGCGATCAACAGCACCGCCGAGGCTGAACGCCGCTGCGAAGTTTTCGTCATCGGCTGCGGCCCGGCCGGATCGACCATCAGTGCGCTGCTGGCGCAAAAGGGCCGTGATGTGGTGGCAGTCGACAAGGAGCACCATCCGCGTTTTCACATCGGCGAATCGTTGCTGCCGCTGAATATGCCGATCCTGCAAAACCTCGGGGTATGGGATGAGTTGAACGAGATCGGCATTCGCAAGGACGCCGCCGAGTTCGAGTCGCATACCCACAACAAGACCGTTCGCTTTGCGTTTGCCGAGGCGTTCGACAAGCGCTGGCCGCACGCGTTTCAGGTGCGCCGCTCGGAGTTCGACCATATGCTGTTGCGCAATGCGGCCGACAAGGGCGCGCGCGTGTTCGAAGGCGCGCGCGTGAGCTCGGTTGCGTTCGGCAATTTCGCGCGCAATGAAGACACCGTCGTCAACCTGCAGCTTGATGACGGCAGCACACAAATCTGGCGCACCCGGTTTCTGGTTGATGCCTCGGGGCGTGACACCTTTCTGTCCAATCGATTCGGCATCAAGCAGAAAAACAAAAAGCACGCCAGCGCGGCCATCTTCGGGCACTTTCGCAATGCGCGGCGCAATAGCGGCAGTGCCGAGGGCAATATCACCATCGTCTGGTTTGAACACGGCTGGTTCTGGTTCATACCGCTGAAGGACGGCGCCACCAGCGTCGGTGCGGTGTGCTGGCCCGCCTATCTGAACTCGCGCACCACCGACCCGACCACTTTTTTCATGCAGACCATTGCGCTCTCGCCGGAAATTTCGAGCCGCCTGGCCGATGCCGAACTGACCGCACCGGTCACCGCCACCGGCAATTATTCCTATCAATCCAAACGCATGAGCGGGGAGGGCTACCTGATGGTCGGGGATGCCTGGGCGTTCATCGACCCGGTGTTTTCCAGCGGCGTGTACCTGGCCATGAACAGCGCTACCCTGGGTGCGGAGGTGGTCGATGCGGTGCTGACCGATCCGGCACGCGCGCCGCAGCTGTATCGTGAATTCGATCGCACCATACGCCGTGGCGTGAAGACATTTTCCTGGCTTATCTATCGCATGACCTCGCCGGTGATCCGCAAGCTGTTCATGGCGCCGCGAAATGTGTGGGGGGTGCAATCGGCGGTGGTCTCGTTGCTGGCCGGTGATGTGTTCCGCGCCGGTCCGATCACACCGCGCCTGTATCTGTTCAGGGTGATTTACTACTTCAATTTTCTGGGCACGCTGCCGACCGCGTTTCGCGCGTGGCGCCAGCATCGGCGCGATATCCGGACGGCGACCGAGGGCCTATGAGGGCGCGGGCCTTGTCGTGCGCTCGACATTGCGTAAAATCAAAAACGGTGACAACGATGGCCGCGCGTGGGCTGGTTCTGGCGTTGATGCTGTTGCCGCTGCTGACGGCAGCACAGGACAAACCGCTATGGGAATTGGGTGCCGGCGCGGCGGTGATCAGCTTCGCCGACTATCGCGGTTCGGACAAGCAGCGCAGCTATCTACTGCCGTTGCCGTACTTCATTTATCGCGGCGAATTCCTGCAGGTAGACCGCGACAAAATGCGCGGACTGCTGTTCAAGACCGAGCGTGTCGAGCTTGAGCTGTCGGCTAACGGCACGGTGCCGGTTCGCAGCCGCGATAATCCGGTGCGCCAGGGCATGCCCGATCTCGATCCGACGCTTGAGCTGGGTCCCTCGCTGAATATATTGCTGATGTCGACGCCGCAACGCACTCGGCTGACGCTCAAGCTGCCGGTGCGTGCGGTGATTGCCAGTGATTTCCACCACGTGCAAAACGCCGGCGTGCTGAGCCAGCCGCAGTTGAATCTGGATGTGACGATGGCGGGCGGCTGGCAACTCGGTCTCGCCGCCGGCCCCTTGTTTGCCGATCGACGCTATCACCAATATTTTTACGGCGTCGATCCTGCCTATGCGACCGCAGCACGCCCGGCGTACCGCGCGCGCGGCGGCTATTCGGGTCTGCAGCTGGTGGCCGCCGCCTCGAAACGTTTCGATAAATTATGGATCGGCGGATTCATCAAGTACGACGACCTTAGCCAAGCGGTATTCGCGGACAGCCCGCTGGCCGAACGCCGCAACAATATCAGCGCGGGGATCGCTGTGGCGTGGATATTTTCCCAATCGCCGCAGCGTGTCACCACCGCAACGAATGGCAAGGCCGAGTGAATAAACATGTTCTTCCCGCCGGCTTGAAAAATGGCTTCAAGCCGCTTCGCGCCGCCGCGTTCACGTTGACCCTGGCTTGCTTCTCTGCCTGCGTTGCGATCGGCGATCGTGCACCTGCATCCCCCCTCGCCGTGCAGCCGGCGCCGGTGCGCTTCCTGCTCACCTTTGATGACGGGCCGAATGGTCGCGCGAAAAATAATCCGACCGAAATAATTCTTGATGCGCTCGCCGACAATCCGACCCAGAAAGGCATCAAGGCGGTTTTTTTACTGCAGACGCGCAGCGGTGACGGTGGCGCCACCCGGCGCGGGCGCGCACTGATTGTGCGCGAGCATGCCGAGGGCCATGTCATTGCCCTGCACGACGGTTCGCCATGGGGACATCGCAGCCATCGCAATTTGAATGACGCGGAGTTGGAGAAATCGCTGCGCGATGGCGTCGCCGATCTCAAACCGGTCAGCGGCCGGGCGATCACCCTGGTGCGCCCGCCGTACTGGGCTTACGATGCGCGCACGCTGGCGGCGTATGCGCGCCATGGCCTGTCGGTGCTGCTGACCGACATCAGCGCCAACGACGGCAAGGACTGGGGCTTCAAGGCGAGCCCGCGCCGCTTTATCCATATGGCCAATGAAATGTGGCGTGTGCGGGACCGTATCGAGCGCAACGAGATACCGGTTGTGGACGGGGTGATGCCGATCGTGGTCACCTTCCATGACACCAACGATTACACCGCCGTGCATATGCAGGAATATTTGCAGATGATCGTTGACAAGGCGCAGGCGGCGGGACTGACGCTGGCGGCGCGGCCATTCTATGACGAGGCGAGCACGCTTGAACGTGCCTCGTTGGCACGCGCCAGTGAGGTGAGCCGGCGCGCCGGCATGGTGCCGTGGTGGTGGCGGTGGATGCAATGGTAGACCTGCGAATGCATTGCCAACGGACTGGCGTTAAATGATCCTGCAAATATTGATCATCCTGCTGACGGCGCGGGGACTGGCCATCATCCTGCGCCGCTTCGGTCAGCCGCCGGTGATTGGCGAAATGGCGGCCGGATTCGTGCTGGGGCCCATCGTGTTCGGCTGGCTGATGCCTGACTGGCATCAGCAGTTGTTTGCGCCTGACGGACTGCGTGAGATCAACGGCCTCGGCCAGCTTGGCCTGGTTCTCTTCATGTTTCTGATGGGGGCGGAGCTGCGCGTAGCTGAGCACCTGACTGCGCAAGCGGCCGGGCGTGTGGCCGGCCGGCAATGGCGTGATGCGGCGCAGCTCGCCGGCTTAAGCCTGCTGCTACCGATGTTGGCAGGGCTGGCACTGGCCCCGCTGCTTTACCCCGGCATGGCGCCGGCCGGCGTGGCGTTCTGGCCGTTTGCGCTATTCATCGGTACCGCGCTGTCGGTCACGGCCTTGCCGGTGTTGGCGCGCATTCTCACGGAGCGCAATCTGGTGAATACGGCGCCGGGCCAACTTGCGCTGTCTGCGGCAGCGATCGGCGATGTTATCGCCTGGCTGATGCTGGCAGTGGTGCTCTCCGTCAGTACCACCGCCACCAGCGGGTGGCAGTCCGCGATCAACGCCGCGCTGCTGGTGTTGCTTTGCGCGTTCCTGTTTGGCGTGCTGCGTCCCTGGCTTGCCGGTGCGCTTCAGGGCCGCGCTGCGCCGGCGCCACTGAGCACTACGGCGATGCTGTTGATGGGCGCGCTGCTATGTGCCTGGCTAACCGAACGCCTGCAGGTGCACGCCGCATTTGGCGCTTTCATCTTCGGGCTGTGCCTGCCGCGAGACGACCATTTGCGTGAGGCGCTGCAGCGGCGTCTGGAACCGCTGGTATTGCTGGTGCTGATGCCCTGCTTCTTTGCCTACGCGGGCTTGAATACCACCAGCCGCGCCTTTGCCGGGACCGGCATCGCCATTCTGTTGCTGATCCTCGGTGCGGCGATTGCCGGCAAGATCGTCGCGGGTACGCTGGGCGCGAGGTTCGCACGCCTGCCCTGGCGTTCCTCGCTGATGGTCGGCGCGTTGATGAATACCCGCGGTGTCGTCGAGCTGGTGTTCCTGAAGGTAGGACTGGACGCCGGTGTGATCGGACATGAAATGTTCACGGTGTTGTTTGTGACGGCGCTGATCACCACATTGATGACGTCGCCGCTGCTCAGCTGGTTGATGCGCGGGAATACTGCTGACAAGACGGCTTCCGCAGCAAGGAGCATGGGCGATGGGCTCTGAGCGTGCCAGCGCAGATCGGCGGCTCGTCGTTATGCGAGAATGTGATTGCGCCGCTTCGGGCAGAATTTTTCGGCAGCGGAATGCTGGCTGCCGGGCAAAAATCACGATGCCGCCGGAAAAATTTATGGCCGTTTGCAATCGGAACGCAGAGTGACACCTATGCCTGATCCTGTAAAAAATGTGTTTGTGCTGATTCCTGCCTTTAACGAGGCCGGGACGATCCGCGCGCTCGTTGAACGTGCATTGCTGGTGGTGCCGAACGTGTTGGTGGTCGATGATGGCTCGAGCGATTCGACCGCTGCCGAACTGCAGGGCCTGCCGATTACGCTGCTGCGCAATGAACGCAATATCGGCAAGGCGGCGAGCCTGTGGAAAGGCTTCGATTACGCGCTGGCACAGGGTGCGCACTGTGTGGTGACGCTGGACGGGGACGGACAGCATCGTCCGGATGACATTGGACGGCTGCTCAATGCCGCAGTGCAGTTTCCCGACAGTATCGTCATCGGCGCGCGCCTGCATGACAAGAAAAATTTTCCGGCGCCGCGCTACTACGCCAACCAGTTTGCGCGCTTCTGGATATCGTGGGCGGCCGGTTACCCGATCGCCGATACGCAGTCGGGTTTCCGTGTCTATCCGGCTTCGCTGTTGGCGCATTTGAAACAACGCCAGGTTTCCTGGCAAGGCTTCGTCTTCGAGAGCGAAATCCTGATCGTCGCCGCGACCCGGGGCGTGCGCAGTGTCGCCGTGCTGATTCCCGGCATCTATCCCAAGCAGGCGCGCCCCAGCCATTTCCGTCCGGTCTACGACATTGCGAGGATCGTGCTGATGGTAGCCGGGCAGTTGCTGAAGCGCGGCATGTACCCGCAGGGTTTGTGGCGCAGCCTGAATCCGCCGGTGGTGGTCGAGACGCCGCCGGAACTGCGCGATGCGGCGGCAATCAAGCTGGGTGAGGGCGCCAAGAACGTGGCGCCTTCGATCCACGCCTGATTCCATTGCTCAACCCTTGGTTCATTGACCGGGATTTTTCGAAAGCTCAAATACCCGTCGTCCCAGCGCCCCACAGGGATTTCCGTTGGTCAGAGGCTGGGACCCAGTCACCTCAGTCCTTCGCTGGCAATTTGTAATGGCGAAACTCTTCACGCAATTTTGTCTTGAGCAATTTTCCAGTCGCGGTATGCGGTAGCTGGTCAATGAAAGCCACATCATCAGGCTTCATCCATTTGGCGATCTTGCCGTCGTAAAACGCCAGCAGTTCTTCGCGCGTGGCCTTGGCGTCCTTTTTCAGCACCACCACCAACAACGGTCGTTCATCCCATTTCGGATGGGCAACGCCGATCACGGCCGCCTCCTGCACGGCCGGATGGGCGACGGCGATGTTTTCCAGTTCGATCGAGCTGATCCATTCGCCGCCTGACTTGATCACGTCCTTGGATCGATCGGTAATCTGGATATAGCCGTCGGCGTCGATGGTGGCCACATCGCCGGTGGCAAACCAGCCATCGCGCAGCGCCGAGTGCTCTTCCTTGAAATAGCGTTCCAGTACCCACGGCCCGCGCGCCAGCAAATCACCGAAGGCCTTGCCATCGTGCGGCAGCGGTTTGCCGGCATCGTCGACGATTTCAAGCTCGATACCGAAAATCGGTGAACCCTGTTTTACCTTGATGGCGAATTGCTCTGCGGCACCAAGCTTCAGATGTTTGCCGCGCAGTCGATTCATGGTGCCCAGCGGCGAGAGTTCGCTCATGCCCCAGGCGTGGATCACGGTGACGCCAAAATCTTTCTCGAAACTCTCGATCATCGCCGGCGGGCAGGCCGAACCGCCAATCACGGTTTCGCGAAAGGTGCTGAACTTGAGCTGGTGGGTTTTCAGGTAATTGAGCAGCCCCATCCACACGGTGGGAACCCCGGCGCTCAGGGTAACGCCTTCCTGCTCGAACAGTTGATAGAGACTGGCGCCGTCCAGCATCGCGCCTGGGAATACCAGCTTGCAGCCCGCTGCCGGGCAAATGAACGGCGTACCCCAGGCGTTGACGTGGAACATCGGCACCACCGGCAGCACCGTGTCCTGCGAGTTGAGGCCGAACGCTTCCGGGGTCATCGCCGCATAGGTGTGATACAGCGTCGAGCGGTGCGTATACAGCACGCCCTTGGGGTTGCCGGTCGTACCCGAGGTGTAGCAGAGGCCGGAAGGCGTGTTGTCATCGAACTGCGGCCAGGCAAAATCGTCCGCTTCGTCGGCAAGCAGATCTTCGTAGCACAACAGGTTCGGAATTTTTGCCTGCGGCATATGCGCCGCATCGGTCATCAGTACGAAGCCCTTGACGCTGGGGAGCTTGGGCGCCAGCGCTTCAATCAGCGGCACGAAGGTCAGATCGAAAAAAAGATACGAATCTTCTGCGTGATTGATGATGTAGGCAATCTGTTCGGGAAACAGGCGCGGGTTGACGGTGTGGGTAATCGCGCCCATGCCCGACACGCCGTAATAGATTTCGAAATGGCGAAAGCCATTCCACGCCAGGGTGCCGATGCGGTCGCCGCGTTTGATGCCGAGGTGCCTGAGTGCATTGGCGAGCTGTTTGGCGCGGCGGTTGGCATCGCGATAGTTATAGCGATGAATCTCGCCTTCTACCGTACGCGACACGATCTCGGTGTCGCCAAAGTTTTTTGCGGCGTGTTCAAGCAATGACGAGATCAGCAGCGGGCGCTGCATCATGGTGCTGGACATGGCTCCTCCGGTATTGCGTTGTTTTTGGTGTGCTGTGGCCTATTCTGCCTAGCGCACCACCATTACGCAAACGGTCTATAAACGGAGAGGCAAAGTCCTCTACCGTCACCCCAGCGTCCCACAGGGATTTCCGATGGTCACAGGCTGGGGTCCAGTCCAGCCCATGATTTGAAAATACGCAGGACTGGATTCCGGCCTGTCGATGGAGACCCCATTCGGGGCGCCGGAATGACGATGATTGAATGTTTTAACTACCGCGTTTTGCCCCCACTCTGCCGGTTGAGGCCAGCCAGATGAACGATGCCGATCACCAGCACCAGTGCCGACAGCAGCAAATCGCCGGAACTGACGGCATAATTGTCCGAGAAAATGTTGTAGCCGAACAGTTGCGGTAGCAGGAACAGCCCGCGCATCAGGTAGAAGCCGGTGATGGCGTAAATCGCGTTCTGCATCAGCGGCAGGGGGCGGATGCGGCCCGACGCGGCCAGTGCATAGAGACCCGATATCGCCAGCAGGGCGGTAACACCGAGGGTAAGCGGCACCGAGCCCTCCGCACTGCGCAGCAAGGGTTCGGCGGAGACCCCGGTGACGGCGATGGTCGCATTCGCTGTCGTGTATATCGTGTATACGGCAGCCGTAAAGCTGAGTGCGGCACCAAGGGTAAGCAGTTTCATGGTGATTCTCCCTGATCAGTACAGCGGTGCAGGTTCGTTGTAGTTTCGTTCAAAGGGGCTGCGCTCGCCGGCAGCGGGCGGACGCATGAACTCGACGCGATCGGCCAGGAAGTCGACCACGTTTTGAATTACGTCCCGATCGCGCAGGATGCGGTTATGGCCGAGTCGCCGGGTTTCGCGGAAGCGCGCATCGGGCCAGGCGCGCGCAATGGCGAGGCCACTGTCGATGCCCACATCGCGATCATCGCGGTCGTGGACGATCAGCGCCTTCGTGGCGATGCGATCGACCGAATGCGGCAACTCAAATTCGTGCCAGGCCACGCCGGTGCGTTGTTCAAAGCGCCATTGCATGGCATCGCGAATGCGTTCGCTGATGCCGAGATAGCGCGCGAAGAATTTCGAGTAGCGGATCACCGAGGCGGGCGGCGCGATCAATACCGTACGCAACCCGGATGCCAGCGGCATGCTGCGCAATGCCGAGGCGATGGCAGCGCTGCCCAGCGAATGGCCGACAAGACCGGCGATCATGAAGCCTTGTGCATCGAGCGCGCGCAGCACCGCTTCCAGGCCGCGCCAGAAGTCGACCAGCGATGATTTGCGGCCCGTGCTTTGTCCGTGGCCTATGTGATCAAACAAGATCACCTGATAACCGGCGTCCAGCAGCGCGGGTACAAAACTGCGGAACTGTGCACCGCGTCCGCCCCAACCGTGACTGAACAGGATCACCGGTGCTGCGCGTTCGCCGAAGCGCCAGGCGCGGATGCTTCCCAATGGCATGACCAGATCCATCGCGGCCGCATTGGCGAGCAGCGCATGCTCCGCCTCGGGCTGTGGAAAACGTGGTGGCGTCATGAAGCGATCCATCGCCTGCTTGACCGCAAAGCGCGGCGCCAACGTGGAAGCCAGGCGCATCATTGCCCGCTGAGCGAGAAGTACTTGTTGATTTATTAAACGAACGATCGTGCTATTGAAGGTTGAAAAATGAGCGGTAGTCATGCTGGACTCCTAAATGCAGATCAGGTACGTGAAACGCCGGCAGCGGATGCGGCCAGGCAGGAATTGATCAAGCGTTCAAAGGCGCGGCGTGCGCGTTGGTCGGCGTGGCTGTCCTGGAACAGGTTGCGAGAGCGATAGCAACTCGAAATGATGCCGAACAATTCGAACGCGACCTGCTCGGCATCGGTGCTCGCCACGAACTCGCCGTTGTCGATCGCCATCTGCACCGACTTCACCAGGCTCTGATGCAGGCGGCGCATATGCTCCACCACCGCATCGCGCACCGGGCCGGGTTTGTTGTCGAACTCCTGGCTGGCCGTCATCATCGGGCAGCCGGTGAGGTCGTTGCGTGCCGTCCAGGTCAGCCAGTTATCGCACATCGCTTGCAGACGTTTCAGTCCGCGCGGCGCCGATAGCGCGGGCAATACCGTGCTCTCGCTGAAGCGGCGTACGCCTTCGTCCAAGGTGGCAATCTGTAGCTCTTCCTTGGAACCAAAATGTGCGAACAGGCCGCTCTTGGACATGCCGGTCTCGGTCGCCAGCGTGCCGATGGTAAGCCCCTCGAAGCCCGCCACACTGGCGTGCTTGAGTGCTGCCTTGAGAATGGCGGCGCGGGTCTCTTCACCTTTGCTCAATTTATTGGTGGCTTGGTTCATAGCGCCAATAATAGGACGGTCGTTCGTTTTTTGTCAAGTCGGCGGGGAGATATTTATTGAAAAGCCAAACTCTAGCACTGGCGAGCCTTTCGGAGCAAAAAGGCTTCAAACGGCGCGCCAAATGGCGTTCTACGTTTTTTAAAGTTGTTCGCCGAATAAAAAATGCGGTGAACAGCAAGCTGCCCACCGCATCGTTTTTCATCCAACAACCGCTCAGGCGTTCTTCAGTTCATCCGCCGTAATCGGCATTTTGCGTATCCGCTTGCCGGTGGCATTAAAGATCGCGTTCGCCACACTCGGTCCGGTGGTCGCGGTGACCGGCTCGCCGATGCCGCCGGGTGGCTCGGTGGAGGCGACCAGATGCACATCGACCACCGGCATCTCATT
>JANMXS010000308.1:0-2715 GCA_031394335.1 Burkholderiales bacterium
ATTGTTGCGCGTGAATGGAGCACACGCGACTTGAAACCACAAACTCGACACACCCAATATTCGTCATTCCGGCGCCCCGAATGGGGTCTCCATCGAAAGGCCGGAATCCAGTCCGCCGTATTGTTCAAATCCTGGACGGACTTGGGGTGAAGGCATGCCTTCACGCCTCCGCTGGGACGACGGCGTTTTCAGGCTTAACCGAGTGACATGAGGCTATGGCCGGATTCGACTTCGCTGTCGATAGCCAGTAAACTGCTGCCCTCTCTCGGGGCTGGGCATTAGGCCGCATCCGAGACGCATTCTGAATACATGACCAAGTGTCGCCCCGGATTCAGTCCGGGGCCCAATTTCGATAGTACTTCGTCGATACAAAATTGGATCCCGGCGCAGTTACCAAATTGAGCCGGGATGACAGCGTATATTTTCAACGCGGCAAAAGCTTCAATTCTGTAGCAATAATTTTTTGAGTTGTCATCATGAGTACCGAAACTTCCATATCCGCCGAAGTCGCAACCCCCGCCCCCGTCGCCCCCGCCCTCATCACGCGCGAGGTCGCACGTCGCCGCACCTTCGGCATCATTTCCCACCCCGACGCGGGCAAGACCACGCTGACCGAGAAGCTGCTGCTGTTTTCCGGCGCGATCCAGATGGCGGGCACCGTGAAAGCGCGCAAGAGTTCGCGCCATGCCACGTCCGACTGGATGGAGATCGAAAAACAGCGCGGCATTTCGGTGGCGAGCTCGGTGATGCAGTTCGAATACCGCGACCATGTGGTGAACCTGCTCGACACCCCCGGTCACCAGGATTTCTCTGAAGATACCTATCGGGTGCTGACCGCGGTTGATTCGGCGCTGATGGTGATCGACGCCGCCAAGGGCGTGGAAGAGCAGACCATCAAGCTGCTGAATGTGTGCCGCATGCGCGCCACGCCGATTATTACCTTCATGAACAAGATGGACCGCGAAACCCGCGATCCGCTGGATTTGCTCGATGAAGTCGAATCGGTGCTGAACATCCAGTGCGCGCCGGTTACTTGGCCGATCGGCATGGGCAAGACGTTCCGCGGCGTGTATCACCTGCTGCGCGATGAAATCATGCTGTTCGCGGCCGGTGAAGATCGCGATACCGGCGATTTCGAAATCATCAAGGGCATCGACAATCCGCGCCTGGCCGAAATGTTCCCGCTGGAAATTGATCAGCTGAAAATGCAGGTCGAGCTGGTACGCGGCGCCTCGCACCCTTACGATCTCGATGCTTTCCTGGCGGGCACACAGACGCCAGTGTTTTTCGGCTCGGCCATCAACAACTTCGGCGTGCGCGAAATTCTCACCGCCCTGCTCGACTGGGCGCCGGCGCCGCGTCCGCGCGATGCCACCGCTCGCGAAGTCAGCGCGGGCGAACCCAAGTTCTCGGGCTTCGTGTTCAAGATCCAGGCAAATATGGATCCGGCGCATCGCGACCGCATTGCGTTTTTGCGCGTGTGCTCAGGCCACTTCGAGCGCGGCATGAAAATCCAGCATTTGCGTATCGGCCGCGAGATTCGCGTCAACAATGTGGTGACCTTCATGGCCGCCAGCCGCGAGCAAGTGGAAGAAGCGTACGCCGGCGACATCATCGGCCTGCCCAACCACGGCAATATGCAGATCGGCGATTCGTTTTCAGAAGGCGAGTTGTTGCAGTTCACCGGCATCCCCTACTTCGCGCCGGATTTTTTCCGCGCAGTGCGGATTCGCAATCCGCTCAAGGTGAAGCAGTTATACAAAGGCCTGCAGCAGCTGGGTGAAGAAGGCGCGGTGCAGGTGTTCAAGCCGGTCAGCGGCGGCGACCTGGTGCTGGGCGCGGTCGGCGTGCTGCAGTTTGAAGTGGTGGCGAGTCGGCTGGCCAATGAATACGGCGTCGATGCCGTGTTCGAAGGCACCGCCATTACCTGTGCGCGCTGGGTGACCGGCGACGACAAGCGTATGCTGGTCGATTTTGAAAATGCGCTGGCGCATAACGTCGCCTACGACGCCGCCAACAATCTCGCCTATCTCGCACCGAACAAGGTGAATCTGAAACTCACCGAAGAACGCTGGCCCAAACTCAAGTTCCACACCACGCGCGAGCATGCGGTGAAGCTGGGGGCGTAGGCAAGGTGGCCGCAGCAGCTTGTACTTGCGGCAGCGGCCTGGAATACGCAGCGTGCTGCGGCCGCTATATCGACGACAATGAAACAGCAGCAAACGCAGAAGCATTGATGCGCTCGCGTTATACCGCTTACACCCTGAATCGCGAAGCGTACTTGCTGGCAACCTGGCATCACTCCACGCGGCCTGCATCGTTGCCGCTGGATGGTGAGGCAAAAACGAAATGGCTCGGGCTTGAAGTCAAGCGACATGACTACAATGACGCTGCACCGGATACCGCCATCGTCGAATTCATTACGAGATTCAAGGTCGGTGGCGGGCGCGCCGAACGATTGCATGAAGTAAGCCGCTTCGTGCGGGAAGATGGTTGCTGGTTTTATGTCGATGGTGAAATAGATGGCAAAAATACGCAACAACGGGCCGCAATGGCCAGGGGTTAGAAAATGAAGACCGTCGAATATCAACTTACCGCCGAGTTCATCGAACTCAACCACCTGATGAAGCTCTGCGGCTTTGCCGATAGCGGCGGTTCCGGCGGCGCGCTGGTTGCGACCGGCGTGGTTTCGGTCGATGGCAAGGTTGAACTGCG
>JANMXS010000309.1:0-14609 GCA_031394335.1 Burkholderiales bacterium
ATTGTTGCGCGTGAATGGAGCACACGCGACTTGAAACCACAAACTCGACACACCCAATATTCGTCATTCCGGCGCCCCGAATGGGGTCTCCATCGAAAGGCCGGAATCCAGTCCGCCGTATTGTTCAAATCCTGGACGGACATGGGGTGAAGGCATGCCTTCACGCCTCCGCTGGGACGACGGCGTTTTCAGGCTTAACCGAGTGACATGAGGGCCAGGCTCGATTTATTTTCCGCAGCGGTGTAGTTCGCGAATAAATGAGTAGAACAAATGGTGTCTGACCCCATTTATTCATTTATTTCCCATTTATTTCCATTTATTTGACCCATTTATTTGCACGAACCAAGGCGTACATTTTGCCCCGGCCATTGATAAGCATGAATCGCTTCAAAGAACAAAAGCGTCGCCGCAGACCGCTTGCGTCCGCGCACCTCGGCGGCGACCACATTGCGTTCGACCGGTGGGTCGACAAGAGGCCGCGCGAGCAAGCCGTTCAAGGTTATTGAATACTCAGGCATGAAAGCGAATCCCACGCCGGCGAGGACCATCGATTGGACCCAGTCCTCGCGGTCGCTGCGAAAGCCGGCATAAAGCTCGATTTTTCTGTCCTTGCACACGGCCATCACGGTTTCACGCAATTCGCAGGCGAGCCGGTCGATGTAGTCCTGCCCTGACGTGTCCTGCAAGGTGATCGTACTCAGCCGCTCGAAGGCGTGACCGGGAGCAAAGGCCACCACATAGCGCTCGCGGTAAAGGATTTCGGCGCGGAACACATCGCCGAGTCCTTGCGGCGCGCTCACCACTGCGAGATCGAGTTCTCCCGCTTCCAGATCGTGGAGCAGGAGAGAAAGCGCCGCCTCCCGAACGGTAAGTTCTATCCCCGGATTGCGATCCTTGAAGTGACCGATAAAACGTGACAGCTGCACCGGGCCGATAGTTGGCATGGTGCCCACCCGCAACGGCGCCTGTTTCAAGAGGCGAAAGTTCCGCGCTACATCTTCGGCAAGCCGGGTTTCTCCCAACACCTGCTCAAGATGCGGGCGCACCATGCAGCCCAGCTCTGAGACAACCAGACGCTTGCCCTCGCGGTGCAACAGCGCGGAGCCGATCTCACTCTCAAGCTTCTTGATCGCTGCGGTCAAGGCTGGCTGGGATACATCACAGGCTTGCGCTGCACGCGAGAAACTGCCGTACTTGCATATGGCAAGGAAATAACGGATTTGATAGAGTTCCACGGCGTCCTCCCGAGCAACGTCAACTTCCCAAGCGAATCCAGGTGATATCCGATTGTGATTATAGATCGATAACCGGAGCCGTCTTCTTGCGCTGGCTAATCGCGCCTATATTGGAACTACGGAATCTCCCGTTTGTTCATAGGAGGCTGAAATGCAAGTGTTCATGGTTGAGCGCTCTTTAAAAGGTATTTCGATGGCCGATCTTGGTGCCGCCCAGAAGCTGGCGATCAGCACGGCTGCGGACATGACCAAGGGCGGCACGCCGGTAAGCTATATCCGTTCGACGTTTGTTCCCGACTCGGGATGTTGCATGTGCTTGTTCGCCGCTGAAAGTGCTGGAAGCGTGCGGTCGCTGAACGAGTCGGCGAAGATTCCCTTCGACCGGATCGTCCCCGCTCTTGATCTGACCCCCTAGGCGGAAATAGCGCCGCATGACGATCTTCGCGATGGTTTTCGCGTGCCTGCGGATCATCTTGTCTGGCATCCGGTCGGCGCATGTCCTCACGATCAATTTCACTCGTCGGAACGGCACTAGTCCCGCAGATTTAGCGGGCGAAGCCATGGCGGATTTCTTGCCTAATGTCGACTGACCTGCGGCGCAATGCCCGTGGTTATTGCGCCCTGCGAATGCTATCCATTGAAAAATTTAGTAGAACGCCTATTGGCGCGGCGTTTGAGACATTTTTGCTCGGTGATCCGCGCCAATGCTAGGGTTTGCTACATCAATGCGCCCACATGCGCCACCGCGCTGCGCCCTAGCGCGCCCAGATCGTAGCCGCCTTCCAGCGCCGAGACGATGCGCCCTTGCGCATAGGTGTCCGCGATTTCGCGAATGCGTCCAGTGATCCAGACATAATCGTCTTCATGCAATTCAAGGTAGGCGAGCGGATCGTCGGCGTGGGCATCGAAGCCGGCGGAGATGATGATCAACTCCGGCTGAAATTCTTCCAGCGCTGACCACCAGGTGGCGTTGATGGCCTCGCGGAATTTAGCGCCGCCGGTGCGTGCGGCCAGCGGGGTGGGAACGATATGGCCATTGCCGGAATCGGCGCCGGTGCCGGGGTAATACGGGTGCTGGAAACTGGAGCAGAGCATGACGCGATCATCGTCATGAAAAATATCCTCGGTGCCATTGCCGTGATGCACATCGAAATCGAGGATCGCGACGCGCGACAGTTGGTGCGCATCGAGCGCATGCATCGCGCCGACGGCGACATTGTTGAAAATGCAAAAACCCATGGCGCGATCCCAGGTGGCGTGATGGCCGCAGGGGCGTACCGCACAGAAGGCATTGGCGACCTCGCCTGCCATCACCATGTCGACGCCCTTCACTACCGCCCCGGCGGCGCGGCGCGCGGCGTCCAGGGAATACGGGTTCATCGCGGTATCGGGGTCGAGATAGGCGTAATCGCGTTTGGGCGCGGCGGCAAAAATTCTCTCCACATAATCGGGCGAGTGCGCGGCATCCAGTTGCTCACGCGTGGCCAACGGCGCCTCGACTTGCTGCAAGCTCGGCATCAATGTGGAGTTGGCGAATGCGTCGTATACGGCCTGCAGCCTCTCCGGGCACTCGGGATGATGCGAGCCCATTTCGTGCTGCAGGCAGGCGGGGTGGGTAATGAAAGCGGTCGTCAAAATAGTTTCTCCTTGTAAACCATTTTCGCCGAAAGTGGTCTCAGGTACAACCGACATGGCTGCATCCGTCGTGAAGCGGCTCTCGTACCCAGCGTACAATCATTCGAACCCTATCCTCAGGAATCACATGCTTTTGGACAAGTCGCAAAACTTCGCGGTTAAACCCGCCGCCCACGCCAATCCGCTGAGCGAGGTGATGAACCGCGCCGGCGAAATCATCCTCGGCAAGGAACCGCAAATTCGCCTGGCGATGGCCTGCATTCTGGCGCGCGGCCATTTGCTGATCGAGGACGTGCCCGGCGTCGGCAAAACCACCCTCTCCCACGTGCTGGCCAGCCTGCTGGGTTTGCATTATCAACGCATCCAGTTCACCAGCGATCTGCTGCCCGCCGATATTGTCGGCGTATCGATTTTCGATCGTGAATCGAGCACCTTCCGCTTCCACCCCGGCCCGGTATTTTCGCAAGTGATTCTTGCCGACGAGATCAATCGTGCCTCGCCGAAAGCGCAATCGGCCCTGCTGGAGGCGATGGAAGAGCATCAGGTCACCGCCGATGGCCAGACCATGAAGCTGCCGGAGCCGTTTTTTGTCATCGCCACGCAGAATCCATCGCACCAGATCGGCACCTTCCCGCTGCCGGAATCGCAGCTCGACCGCTTCCTGATGCGCATTCGCTTAGGCTACCCTGACCAGACTGCCGAGCGCGCCCTGCTCAAGGGTGAAGACCGGCGAGAACTGATCGCCAGGATTACACCGGCGATGAAGCTCGATGAGCTGCTGGCCCTGCAAAAGGAAGTGACCAAGGTATTTGTCTCCGAGGCCTTGATCGATTATGTACAGGCGCTGATCAAACACAGCCGCGACGGCGCACGCTACGAGATGGGCCTGTCGCCCCGCGCCGGCCTGGCGCTGTTGCGCGCCGCGCAAGCCTGGGCGCTGATGGCCGGACGCAAGCAGGTGCTGCCCGAAGACGTGCAGGCAATTGCGCCTTCCGTCGTCGGCCATCGCCTGCGTCCCGTCAACGGTGGCGACAGCAAGATTCTCGATGCGGCGCAGGAGTTGATCAGGAACGTGGCGATTCCCTGAAATTGACGCTGCATTTCTTGCCCTGCAACAATGTTGAAGCCAGCCCATTTTCCGCAGTTTCATCTTTCACTCAATCAATGGAACCTCAGACCATGCGTCCCCTCATCCAAGCCGTTCTGGTTGTCACCCTGACCCTGCTTGCCCAGGCTGCGATTGCGCAAAGCTATAAATGCAAGGGTGCCGATGGCCGTATCGAATACAGCGACCGGCCCTGCTCTACCGACAAGGATGTGCTGGCGCAACCCAAGTCAGCAACTATCACCTCCAAACCACTGGCCGTACCGATGCAACAACTGGAAGCGGCCTTCAAGGAATACGAGTCGCGCCTGTGTGAGCGTGAACAGCTCGCCACTGAAATCGACGCGGCCAACCGCGCCGGCGAAATCAGTAAAAATGCGGCGGCCTGGAAGCCTAAGCAGGACCGCTTGAGTGACCTGAACGAAATACTGATCGAGTTCCAGGGCAAGACGGGGAAAATCACGCGCGCTGCCGGCAGCGACAGCCCGGAATCCACCTCCCTGAGAAAATTCCAGACCAAGCTGAAAGACTGCGCCAAAGTCGCGGCCAAGTAATGACCGCGTTTACATCATCAGCATGATCGGCAGCCTCTCCTTCAATCTTCGCCAACGCATTTCCGACTGGATTTTCCGCGCACAGGTTCCGGAACGGCCCCCAGTCACGCTGGTACAACAGCGCATCTTCATCATCCCCTCGCGCACCGGCTATTTTTTCGCGCTGGTGCTGGTGTTGCTGCTGATCGCCTCGACCAATTACAGCCTGTCGCTGGGCTTTTTGCTCACCTTCCTGCTGGCCGGCATGGCGGGCATTTCGATGCTGCATACCTTCCGCAATCTGGCGCAACTGTCGATCAGTCCTGGCCGCACCGAGCCGGTATTCGCCGCCGAAATCGCGCACTTTGGGCTGGTGCTGAACAACCCCTCGATGGCGCGTTTTGCAGTCGGCGTGAAGCGCGCGAAACTGGAAAACGCCGAGCCGGAGTTCGGCGATGTCGCTGCCCGCGCCAGCAGTACCTTCCAGATCCCGGTTGCCGCCGACAAACGCGGCTACCTGTCCTGCGGTCGGCTGGAAATTTTTACCGAGTATCCGGTTGGCCTGTTTCACGCCTGGTCGTACGTGGATTTCGGCGCTACCTGTCTGGTCTACCCCAAACCCGATGCCGGTGCGGGCGCGCTGCCGCTGGATGCGCGCGCCAGAGGTGAAGGCAATATTCCGGTGGCGGGCGATGAGGAATTTCAATCGCTGCGTGCCTACCGGGCCGGCGATACGCCGCGCCAGATCGCCTGGAAAGCGTTGGCCCGCGAGCAAGGCTTGCTGGCCAAGGAGTTCGGCACCACCGCCAGCGCCGATTTCTGGCTGGATTTCGAGGCCTTACCGGGGCTGGGCATGGAACAGCGCCTGTCGCGACTGACCTTCTGGGTGCTCGAAGCGGAGCGCATGCAGGTGCCGTATGGATTGCGCCTGCCCACCCAATCGATCCGCCCGGCCAGCGGCGCAGCGCATCGCGATCAATGCCTGAAAGCGCTCGCACTGTATGGGGTGAGCGATGCTTAATCAGGGCGCCCTCACCCTCGCCAATATCACCTGGCTGCTGGCGGCGATGGCCTTCGTGATCGCGCCGCATGTGGCGCGTTTGCCGCTATGGGTCACGGCTTCCTGTGTGGCAGCCGGCGTGTGGCGCTGGTGGCTCGCGCGGCACGGGCTGCGTGCGCCGCCGTGGTGGATGATGGCGCTGGTCGCGCTCGGCATCACCGCCGGCGCGCGGCTTGAGTATGGCCGCCTGTTTGGTCGCGAGGTCGGCGTCACCCTGCTGATCGTGATGCTGTGCCTGAAGATTCTCGAAATGAAAATGAAGCGCGACGCCCTGCTCGCCATCTTCCTCGGCTTTTTTCTGGCGCTGACCAATTTTCTGTATTCGCAAACAATCCTGATGGGCGTCTACATGTTCATCTGCGTGTGGATTTTTGTCGCCACCCTGATCGGCTTCCAGCGCATCAATACCGAGGCCACCATACGTGAACGTCTGGTGCCGTCAGCCTGGCTGATGCTGCAGGCGATCCCGATGATGCTGGTGCTGTTTTTCCTGTTCCCGCGCGTTTCCGGGCCCTTGTGGAACATGCCCTCGGACGAGCAGTCGACCTCCGGCCTGTCCGATAGCATGGCGCCGGGCGACATCAGCAAGCTGTCGTTGTCGGATGCGGTGGCGTTTCGCGTCGATTTTGAAAACGCGGTGCCGTCGAGCAGTGAACTCTATTGGCGCGGCCCGGTGCTGGGCCGCCAGCGCGGCAAGGCATGGGTGCCCTATCCGGTGCAAATTCGCGCGCAGGCCGACTATGAACCGCAGGGGCCGCTCGTCAATTATCGTGTCACCCTGCAACCCAGCAACAAGTACTGGCTGTTTGCGCTCGATCTGCCGACGGCAGCACCGCCCGATGCTTTCTTGCTGGCCGATTATCAAGTCCGCTCGCGCACCCCGGTGAGCGCGCTCAAGTCCTACCTGATGTCCTCGCATCTGCTGTATCGCGCCGGCACTTCCCTGGGTGACAGCGAACGACGCGCCTATCTGGATTACGACACCAGCCTCAACCCGCGCACCATTGCTTACGGCAAGAAACTTGCGCTCGAGAACCCCGATCCCAAGGTGCTGGTGACCAGTCTGTTGAAGCTGTACAACTCGACGTTCAGCTATACGCTTGAACCGCCGCTGCTTGGCGACAACCCCATGGATGAATTCCTGTTCGATACCAGGCAGGGATTCTGCGAACACTATGCCGGGAGTTTTGTCTTGCTGTTGCGCGCCGCCGGGGTACCGGCGCGCGTCGTCACCGGCTATCAGGGCGGCGAAATCAATCCGATTACGCGTCAGCTGGTGGTGCGCCAATCCGATGCACATGCCTGGTCGGAAGTCTGGTTCAACGACCTGGGCTGGGTACGGGTGGACCCGACTTTCGCGGTCTCGCCGCTGCGCATCAATAGCGGAAGGACCGCAGCGCTGGGTCCGATCGGCGTATTCAATACCCTGATGGGTGCTGACCAGCTTGGCGTGTTGCGGAAAATTCGCTTTTCCTGGGACGCCGCCAACAATCAGTGGAACCAGTGGGTGGTCGGCTTCAATGCCGATCGCCAGCGCGGCATGCTGGAAGATTTCGGCATGCGCAACGTGGACTGGCGCTCAATAGCAATTCTGCTGATCGTCGGCGTACTGGTGGCGGGCGGCACCGTGGGCTCATTCTTGCTGCTGCGTGTATACCGGACGCGCAAGGAACCGCTGGTCGCCGCCTGGGACCGCCTGTGCGCCAAGCTCGCCAGTGCCGGCTTTTCCCGGGCGCCGCATGAGGGGCCGATCGCGTTACTGACCCGTATTGAAGCATCGAACCCGGCGTTGGCGGCCGAGGCGCGACCGGTGATTGAACGCTATGTGGCGCTGCGCTACGATGCACCCGATACGCCGTCCACAACCAGCGCCAGTTTGCGCGGCGTGCGCGAGTTCATGCGGCAGGTTCGCCGTATACGCGTGACCTGAGAAAATTTCGCAGCAGTCTCGCCCCATCAGCCCTTTTTTTCAGGCACAGTAGCAGCTATAAAAACAGCTATCGCCAACGCGAATTGAGGAGCACGGCATGCATGCAATCGCCTCGGTAAAAAATCAGGTTTCCGCTGAAGAATGGCAAACCCGCGTCGATCTCGCCGCCTGCTACCGGCTGGTCGCGCTGTACCACTGGGACGATCTGATCTTCACCCATATCACCGCCAAGATTCCCGGCACCGATCACCAGTTCCTGATCAACCCCTACGGCATGATGTTCGAGGAAATCACCGCCTCCAGCCTGGTCAAGGTCGACAGCCATGGCGTGAAGCTCGACACCGACAATCCCTACCCCGTCAACCCGGCCGGGTTTGTCATTCACAGCGCGATCCACGCCGCACGCGAGGACGCCAAATGCGTGCTGCATACGCACACCCCCAACGGCGTCGCGGTTTCAGCACAGAAAAACGGCGTGCTGCCGATTTCGCAGCAATCAATTTTTGTGCTGGCCAGCCTTGCCTATCATGGCTATGAAGGCGTGGCCTTGAATGACGATGAAAAACCGCGGCTGGTGCGCGACATCGGCGACAAGAAATTCTTCATGTTGCGCAATCACGGTCTGCTGACCGTGGGCGAGACCATCGCCGATGCATTTTTGCTGATGTACCTGTTTGAGGCGACCTGCATGATCCAGGTGCGGGCGCAGGCCGGCGGCGGCGAACTCACGCAAATCGCGACACCGATTCTTGATGGCGCTACCGCGCAATCGAAAGTGGTGTTGAAGGGTTCCGGCGGCGCACTGGCGTGGCCCGCCCTGTTGCGCAAGCTTGATCGCACTGATGCATCGTACAAAAACTGACGGGGTTGAAATGGCAGCGACTGATAACGACACACCAACGTTTGCGACATTCCGCGAGTTTTACCCCTTTTATCTTCGCGAACATCTCAATGTCACCTGCCGCCGCCTGCATTTCATCGGCAGTTCGCTGGTGCTGGGCGTGGTACTGGCTGCCGTACTCAGCGGCGATCTGCGCTGGCTGATTGCCGCACCCATTGCCGGCTATGGTTTTGCCTGGGTCGGGCATTTCTTTTTTGAGCACAACCGGCCGGCAACCTTCAAGTACCCGCTGTACAGCTTTATCGGCGATTGGGCGATGTATTGGGACATCCTCAGCGGCAAGATCAAGTTTTGAAACAACACAAATGATTCCCAAAGATGCCGCGCGGCGGCGCATTTTTTTGATGCGGCACGGCAGCGTGACTTATTTTGACGCCAAGGGAAAACCGCTGCCGCCCGATACCGCACCGCTCAATCCACAGGGCATTGTGCAAGCGCAGGCGGCCGGGCGCTTGTTTGCCGAGCACAGGATCGTGTTTGATCGCGTCATAGTCAGCGGCCTCGCCCGCACCGTGCAGACGGCCGAATGGGTGCTGGCTGCGACCGGACAAAATATTGCGCTCGAGATAGTCCCGGCCCTGGTGGAACTGAAAGGCGGCGCGCTGGCGGCGATTCCGGACGATCAACTGAAAAGTGCGTTCCAGGATTCCTTCGATGGTCATGTGCAGGAACACACGCGCTTCCTCGGCGGCGAATCGGTGGGCGAATTGCTGGATCGCGTGATCCCGGAAGTCGATGCGCTGCGCGCCAATCCATCCTGGGATATCGTCCTGCTGGTGCTGCATGGCGGCGTCAATCGCGCCATGCTTTCCTACCTGCTGACCGGCGAGCGCTGCATGATGGGCGCCCTGGCGCAAAGCCCGGCCTGCATCAATGCCATCGATGTCGGTGCGGCCAACAGCGATGTGGTGATTCGCGCGCTCAATATCGCGCCCGCCGATTATCTGCAGACCGAAACACGCCAGACCACCATGGAAGCGCTGTACGATCAATATTCAAAATACCGCAGCCGTTTTGGAGCCGGGATCAATGTCTGAGCAAGGGTTTGAGCATTTCAAGGGGACCAAGCCGGTAGCGGGCAAGACGCCATTCGATGTCACAGCCCTTGCCATCTGGCTGCAGGCCAACGTGCCCGGCTTCGCGGGACCGTTAACGCTGGAACAATTCAAGGGCGGTCAGTCGAACCCGACTTTCAAGCTGATCACGCCGTGCAAGGCCTATGTGATGCGCGCCAAGCCCGGCCCCGCCGCCAAATTGCTGCCCTCGGCGCATATGATCGAGCGTGAATATGCGGTGATGGCGGCCTTGGCCAAGGCCGATATGCCGGTGCCACGCATGCTGGCGCTGTGTGCCGATGAAGCCGTGATCGGCCGCGCATTTTTCGTGATGGACATGGTTGAAGGCCGGGTGTTATGGGACCCGGCGCTGCCCGGGATGACACCCGCTGAGCGCGGTGCAATTTTCGATGAAATGAACCGCGTGATCGCGCGCTTACATCTGGTCGATTTCGCCGCCATCGGTCTCGCCGATTACGGCAAGGCCGGCAATTATTTCGAGCGTCAGATTGGGCGCTGGACCAAGCAGTATCGCGCCTCGGAAACGGAAAAGATCGAGGCGATGGACCGGCTGATCGACTGGCTGCCGCAACATATTCCGGCGGGTGAGGAAGTATCGATCGTGCATGGCGATTATCGCCTCGATAATCTGATCTTTCACCCGACTGAGCCGCGCGTGTTGGCGATTCTCGACTGGGAACTGTCCACCCTTGGCCATCCGCTAGCTGATTTCGCTTACCACTGCATGACCTGGCAGGTGCCGCCGGACGCGTTTCGCGGTATCGCCGGACTTGACCTCGCCGCACTTGGTATCCCCGATCTACGCACCTATATCGCGACCTACTGCCAGCGCACCGGCCGCGCCGAGGGCATCCCCAATTTCGACTATTACCTGGCCTACAACCTGTTCCGGATGGCCGGCATCCTGCAAGGCATCATGAAGCGGGTGGTCAACGGCACCGCCGCTTCGGAGCAGGCGGTGGCGATGGGCAAGGCTGCGCGACCGTTGGCGGAATTAGGCTGGAAGGTCGTCGAGCGGCTGATCGCAAAAAACGTGAAATAGAAAACCTGGAGCGTCACAAATGAATTTCAACTATTCCCCCAAGGTCATCGAACTGCAGCAGCGCATGCTGGCATTTTTCGATGAACATATTTATCCGAATGAAAAACGCTTTCACGACGATATCGAGGCCAATACCAAACTCGGCAAGCGCTGGACGCCGGTACCACTGTTGGAGGAGCTGAAACCGAAAGCACAGAAGGCCGGCCTGTGGAATCTGTTCATGCCGGGTGCGCGCGGTGCGGGCCTCACCAATCTCGAATACGCGCCGCTGGCCGAGATCACCGGCCGCGTGCACTGGGCGCCCGAAGTCTTCAACTGCTCCGCACCCGACACCGGCAATATGGAAGTGCTGGCGCAATACGGTACGCCGGAGCAGCAGGCACAGTGGCTGGCGCCGCTGCTGCGCGGTGAAATCCGCTCGGCCTTCGCGATGACCGAGCCTGGCGTGGCTTCGTCGGACGCGACCAATATCGAGATGCGCATCGTCCGTGACGGCAACGATTACGTGATCAACGGTCGCAAATGGTGGATCTCGGGGGCCGGCGATCCGCGCTGCAAAATCTATATCGTGATGGGCAAGACCGATCCCGACGCCAATCCGCATGCGCAACAGTCGATGATTCTGGTGCCGGCCGACACGGCAGGCGTGAAGGTGACTCGCCCCCTGCCGGTATTCGGCTATGACGATGCGCCGCATGGCCATTGCGAAATCACCTTCGACAATGTGCGCGTGCCGCAAGAAAACATGCTGCTCGGCGAAGGCCGCGGTTTCGAGATCGCACAGGGACGCCTCGGCCCCGGCCGCATTCACCACTGCATGCGTCTGATCGGCCTCTCGGAGCGCGCGCTGGAACTGATGTGCAAGCGCTTGACCTCACGCATCGCCTTCGGCAAGCCGATCGCGACCCACAGCGTGTGGCATGAGCGCATCGGCGAGGCGCGCTGCATGATCGAACAGGCGCGCCTGTTGACGCTAAAAGCGGCCTACATGATGGATACCGCCGGCAACAAGGTGGCGCGCAATGAAATCGCCATGATCAAGGTGGTGGCGCCGAACATGGCGCAACAAATTATCGACTGGGCGATACAGGCGCATGGCGCCGGTGGCCTCAGCGATGATTTCCCCCTGGCCTATGCCTACACCTGGGCGCGCATCCTGCGCCTGGCCGATGGCCCGGACGAGGTGCATCGTGCGTCGATCGCCAAGCAGGAGCTGCGCAAGTATTTACCGAAGAAAACTTGAACGAAAATCAAGCGAAGCACAACACGCTGCAATCGTTTTTACACTACGGCAAAAGCAAAAGATCCGAAGGAGCACCGTAATGTCGCAACTGCAAGATAAATGGTGGCTGAAGCACTATCCGCCCGGCGTGGATCATGAAATCGATCTCGCTCGCTACGCCTCGCTGCCGCAAATGGCGGAAGAGTGTTTCGAAAAATTCCGCGACCGCGCCGCCTATACCTGCATGGACAAGACCCTGACTTTCGGCGAGGTCGATGAACTGTCGATGGCCCTGGGGGCCTGGTTCCAGTCGCGCGGCTTGCAAAAAGGCGCACGCATCGCCTTGATGATGCCGAACATCCTGCAGTATCCGGTGGCGATGATGGCGGTGTTGCGCGCCGGTTATATCGTGGTCAATGTCAATCCGCTGTACACGCCGCGCGAACTCGAGCACCAGCTGATCGACAGCGGCAGCGAGGCGATTGTCATTCTGGAAAATTTTGCCGCAACGCTCGAAGCCGTGATCCCCAGAACGCCGGTCAAGCATGTGCTGATGGCGACCGTTGGCGATTTGCTCGGGTTTCCGAAAGGCGCGATCGTCAACTTCGTGGTGCGGCGTATCAAAAAAGCGGTACCAAAATTTTTCCTGCATGGCTCGGTCCCGTTCAACGAGGCTATCGCCGCCGGACGCGGTATGGTGCTGACGAAGCCGAGGCTGGGCTCGGAGGACATTGCCTTTTTGCAATATACCGGCGGCACTACCGGCGTTTCCAAAGGTGCGGTACTGGTGCATGCGAATATTTTCGGCAGTGTGCTGGTTTCCGAAGCCTGGCTGAAACCGGCGCTCGAAGATCATCGCAAAGGCCCGCCACCCGACCCGGCGGTGATGGTTTGCGCCCTGCCGATGTATCACATTTTTTCGCTGGTGAGCTGTATCTGGCTGGCGGTGAAGCTCGGCGGGCACAATATCCTGATCCCGAATCCGCGTGATCTCGATGGCATGATCAAGGCCATGGCCAGGCACAAGTTCAATGTGATACCCGCCGTCAACACCATGTTCAATGCGATGGTCAACCATATCGGCTTTCGCGAACTCGATTTCTCCGGCTTGCGAGTCTCCAATGGAGGCGGCATGGCGGTGCAGCGTGCGGTTGCCGAGAAGTGGCTGAACCTGACCCGCACGCCGATCGTGGAGGGCTATGGGCTCACCGAATCCTCATCCGGCGCGACCTGCAACGAGGTGCTCAACACCGAATATTCCGGCGACGTCGGCATGCCGATGCCGTCCACCGAAATTTCCATCCGCGACGACTTCGGCGCGGAAGTTGCGCTGGGCCAGCCCGGCGAGATCTGCATTCGCGGCCCACAGGTGATGCGCGGCTACTGGCAACGTCCCGATGAAACCGCCAAGGCCATGACCGAGGACGGTTACTTCAAATCAGGCGATATCGGCATCATGCTTGCCAATGGCCACGTCAAGATCGTCGATCGCAAGAAAGACATGATCCTGGTGTCGGGCTTCAACGTCTATCCGAATGAAATCGAAGACGTGGTCGCGTCCTGCCCCGGCGTGATGGAATGCGCGGCGATCGGCGTAGCGGATGAAAAATCCGGCGAGGCGGTGAAACTGTTCGTGGTGAAAAAAAACGCCGCCGAATTGACCGAAGCACAATTGATGGAGTACTGCCGAAAAAATCTCACCGGTTATAAATGCCCGAAGAAAATCGTGTTTCGCGATTCGCTGCCGAAGTCGAATGTCGGCAAAATATTGCGGCGGGAATTGCGCGATAAATAGCAGCATGGTTCGCCCAAAAACGTCACCACGCTTATTAGCGTCCATGGCCAGCGTTTTTGCAGTTGCTGGCTTACTGACGCAAACGATGAAGTAGAAATTTCGGGCTATTGCTTAAAACATTCAAATTTCGTCATTCCGGCGCAGGCCGGAATCCAGTCCTTCCTATAAACAAACACCTGGAGGGAATGGGTCCCGGCCTTCGCCGGGACGACGGGGTTTTTAGAAGTTCCCATTGCGCAAAACGCCATTTGGCGGGGCGTTTGGGACAAAAATGCTCCAAACGCCCCGCCAGTGCTTGAGTTTAGTGCCCCGCGCCAATAATGCGCCAGGCGGAAAACTTGGCGCTGCGTTCATCGGGTTGCGATCCAGCAAGCCTTGAGAAAATGAATGACCAATAACAAGGCGCCGAAAATGCGCCGCGTTATGATTGGCAGCTTATGACAAACGAAACCGCCGCCCCTGCAAAAAACCGCTTCAACCTCGCTGAACTGGCGGGTGCCTTCGGCGATCTCGGCACCCTCATCCCGTTTGTCGTCGCCTACATAACGGTGTTGAAGATGGACGCCGGCAGCATCCTGCTGCCGTTCGGCGTGATGCTGATCGTGGTTGGTTTTTACTTCAAAACGCCGTTCCCGGTGCAGCCGATGAAATTGATCGGCGCGGCCGCAATTACCCATGCCGCGGGCGCGGAGGCGTTGACGCCGGCAATGGTGGTTGGCGCAGGCATGATGACAGGCATCATCTGGTTGCTGTTGGGCATCAGCGGCTGGGCGCGGCGCGTATCGACGTGGATTCCTGCACCGGCATTGCTGGGTGTCGTCCTTGGCCTCGGCTTCAGTTTCATGCTGGAGGGCATTCGCATGATGTCGCAGGCATGGATGTTTTCCGCGCTCCTGTTTGCGGGGGCATTGTTTTTGCTGGGCCGCGCGCGGGTGGCCGCGATGGCGCTATTGCTGCTTGCCGGTGGTGGCTACGCGATTCTGCAACAGCCAACACTGATCGCGGATCTGGCACAACTCGAGCCCGCGCTGCATTTGCCGACGTTTGCGTGGCCCTCGCTCGGCTGGCATGAATT
>JANMXS010000310.1:0-9774 GCA_031394335.1 Burkholderiales bacterium
CATAGATTGAGGGTGCCGAAAGCTTGCAAGGTAGTGACGATGCGGCCGTAACACACCGCAGAAGGAGCGGCTGCGAATTCGCGCGCGATACGACGAATGGTGTCAGCTTCGATGCCGGTGCGCGCCGCCGCGATCTCGGGCGTCATGGCGGCAATCGCGTCCAGCGCGGCAACCAGGCCATTGAGTTGCTCCGGGTGCGAAATGCGAAAAAGTTTTTCCGAACGCAGGGTATTGATCATCGCCATCAGCAGCGCGGCATCGCTGGCCGGGCGAATGAAATGATGCTCACTGGCGATCTCGGCGGTTTCGGTGCGACGCGGATCGATCACCACCACCTTGCCGCCGCGCTCACAGATCGCCGCGAGGCGTTTCGTGACGTCGGGAACCGTCATCATGCTGCCGTTGGACGCCACCGGGTTGCCGCCGAGAATCAGGAAATAATCGCTGTGGTCAATGTCCGGAATCGGAATCATGAATTGATGGCCGAACATCAGCAGCGAGGTCAGCTGTTGCGGCAGTTGGTCGACCGAGGTGGCGCTGAATGCGCTGCGGGTTTTGAGCACGCGCGCCAGCTGCGGCACATTGAACAGTGTGCCGATATTGTGCACTGACGGGTTGCCGGCATAGAAGCCGACGGCATTGTTGCCGTGCGTCAACTGGATATTGGCCAACTTTTCTGCTGCGAGATCGAAGGCCTCATCCCAGGAAATTTTCTGCCATGTTTCTCCTACGCGTTTCATCGGGTGCCGCAGGCGGTCAGGGTCGTCGTGAATGTCTTTCAGCGCCACCGCCTTGGGACAAATATGGCCGCGGCTGAACGGGTCGGCATGATCGCCGCGGATCGAGATGATCTGTGTGCCCTCAACCTTGATTTCGAGCCCGCAGATGGCTTCGCACAGATTGCAGGCGCGGTAGATGGTTCGGGGAGTGTTTTCCATGATGCCGCCTGAAGGGAGGGGCTAAATATTGTTGACGAGGTGCTCGATCAGAATTTTGCCGCCCATCAGAATCAATACTACGCCACCAAATGCTTCGGCACGCTTGGCCATGGTCGCACCCAGGCGCGCGCCAAACCATACCGCAGGCAGGCACAGCGCGAAGGTGACGACAGCGATGATGGCGACAGTGGCCATCAGGCCCGTGTCCAGCAGCGAAAAGCTCACACCTACGGCGAAGGCATCGATACTGGTCGCTATCGACAGCACCAGCAATTTGCGGGTGCAAAACGGCGAATGGACCTTTTCCTCGCCGGCGTGGCGCGCGTCATGCAGCATCTTGGCGCCAATCGCGGCTAGCAAAATGAACGCGATCCAGTGATCGTAGGCCGCCAGCACATTGGCAAGACGGAGGCCGAGCAGGTAACCCAACAGCGGCATCAGACCCTGGAACACACCGAAGAATGTGGCCATTTTGAAGGCGTCGCGCAGGCGCAGCGATTTCACCGATAAGCCGCTGGCAATCGCGACCGCAACCGCATCCATGGCAAGACCGACGGCGGTCAACAGCGTGGTGGTGTAAAGCATCTAACAGGAAAGCGTGTAGGCGTTGTCGCTGATCGCGAGTGTCGCGTCGGCACCGAACGGAATGGTCAGTTTCTTCGCCACATGTCCGAATGGCAGTCCGGTGAGCACCGGAAATGGCAGCAGGGTGCGCAGGGTATCGACCACATGGGCTATTGAATAAGGAAATCTTCCTGCGGCGGGTTCGCAGTCGGTAAAGTCGGCGCATAAAAGGGCTTTCTGCCTTTGCAGAATGCCGGCGTGAAACAGCTGTAAAAGCATGCGCTCGATGGCGTAGGGTTGCTCGGCGATTTCTTCGACAAACATGATGCCGCCGTCGATATCGGGCATGAACGGCGTGCCAACCAGATGGGTGAGCATCGACAGATTGCTGCCCCAGATCGGTCCGCTGATGGTTTGCGCGGGGTAGCCATGTTCGCCGGCAAATGGCTCGGTCGTCACCGCTTCGCCGCGCAGCACCGGCCAGCAATGCGCCTGTGTATAGCGGTGTCCGGCCTGGGCGTCCTCGCCGTCATCCGCCCCGCCGAAATCGGTCGCGGCGCCGGGGCCGGCGAAGGTGACCAGATTGGCCTTGGCCAGAGCACCGAGGCTGAACGCGGTGAAGTCGCTGAAGCCGCAGAAGATCTTGCGCGAGGCGGCGACTGCGTCCCAGTCGATGCGATGCAGCAGCCGCGACCAGCCATAGCCACCGCGCGCCATCATCATCAGATCAATGTCCGGATTGGCCAGCATGGCGTGGAAGCTGGCGAGGCGTTCCTCGTCGGTGCCGGCGAAGTAGCGCCATTGCGCGCCGATTTCCGGGGCAATGATGACGCGGTGTCCCAGCGTTTCGAGAGCTGCGACAGCGGCATCGAGGCGGGGAATGTTGACGACGCCGGACGGCGCAAACACACCGATATGGGCATTGGCCGGTAATGGCTGCGGCAGCTTGAAGCGGGCGGAATGCAAACGGGCAGGCGGCAAAAATCAGCGTCGATTCAGCGCTGACGCAGTTCGTTGAACACGAACAGATTACCGTCGGGATCGCTAAGCACGAAATGCAGGCGGCCGAATTCGTCTTCGCTGGGCGGGGTCACCACATGCTCGCCGGCCGGCACATGCGCGAAGCGCTTGTACACATCGTGAATGTCCAGATGCAGGGTCGGCGTGGATGGCGCCGGCGCCACACGCTTTGCGGCACCTGACGGCGATTGGCGCAGCATGATGCGCACGCCGCCACCGTTGAGGATGACGTAATGCGCTGCGCCGCGGCCTTCCAGCGATTCGAGCTCGTGCCAACCGAGAATATCCCGATAGAACACCAGTGATTTCTGAAAATTGCTCGGGGTGAATACCAGATAATCAAAACGGTCAGCCATGGGATTTGCGCCTTATGTACGTACCTTGTTGTGTACTTTGTTGTGTACTACTTTTTTGATTTGTTTACGCTTATTTGCTCTCATTTACGTATGGCTTGCGCATCAACCACCGCCAGCGCCGTCATATTGATGATGCGTCGCACCGTCGCGGTGGGGGTGACAATATGTACCGGTTTGGCGGCGCCGAGCAGGATTGGCCCGATGGTAATGCCGCCTCCCGCCGCCGTCTTCAGCAAATTGAACGAGATATTCGCGGCGTCCATGGTCGGCATGATAAGCAGATTGGCCTCCCCCTTCAACCGCGAATCAGGCAACGTAGTCTTGCGCACTTCTGCCGATAGCGCTGCATCGCCGTGCATTTCGCCGTCGACTTCAAGTTCCGGCGCGCGCGTATTGATGAGCGCCAGCGCCACACGCATCTTGACTGCGGACGGCTCATCCGAGGTGCCGAAACTGGAATGCGACAGCAGGGCGACCTTGGGGACCACGCCAAAGCGGCGAATTTCCTCGGCGGCGAGGATAGTCATTTCCGCGACCTGCTCGGCCGTCGGGTCGTGATTGATATAGGTATCGCAAATGAATACGATGCGTTTGGGCAGCATCAGCAGGTTCATGGCGTACATATGTTTGACGCCGGCGCGGCGACCGATGACCTGGTCCACATAATGCATATGCAGCGCATGCGTGCCGAAGGTGCCGCAGATCATGCCGTCGGCATGGCCCTTGTGCATCATCATTGCGCCGATCAGGGTCAGACGGCGGCGCATTTCGACCTTTGCGTATTGTTCCGACACGCCGCGGCGCGAGGTCAGCTTGAAATATTCCTGCCAGTATTCGCGGTAACGCTCATCCCATTCCGGGTTGATGATTTCAAAATCCACGCCGGCCTTCATGCGCAGGCCGAATTTCTCGATGCGCTGTTCGATGATGGCGGGACGCCCGATCAAAATCGGACGCGCCAGCTTTTCGTCCAGCACTACCTGTACGGCGCGCATCACGCGCTCGTCTTCGCCCTCGGCATAGACGATGCGCTTGGGCGCCAGCTTGGCCTTGGAGAATACCGGCTTCATGATCAGGCCGGATTGGTAGACGAACTGGTCAAGACGCTGGTGGTAGGCGTCCCAATCGGTGATCGGGCTGGTGGCGACACCACTGTCCATGGCGGCGCGCGCCACGGCCGGCGCAATTTTCAGGATCAGGCGCGGATCGAAAGGCTTTGGAATCAGATAATCCTTGCCGAAGCCGGCGGCATTTTCGCCATAGGCCATGGCCACGATGTCCGATTGCTCGGCCTGTGCCAGTTCGGCAATGGCGTTGACCGCCGCCAGCTTCATCGCTTCATTGATGGTGGTGGCGCCGACATCGAGCGCGCCGCGAAAAATGAACGGAAAGCAAAGTACGTTATTGACCTGGTTCGGATAGTCCGAGCGACCGGTGGCGATCACCGCGTCGTCGCGCACTTCGCGAATCTGTTCCGGCAGGATCTCGGGGTTCGGGTTGGCCAGTGCCAGAATCAGCGGGTTGGGCGCCATGCGCTTGACCATGTCCTGCTTGAGTACGCCGCCTGCAGACAGGCCGAGGAATACGTCGGCGTCGTCGATCACTTCGCCCAGCGTGCGCGCCTCGGTTTTCTTGGCGTAGCGTTCCTTGTTCGGGTCCATCTCTTCCTTGCGGCCCTGATAGACGACGCCGGCGATATCGGTGACCCAGATATTCGACATCTTCATGCCCAGCGCCACCAGCATATCCATGCACGCCAGTGCGGCCGCGCCTGCGCCCGAGGCGACCAGTTTGACGCTGCCGATGTCCTTGCCGACTACCTTCAACCCATTGACAATGGCAGCGCCGACGATGATGGCAGTACCGTGCTGATCGTCGTGAAACACCGGAATCTTCATCCGCTCGCGCAGCTTGCGCTCCACGTAAAAACATTCCGGCGCCTTGATGTCCTCCAGGTTGATGCCGCCGAAGGTGGGCTCCAGCGAGGCGATGATGTCGACCAGTTTGTCGGGATCGCGCTCGCTGACTTCCAGATCGAACACATCGATGCCGGCGAACTTCTTGAACAGCACTGCCTTGCCTTCCATCACCGGCTTGGAGGCGAGTGGGCCGATATTGCCGAGGCCGAGTACCGCCGTGCCATTGGTAATCACCGCGACCAGGTTGCCGCGCGAGGTGAGGTTGCGTGCTTCTGCCGGGTTTTCGACGATTGCCTCGCAAACGGCGGCGACGCCAGGGGTATAAGCGAGCGCCAGATCGCGCTGGGTGGCGAGCGGCTTGGTCGCGGAAATCTCGATTTTCCCCGGGGTTGGTCGGCGATGATATTCAAGCGCGCTTTGTTTGAGGTCGTCGTGCATGAAAATTCCTGACTTGCAATGGGATATGGGTCAATAGTTACATTGAAGTTTAGCACGGGGTGAAATGGGGCTTTTCATCGTCTCGCGAAGCGGAACAGCGATTCCCCGCTCATGTTGAAACCGATTGCTTGCCCATTACGGTTGACAAACATAACAATATAACCAAGAATGTAGTTATGAATCCCGATTACACCAAAGCCATTCCGGGCGCCTGGAAGAATTTCTCCAAGGTTTTCACCGCGCTGGGCGATGAGCATCGCCAACGCATCCTGCTGACGTTTGATCCGGGCGAGCGTTTGAACGTGGGGCAGATTGTCGAGGTATCGACCCTGTCGCGCTCGGCGGTTTCGCATCATTTGAAGGTACTGCGTGAGGCCGGGGTGCTGGACAGCGAAAAGATCGGCAAGGAAGTCTATTTCTGGCTCAATAAAAAGCCGATCAGGGAGTCCTTGCAGGCGGTGTTGGAATACGTGAAGTCGCAGTAAAATTTTTTTACATAATATGTCGAAATAACTGGTTATATAGTTAGGATAAAAATATGAGCGGAACCATCAACAGAAGGGAGTTTCTTGCCGGCCTGTGCCTGTGCTGTTTCAGCGGCGCAGTGAAGGCGGCGCCGTTCCGGGTCGATGAGGGTGCACACCTCATGAACGCCTGCCGCACCGGCTTGCCCGCTGCGTTGCGTACGCATGCGCTGGTGCAAGCCGCCTGGGCTGGATTGTCGCCGTCGAAGGTATGGGATGTGCATGCACATTTGCTCGGTGACGGCAAATCGGGCAGCGGCTGCTGGATCAATCCGCATATGCAGTCGATCTTCTATCCCGAGCAATATCTGCAGCGCAAATTCATTGTCAATGGCGCCTGCGTGGACGATGGCGCAGCCAGCCTGGATGAGGACTACGTGGCGCGCCTTGCGCAATTGATCGGCGAATTTCCATCAGGCGCAGGCATGCTGCTGTTCGCCTTTGACCATACCTACACGGAAACCGGCAAGGCAGACCTGCCGCGCGCGGCGTTCCATGTTCCTGATCGTCATGCGGCGGCGATCGCGGGGCGCTTTCCCGATCGCTTCCGCTGGGTGGCATCGATCCATCCCTACCGTCCGGATGCCATCGAAGCGCTGGACCACGCCGTGCAGGGTGGCGCCGTGGCCGTCAAGTGGCTGCCCTCGGCGATGGGCATCGATCCGGCATCGCCGCGCTGCAACGATTTTTATACGGCGCTCGCCAAATACGACCTGCCGTTGATTACGCATGCCGGGCAAGAACGCGCCGTCAAGGGCGCCCATCAGCAGCATTTCGGCAATCCCTTGCGCCTGCGCCGGGCCCTCGACCACGGGGTGCGGGTGGTGATGGCGCATTGTGCGAGCATGGGACAGGACCGCGACCTGGACAGCGGTCGCGGCGGCAAGGCGATCGAGGTGGAAAGCTTCGCGCTGTTCGAACGCCTGATGCGGGAGCGGCATTACGAAGGCCGCCTGTTCGCCGATATTTCGGCGATGCCGCAGCTCAATCGCGCCGACTACCTGGCAAAAATTATCGTGCGTGAAGAGTGGCATGCGCGGCTGCTGAATGGTTCCGACTATCCCTTGCCCGGCGTCATCCCGCTGTTTTCCGTTGATGCACTGGTCGAAAAAGGCTGGCTGCAGAAAGCCGAAGGCAGCGTGCTCAAACAGATTCGCGAATACAATCCGCTGATGTTTGATTTTGCGCTCAAGCGCAGTCTGCGTGTTGACGGGCGCAAGCTCGGCGATTCCATATTTGAAACCCGCGCATTCTTTTCGAAAAATAAGCTCTGAAGGAAACGACATGGCAGCAGCGCAGGCAGAATCGAAAATGCAAACGCAGAACCAGTTTCAACTGCTTACGCAGCGCCGCTTTGCGCCGTTTTTCTGGACCCAGTTTCTGGGTGCCGGCAACGATAATATTTTCAAGTTCGCGTTTACCGTGTTGGCAACCTATCAGGCGGCGGCCTGGGGCGGGCTCGATGCCAAGGTGGCGGGGCCGATCATCGGCGGACTCTTCATCCTGCCTTTCATGCTGTTCTCGGCGACCGCCGGGCAACTGGCCGACAAGTACGACAAGGCCCGGCTGGCGCGCCTTGTGAAGAATCTCGAAATCGTGTTCATGCTGGTGATTGGTGCGGGCTTCGCGTTCAGGATGGCGTCGCTGCTGTTTGTCGGCGTGTTCCTGATGGGCTGCCACTCGACACTGTTCGGGCCGGTCAAGTTTGCCTATCTGCCGCAACATTTGACGGAGAGAGAATTGACCGGCGGCAACGGCCTGGTTGAGATGGGCACTTTTGTGGCGATCCTGCTGGGCACCATGCTAGGCGGCGCACTGATCGCGATTCCGGAAGTCGGGCCGAGCTATGTAGCCGCGACCTCAATACTGATCGCAGTAATTGGCCGCATTGCCGCCGGGATGTGGCCGGTCTCGCCCGCGCCAGTGCCTGACCTCAGGATCAACTGGAACCCGGTTACCGAGACCTTGCACAATCTGAAAATTGCCGCGCGTGATCGCACCGTGTTTCATTCCCTGATCGGTAATTCCTGGTTGTGGTTTTTCGGCTCGATTTTCCTCACTTCGTTTACCGGGTTTGCCAAGGAAGTACTGGGTGGCAATGAGCAGGTGGTGACACTGATGCTGGGGCTGTTCTCGATCGGCATTGGTCTCGGTTGCGTGCTCTGCGAAAAAATGTCGGGCCACAAGGTGGAGATCGGCCTGGTGCCGTTCGGCTCGATCGGCATGACGGTGTTCGCGATCGACCTGTTCTTTGCCAGCAGTGGCATGAAGCCGACCGCGATCGAGGGACTCGGCCCCTTTCTGCATATCGGCCGTAACTGGCGGGTGATGGCGGATCTATTTTTGCTCGCCATGTTTGCAGGTTTCTACAGCGTGCCGTTGTATGCGCTGATGCAGGCGCGTGCCGAGAAAGCGTATCGGGCGCGCATCATCGCCGCCAACAATATTCTCAACGCGATTTTCATGGTGGTGGCCTCGATCATGGCGGCGGGCTTGTTGTCCGCAGGGCTCACGCTGCCGCAACTGTTTCTGGTGGTCGGCATCATGAACATGGCGGTAGCGGTGTACATCTTCCTGCTGGTGCCGGAGTTCCTGATGCGCTTCCTGGTGTGGATGTTGATCCATACCTTCTATCGCGTGAAAAAGAACGGCCTGCAACACATTCCCGATGAAGGTCCCTGCGTGCTGGTGTGCAATCACGTCAGCTTTGTCGATGCGCTGGTGATCGCCGGCTGCATCTCGCGCCCGGTGCGCTTCGTGATGGACTTCCGCATTTTCAAAGTGCCGGTGCTCAACTTCGTGTTTCGTACCGCCGGCGCGGTGCCGATTGCGTCGGCCAAGGAAGACCCGGTGATGCTGGAGGCGGCCTATGACCGTATCGACGACTACCTCAAGCAAGGTGAGGTCGTATGCATCTTCCCGGAAGGCCGCATCACCGATAACGGCGATATTTATCCCTTCAAAAAAGGCGTGACGCGCATCATCGAGCGCACCCCGGTGCCGGTAATCCCGATGGCATTACGTGGCCTGTGGGGCAGCTTCTTCTCGCGCTGGGGCGGCGTCGCGATGCGCTATCCGCGCGGGGTGTTTTCCAATATTGCGCTGGTGATTGATCCGGCATGGCCGCCGGCGACGGTGACGCCCGAGGGCTTGCAGGCGAAAGTGGCTGAATTGCGAGGCGACTGGAAGTAATCAGTATTGCGCTCGAATTCATCGATTAAAACGCGTAGAACGCCATTTGGCGCGGTTTTTGAGGCATTTTTGCTCCGAAACCCGCGCCAGTGCTAGAGTTTTAAAATCGTAATTGGTCCCTGCGCATCGCCGACCTGATGCTATTTTTACCCGCATTTTCCGGGCGCCGTGCCCACCCTGTCTGGGTAGAGGGCCAGCGCGCACATGCTAAACTCGGACGAAGTTGCGTAACTTCATTTTCCCGTTCTCCTTCTCGAATTTATCCTATGTCCGGCAGCACACTCGGCAAACTTTTTACGGTCACCAACTTCGGCGAATCGCACGGGCCGGCCATCGGCTGCGTGATTGACGGCTGTCCGCCGGGATTGGCGCTGACTGAGGAAGACATCCAGATCGATCTCGACCGGCGCAAGCCCGGAACGTCACGTCATGTGACGCAGCGCCGCGAGGAAGATCGTGTGGAAATTTTATCCGGTGTGTTCGAAGGCAAGACTACCGGCACGCCGATCGCGCTGCTGATTCGCAACGAAGACCAGCGCAGCAAGGATTATTCGAATATCGCCTCAAGCTTTCGGCCAGGCCATGCCGATTACACCTACCTGCAAAAGTACGGCGTGCGCGATTACCGCGGCGGCGGACGTTCATCGGCACGGCTGACGGCGCCGACCGTAGCCGCTGGTGCAGTCGCCAAAAAATGGTTGAATGAACGTTACGGCGTGCTGGTGCGCGGCTACCTTGCGCAGATTGGCGTGAACAAAATCGCTTTCGATACCTGGGACGTGATCAACGACAACCCGTTTTTTGTTGCCAACGCGGCGGCGGT
>JANMXS010000311.1:0-6542 GCA_031394335.1 Burkholderiales bacterium
GCCGGCAGCGCGCGCAGGCGAATCAGATCGGCGGCCATGCGTGTGTCCAGCCAGTCCTTGGCCGCAGCGGCAGGGGACGCTACTGTCGCCGCGGCAGGCGCAGCGATAGAACCGGTTGAAACAGCAGGGGACAACTCACCAGCCACCTGCGGTGCAACTGCGGCCGTTTCGCCCGCACCTGCGGTGGGCGGCAGGGACGCAGTGGGTTTGGGTGCAGCGGGCTTGGAAGTGGCGGTTGTATCGACAGCTGCTGTCGGCGCCACGGCGACGAACTGCGCCGCAGCAAAACCGATCAGCACACCGGCCAGCACCCCGCCAGTTGCCGCCAGCCACACATGGCGACGCGGATTCGAACTCGGCGGCAGCACGATTTGCGTGTCGCTGACAGCGGCGCGTACATGGTCCGGCGTGATTGTATGCGTACCGGAAGCGTAGGCAGCGAGCAGTGTTTTGTCGGCATAGATATTGATGCGCCGGGTCAGCCCTTCTGACGCCTCCGCAATCAATTTCAAGGTCTCGGTGCTGAACAGGTCAGGCCCCTTGTAACCGGCCGCACGCAGGCGGAAACTCAGGTAGTCCTTGATATCCCGCGCCGGCAGGGGCAGCAAATTGAAGCTGTGTGTAATGCGCTCCTTCAGCTGGCGCATATGCGGCAGGCTGAGGTGCTGGTCGAGCTCGGGTTGCCCAAACAGGACGATCTGCATCAGCTTGTCGTGGCTGGTTTCAAGGTTGGACAGCAGCCGGATCTGCTCAAGGGTCTCCAGCGGCATCGCATGCGCTTCATCAATCAGGGCGACAACCTGTTTGCCCTGTGCATGAATCTCGATCAGCCGCTCCTGCAAGGCGCGGATTAATTTGGTGGTATTGCCCCCCTGGGTATCGATACCCAGATCGCCGGCAATCACGGTGAGCATCTCGTCGCGCGACAGCGAAGGCACGGCGAGGTAAATCGTTTCTACCGTGTCGGGCAGGCGTTCCATCAACACCCGGCACAGCATGGTCTTGCCGGCACCTACCTCACCGGTGACCTTGACCATGCCCTCGCCACTGGTAATGGCGTAAATCAGCGCATCGAGGGTTTCGCCGCGATTCGCCCCCGCGAAGAAGAACTCGGTATGGGGAGTAATTTTAAACGGTGCCTCGGTCAGGCCGAAGTGTTCCAGATACATCGTCATGTATGTCAGCGTCTCGGCGTCTTAAGCAGCATCTCGGGGAGCATCTCCGCGTATTTCGGGAGAAGACGTCTACAGGTCCGGCACGATGAGTCTAGCATCGCTGTCAATCCGCCTTCTTCATGCCGGGACGCAACACTTCTAGCCGACTGTATAGCGTCGATCTCGACAGGCCCAGCACACGCGCCGCCTGTGACATATTTCCCTGGCATAAATCCAGGGCAGCGTCGATGTACTGCAGCTCAAGCTCTTTCAGTTTTGTGTCCAGGCTGAAGGCCGCATTATTCTCGATTTCGGTGCGCGGATCGGTGAGCGGTCCGGCCTTGCCGTCAGTACGCAATGACGGTTCCTCCGCGGTCTCAAACTCGGCCAACAACTCGGCCTTGCCAACTTGATACCCGGCGTATTTCGCGGTCAGGCGAATCACGATGTTTTTGAGCTCGCGCACATTGCCAGGGAACCAATATGCAAGCCAGGCTTCGCGTGCATCTGCGGCCAGTGTAAACGGCGGGGTGGCCTGTACATTGGCCTGGGCCGGCGCATATTTCGCGGCATATTGGGTGCGGTAATGCTCCATCAGCTTCAACTTGTCTTCACCCAGATCGCGCAGCGGCGGCACCAGGATCGAGAATACCGACAGCCGATGATATAGATCGCCGCGGAACCGTCCCGCCCTGACCTCGGCCTTCAAGTCGCGATTGGTCGCCGCGATAATGCGTGCATGCGACTGGCGTGACTGGGTCTCGCCGACGCGCTGGAACTCGCCGTTCTCAAGAACACGCAATAATTTGGGTTGCAATTCAAGGGGCAACTCGCCGATCTCATCCAGAAACAGCGTACCTTCACCCGCGTCTTCAAAGTAGCCCGACTTGGCACTGGCGGCGCCGGTAAAGGCGCCTTTTGCGTAGCCGAACAGCGTGGGCTCAACCAGGTTCGCTGAAATCGCCGCGCAGTTCAACGCCAGAAACGGCAGGTTCGCGCGCCGGCTCAGATTGTGAAGCGCAGCAGCGACTCGCTCCTTGCCGCTGCCTGATTCACCGGTGATCAGCGCCGGAAAAGTGGACGAGGCATAAAGGTCAATCTGGTTCTTGAGATTGCGCATCGGCGGACTGTCGCCGATGATGCCGCGCGCCGCATCGTCAGTAACGTCCCCGTGCTCGGCATCGCGGCCCTTGAGGGCAGACAGCAACAGGCGCTTGAGATGCGAGGGTTCGCAGGGCTTGGGCACCAGGTCCAGCGCACCGAGGGCGCGTGCGCGGCGGGCATTGGACTGTTCGTTCTGCCCCGACAGCACCAGGATGCGGATATCGGGAGAAAATGCCAGAAGGTCGCCCACCAGCTTGAACCCTTCGCCAGGCGCATCCGGCATTGGCGGCAAGCCCAGATCGATAAGCGCCAATACGGGGTCAAACTCGCCACTTCTAAGCAACGTCATCGCTTCCTGCCGCGACTCCCGAACGCGCACCTCGAAATCCGCCGCGAGCACGAACGACAAACTCTCCCCGATGAGAGGATCGTCATCAACAATCAGCAGTTGGGGTTGGGTAGCCACTCGCTCAGTCGTAAAAAATCAGAAAATACATCCGGCTCTTCACCTGACATCAGTATTTTGCAGGCCATCAATCGACATCTTGTCGCAAAATTACGTCACGATTATAGGCAGTTCGGCAACGTTTCATAGCTTTACACTCAATTAACAACTGTCGATACGATGCCATCGCTGATTTGCCTGCGCCAAGCCATCAATAAAGTTCACCGCCTTCCTCGGCACGACCTGACGATGAACCGATGCTAAAATAGATTTAAATTCACCATCCAAACAAATATTGGTCCAATCCTTGTCTTCCATCTCCCCGCCTGCGCTCGTTGAAATCACCGATGTCGACTTTGCCTATGGCAAGCGCGCCATCCTGCAGGGAATCAGCCTGTCAGTACCGAAGGGCAAAGTGGTCGCCATAATGGGTGGGTCTGGCTGCGGCAAAACCACCCTGCTGCGTCTGATTGGCGGCCAGCTCAAGGCGTCCAAGGGAACGATTAAAGTCGAAGGCCAGGACGTGGCCTCGCTGGATCGCGACGGCTTGTACGCGATGCGCCGCAAGATGGGCATGCTGTTCCAGTTCGGTGCGCTGTTTACCGACATGAGCGTGTACGACAATATTGCCTTCCAATTGCGCGAGCACACCGATTTGCCGGAAGACATGATTCGCGACCTGGTGCTGATGAAACTCAACGCCGTCGGACTGCGTGGCACATCCAGACTGATGCCCTCGGAGTTATCCGGCGGCATGGCGCGGCGCGTGGCGCTGGCGCGCGCGGTCGCGCTTGACCCCCTGCTGATCATGTACGATGAGCCGTTCGCAGGCTTGGACCCGATTTCCCTGGCGGTCGTCGGCCAGACAATCCGGCGTCTCAACGACGCATTGGGTGGCACCTCGATCGTGGTAACGCATGATGTAATTGAATCCCTGCAGATTGTTGATTACCTGTATTTCATTTCCGAAGGCCGCATCGTTGGCCACGGCACGCCGGACGAGATTCGGGCGTCGACCGAGCCTTATGTCAAACAGTTTGTCCACGCCGAAATGGACGGCCCGGTGCCGTTTCATTATCCCGCAGCGAGCTATGTGGATGATCTTGGCCTGTCGCCGGCCAAGGCCGCGTCCTGATCAGCCAACTGCACGTTCCAAATTCAATAAACGACCATCATGTTCCAGGCAATCCGAAACTTAGGCACGCGCGGCATTAATACCATTTGGCGTGGCGGTGCGATGGCGCGCTTCTTCTGGCTGGTATTACTACACTCCGGAATGAGCTTCAAGCGTGTGGGCCTGACCATTCGTGAAATCTATTTTTCGGGCGTGATGTCGCTGGTAATCATCATGGTGTCCGGGCTGTTCGTTGGCATGGTGCTGGGACTGCAGGGCTTCGAGACGCTGCAAAAATACGGCGCGGAAGAAACCATGGGCGTACTGGTCGCGCTATCGCTGGTGCGCGAGTTGGGCCCGGTTGTTGCCGCATTGCTGTTTGCGAGCCGCGCCGGTTCGGCAATCACCGCCGAAATTGGCCTGATGAAAGCCACTGAGCAACTGAAAGCAATGGACATGATGGCGGTAGACCCGGTCGCACGCGTGGTCGCCCCCCGCTTCTGGGCCGGCACCGTGTCCATGCCTCTTCTGGCCGCACTGTTTTCGACCATGGGCATATTCGGCGGGTATATTGTGGCCGTTGCTCTGGTCGGTATCGATTCCGGGGTGTTCTGGGGCAATATGCAGGCAGCTGTCGACTTCCGCTACGATATTTTGAATGGCTTCGTAAAGTCGATCGTGTTCGGCATTGCGATTTCAATCATCGCCACCTTTGAAGGCTTTGACGCCGAACCCACCGCCGAAGGGGTCTCGGCCGCTACCACGCGCACGGTGGTGACCTCCGCGCTGACCATACTGGCGCTGGACCTGGTACTTACCGCATTCATGTTGCGCACAGTTTGATCTTCCTACTTTAACGGATACTCATTTATGGACCGCAAAACCATCGACCTCTGGGTTGGCTTCTTCATCCTGCTGGGCTTCGCTGCGCTGCTGATACTGGCATTGCGCGTCGGCAACCTCGGCGCGGAGCGGGTCAACGCGACTTATACCGTCTCGGCAAATTTTGAAAATATTGGCGGATTGAAGCCAAAAGCGCCGGTCAAAAGTGCCGGTGTACTCATCGGCCGGGTAACGGATATTCGCTTCGACAACGACAAATTTCAGGCGGTGGTGACGATGACCATGGACCAGCGCTACAGCTTTCCAAAAGATACCAGCGCATCGATTCTCACCTCCGGCCTGCTCGGTGAGGTGTACATCGGCTTTGAAGCTGGCGCCGAGGACAAGAAACTTGTTGAGGGCGACAAGATCAAACTGACGCAATCTGCTGTGGTCCTCGAGCGTCTGATCGGGCAGTTCATGTTCGGCAAGGCACAGGAAGGCACTGAAAAGAAGTAATCGCTAACCTCGATCGATGTAAACGAGCCGGGCCCAAGTCCCGTTAAGTGGCTTCGTTGCATCCTCTTCATACCGAAAGTCATTACGCCATGTTTACCCGTAACCTGTTCCTGAAGTTTGTCATTGCCGCCGCCGCCTTCATCAACACCGGCGTGTTCGCCCTGGATGTTGCCCCTGACGAACTGGTGCGAAAAAATACCACCGAGATTCTTGCCGCCATCAAATCCGACAAGGATCTGCAGGCGGGAGACCAGAAAAAAATCGAAAAGCTGGCGGAAGAGAAGGTAATTCCGTACTTTAATTTTGCACATATGACGCAACTCGCGGTCGGTCGCAATTGGCGCGACGCCAGCGACACACAGAAAACCGCATTGACCGAACAATTCAGATCCCTGCTGGTTCGCACCTACTCGACCTCACTGACCCAATACCGCAACCAGACGATCGACGTCAAGGCGCTGAAAGTGTCGCCGGCGGAGACGGAAGTCGTGGTCAAAACGCTGATCGTACAGCCGGGTGGACAGCCGATTCCGATTGACTACAGCATGGAAAAAACCCCGGGCGGCTGGAAAGTGTATGACGTGCTGATCGACGGCGTGTCGCTGGTCACCAACTATCGCAGCTCGTTCAATACCGAGATCAAGGAAAAGGGCATTGACGCCCTGATCAAGTCGCTGAACGATCGCAACAGTAAAAACGCTGCCAAAAAATAGGCCAAGTACCCGTGAATACCAGCCATGCGAGCACGGTTGTCGGCGAGACCCTGAAAATTGCCGGCGCGCTGAATCTCACCAATATGCCGCGCATCCTCGCCGAGACGACGGCTTACGCCTCGCAGTCGGCGCTGCCGGATTGTCTGTCAATTGATTTTGCCGACGTGACGGATATCGATTCCTCCGCGGTTTCGCTGCTACTGCATTGGCGGCGCGAGGCCTTGAGGCTCGATAAAGCGCTGCGTTATGTGAACTTGCCGTCCAATCTCGTATCGCTGGCCGAGTTGTATGGTGTGGATGAGTTGATCCACTGCCCGTTTCAAAAACAAAAAAACGCGTCCGCCGGCTAGCGGACCAACCCGTCCAATGAAAATTGCAGTCGACGTCCAGGGCGTCGAGAAACGCTATGGCTCTTTCACGGCGCTCGCTGGCGTGTCGCTGCGGGTCGAGGAAGGCGAATTTTTTGCGTTGCTGGGACCCAATGGCGCCGGGAAAACCACCCTGATTTCGGCGCGTGCCGGCTTGACTCATCCCAGCGCCGGATCACTGAGTGTGATGGGCCACGATGTGGTGCAAGACTATCGAGCGGCGCGGCGCGCGCTGGGTATCGTGCCGCAGGAAATTGTATTCGACCCGTTTTTTTCGGTACGCGAAACCTTGCGCTTTCAAGC
>JANMXS010000312.1:0-10779 GCA_031394335.1 Burkholderiales bacterium
TACCTGCCGCGCAAGTTCAAAATCGCAGTCTCAGGCTCGCTGGAAGATCGCGCCGGCACCCTGTTCCATGACATCGGTGCGCAGGCGGTTAAAACCGATAAGGGAGAAGTCGCGTTCCGTGTTCTTGTCGGTGGTGGGCTGGGACGCACACCGATTCTCGGTCATGTGATTCGCGAGGCGCTGCCGCCGGAACATCTGTTCACCTATTTCGATGCGATCCTGCGCGTCTATAACCGTTATGGCCGCCGTGACAATATCTACAAGGCGCGCATCAAGATCCTGGTGAAGGAGCTGGGCCTGGAGAAATTCCGCACGGAAGTCGAGGCCGAGTGGGAACCGCTGAAAGGTGGCCCCTCGACATTGACGACCGCAGAATTGAAGCGCGTTGCCGCATTCTTTGTCGACCCTGTTTATGCATCGCTGACCGCGGTGAGCGAATCGTTCGAGCAACACAAGAGCGACAGCAAAGGCTTCGCCAATTGGGTAAAGCGCAATGTGTTCGCCCACAAGAAGCCCGGCTATGCGGCGGTCACCTTGTCGCTGAAAAAAACCGGCATCGCGCCAGGCGATGCGACCGACGCGCAACTGGATGCGGTCGCTGATCTGGCGGACGAATACAGCTTTGGCGAAGTACGTGTGTCGCATGAGCAAAACCTGATCCTGGCCGATGTGCGCCAGGACGATCTGTTCGCGGTTTGGGAACGCGCCAAAAAGATCGGCTTCGCCACCCCCAATATCGGCCTGCTCACTGACATCATTTCCTGCCCCGGCGGCGATTTCTGCTCGCTGGCGAATGCGAAATCGATTCCGGTGGCCGAAGCCATCCAGCGCCGCGTCGAGGAGAAATTGGGCGACCTCGATTACCTGTTCGACATCGGCGATCTGCAACTCAATATTTCCGGCTGCATGAACGCCTGTGGCCATCACCATGTCGGTCATATCGGCATTCTGGGTGTGGACAAGCACGGTGAGGAGTTTTACCAGGTCTCGATCGGTGGCTCGCAGGGTTTGAATGCCTCGCTGGGCAAGGTGATCGGCCCCGCCTTTGCGCAGGATGAAATGGCCGATGTGGTCGAGAAGCTGGTCAGCACCTATGTCGACCTGCGGGTTGAGGAAGAACACTTTATCGATACCGTGAAGCGCCTCGGCATTGAGCCGTTCAAAACAAGTGTTTATGGTGATCGCAAGGAAAAAACGGAGGCGGCAAATGTCTGATCCCGCATCGGTTTCATCCGCGCAGCACATCATTCGCGACGGCGTGGTGGTGGCGGACGACTGGCGCTTGGTCGAATCCTGCGAGCACGGCATCGCCGAGATTCTGCCGATCTCGCCGAAGCTGATCGTGCCGCTGAAAGTCTGGCTGGCAGAGTGCGACGCCCTCACCGGCAACCAACGCAAACTGGGTGTGTGGCTGGACAGCCATGAAGACCCGGCCGAGCTGGCCGACGATGTCGAGCATCTGCAATTGATCGCAGTGAATTTCCCGACCTTCAAGGACGGGCGCGGCTATTCGATCGCCTACTCGCTGCGCAATCGCTATGGCTACACCGGCGAGCTGCGCGCCATCGGCGATGTATTGCGCGACCAGCTGTTCTACATGCACCGAGTCGGCTTCAATGCCTTCCAGATACGCGCCGACAAGGACATTCACGATGCGGTGAAAGCGTTGCATGATTTTACGAATGTGTATCAGGCCTCCACCGATCAGCCGCAGCCGCTGTTTCGTCGGCGTGGCTTGAGCAAGGTGAACGCATGAGCCTTGACCTCAAAGTTGCGGCGCTGAAATCGCTGCTGGCGCGCATCGAGAAAGATTTCGCGCCGGCCGTGTTCGCCTCCAGCTTCGGCGCCGAAGACATGGTGCTGACCGATCTAATCGCGCGCGAATTCTCCGGCATCGACATCTTTACGCTGGACACCGGGCGCCTGCCGCAGGCCACGCATGATTTAGTCGCCACCGCCACCGCGCGCTATGGACTCAAATTGCAGATTTTTACCCCCGAGGCCGATGCCGTTGAGTCGTATGTCAGCACTCTCGGGCGCGACGCATTTTACGAAAGCATCGAAAGCCGCAAGCTGTGTTGCGGCATCCGCAAGGTCGAACCGCTGAAACGCGCGTTGACTGACAAGCAAGCCTGGCTGACCGGCCTGCGCCGCGAACAAGCCGCCTCACGCCAGAACCTGGGCGAATCCGAGTTCGATGAAACGCACGGCCTCACCAAGTTTAATCCGCTAATCGACTGGTCGAATGAAGACGTGTGGGCCTATATCCGCGCCAACGAGGTGCCGTACAACGCGCTGCACGATCGCGGCTATTCCTCGATCGGCTGCGAGCCCTGCACACGTGCCGTGAAGCCCGGCGAAGATGCGCGCGCCGGCCGCTGGTGGTGGGAAGGCAAGCAGGGCCAGCAGGAGTGCGGGCTGCACGTTGCCGAAACCACGGCAATCCCGCCTTACACACGTATCGCAATCAAGGTAACCGCATGAGCATCATCGACACCTTTTTCCCGAGCAAACATAAAGTGAACAACGTCCCGGTTACCCAAACGGCCAAGCCCGCATTGAGCAAACATTTGCGCTGGCTTGAATCCGAAGCAATCCACATCATGCGCGAGACGGTGGCGGAAACACGCAATCCGGCCCTGCTGTTTTCCGGCGGCAAGGATTCGATCGTGATGCTGCGCCTCGCCGAAAAGGCGTTCCGCCCGGACAAGTTTCCGTTCCCGCTGGTGCATATCGATACCGAGCATAACTTTCCGGAAGTGATTGCCTTCCGCGACAAGCGCGTCGCCGAACTCGGCGAAAAGCTGATCGTGCGTTCGGTCGGCGATTCGATTCGCAGCGGCCGCGTGGTGCTGCGCCGTCCGGACGAGAGCCGCAATGTGCATCAGACCGCGACCCTGCTCGACACCATCAAGGAATTCGAATTCGACGCGCTGTTCGGGGGCGCCCGCCGCGACGAGGAAAAGGCGCGTGCCAAGGAGCGCATCATTTCGCATCGCGATGAGTGGGGCCAGTGGGACCCGAAAAATCAGCGCCCCGAATTGTGGAGCCTCTACAACCTGCGCATTCATCCGGGCGAGCATGTGCGCGTGTTTCCGCTGTCGAACTGGACCGAGCTGGATATCTGGCAATACATCGGTCTTGAAAATCTGGAAGTGCCGTCGATTTATTTCACGCATCAGCGCGAGATCGTTGAACGCAAGGGCTTGCTGGTGCCGGTGACGGAGCTGACGCCGCCGCGCGCCGGTGAAAAAATTATCACCACCGCCGTGCGCTTCCGCACCGTTGGCGATATCACCTGTACCGCACCGGTGGCATCCGATGCGGCGAACGTCGACGAAATTATTGAAGAGACCTTGATCGCGCGGCTTTCCGAGCGCGGCGCCACGCGCCTCGACGACCAGACCTCGGACGCCTCGATGGAGCAGCGCAAGAAAGAAGGGTATTTCTGATGAGCAACCTTGCAACCTCGACACCGACGATCGACACCCTGCGCTTCAGCACTGCAGGTTCCGTCGACGACGGCAAAAGCACCCTGATCGGCCGCCTGCTGTACGACTCGAAATCGATTCTCGAAGATCATATTGCGTCGATCACTAAAACCACCGAAAAACGCGGCCAGACCGGCATCGATCTGTCGCTGCTCACTGACGGCTTGAGTGCCGAGCGCGAACAGGGCATTACCATCGATGTGGCCTATCGCTACTTCGCCACTACCAATCGCCGCTTCATCATCGCCGACACCCCCGGCCATGAGCAGTACACGCGCAATATGGTCACCGGCGCCACCACGGCTGACGTGGCCATCGTACTGGTCGATGCCGCCAAGGGCATCCTGCCGCAATCGCGTCGCCACGCCGCCGTCGCGGTGCTGCTCGATTTGCCGCATGTGGTGGTGGCGATCAACAAGATGGACCTGGTGGGCTACAGCAAGGATGTGTACAAAAAGATCAAGGCCGAGTTCACCGCGATTGCGCGTGAGCTGGGTGTGCGTGACATTTCCTTCATCCCGGTTTCGGCGCTAAAGGGCGATATGGTGGTGGCCAAGGACATCGACGGCATCAACAATATGCCCTGGTACGAGGGCCCCACCCTGCTTGATTTTTTGGAAACCGTGAAGGTCGAGCGCGCCGTGGAACCCGCGTTCCGCTTCCCGGTGCAGCTGGTGTCACGCGTGCGCTTTGGTCCGGACAACGACAGCCGCGGCTATCTGGGTCGCGTTGAATCGGGGCGCGCCAAGGTTGGCGACCATATCGTGGTGCTGCCGTCCGGCGAAACCGCGCGCATCGCGGAAATCATCACCCTCGAGGGCAATACGCAATCGGCAGGCTCGCAGGATTCGGTGACCATCACGCTTGATCGGCAGATCGATATTTCGCGCGGCGATGTAATTGCCGACCGCTTTCACCCGCCACACGTCACCGACAATATTCGCGCCAATGTCTGCTGGCTGGGCAACGAGCCGCTGTCGACCACGCGCCGCTATCTGCTCAAATGCGGCACGCGCACGGTGAAGGCCTCGGTCGCCAGCGTGAACTCGCATTACGACATTCTCACCCTCGCCGCCGAGCCGGCGACGACGCTCAAGACCAATGAGATCGGCGAGCTGACGATCCGCACCGCCAAGCCGATCATGGTTGATGCTTACTGGAAGAATCACGCCAGCGGCAGCTTTATTTTGCTCGATGAAGCCACCAATGCCACCGTTGCCGCCGGCACCATACTGGCGGAGCCTAGCGATGTTTAAGAATTTGTTGGAATTTTCGGGCGCAACTGCGCGGGCCTGGTCACGCGCTGTGATATGCCGTTTCCCCCCTTTGAAAAAGGGGGGCTGGGGGGATTTTGTACGGTCGTTGATCGATAACCGCCGCAAATCCCCCTCAATCCCCCTTTTGCAAAGGGGGAAGTACTCCGTAGCAAGCGCGCCTGACGAAATCCTTGTTGGCACGCAAAAAGAATCCAAAGTTTTCCTGGTCGGCGCCGGCCCCGGCGCGCCCGATTTGCTGACGCTGCGCGCCGCGCGTCTGCTGGCAGAAGCCGACATCGTTTTTTACGACGCACTGGTGCACCCGGAAACGGTAGCACTGGCGGTCAATGCAAAGAAGGTTGCGGTCGGCAAACGCGCCGGCCAAGTATCCACCGACCAACGCTTCATCAATCGCAATCTGGTCGAAGCGGCTGCACGTTACCAAACGGTAGTACGCCTGAAGGGCGGCGACCCGATGCTGTTCGGTCGTGCGCAGGAAGAAATCGACGAATTGAAAGCAGCCGGTGTTGCCTATGAAGTCGTGCCCGGCATCACCGCCGCACTTGCCGCTAGCGCGCAACTTGGTGTGTCGCTGACGCGGCGCGGACTGGCCCGCAGCGTCGCTTTCGCCACCCCGCGCATCGGCCCGGATGAAAGCGCCAGCGAGTGGGCCGCCAGCGTGCTCAATGCCGATACCGCCGTGCTGTACATGGCGGCCGGTCAGGCGCCGCAGATCGCCGCGACGCTGATCGCGCAGGGCAAGCCGGCCGGCACGCCGGTGGTCGTGGTGGAATCCGCCACCCTGCCGGAAGAGCGCCGCATTCATACCAGCCTTGCCGGCTTGGGCGCATCCACGCTCAATCTTTCCGGGCCTGCCGTGCTGTGCATCGGCGAAGTTTTCCGCGTACCGGCGGCCAGCAGCCACGAAGTATTGCTGCGTGAACTGCATGCCTCGCGTTCTCTGGCCTGCTAGCAATGCCAGCTTCGGCCCTCCGCTTACGTTGCAACTCAGGGCAAACCAATTTTGAATAAATCTGCATACCGAATCCCATGTCAGCTGAAATCGCCGATCACGCCTCGATTACCGAGACCGTCAAAACCATCCTGAGCCGCGCCGCCGAGCGCGGTGCCGCCAAGGCGCTGCGTTATGCCGGCGAAGTCACACCCGAAGAAGCGCACACCCTGCTGCGCCTGGGCCAGGCCAAGGTGGTCGATATCCGCAGCCGTTTCGAATATGAATTCATCGGCCGCATTCCCGATGCTCTCCTGGTGGAATGGCGGCATTGGCCCAGCGGCGAGGCGAATCCCGAATTTCTCGAACAACTGGCCAACGCCTTCAAAAAAGATGAGGTGCTGCTGATGCTGTGCCGCAGCGGTGTGCGCTCGCACGCGGCGGCGAAGGCTGCGGCGACAACAGGTTATACGCACGCCTACAATATCCTCGAAGGCTTCGAAGGCGATCTGGATGCGGACCACCACCGGGGCACCCTGGGTGGCTGGCGCATGCGCGGCTTGCCTTGGGTACAGTCTTGAGTTGCAACCAATCATCTGCGGCAGGGTCATACTTAGCTACAGCGCGACGCGCTAATTCAAGGAGAACAATATGAGTTTACGTTTAGGCGACATCGCACCTGATTTTGTGCAGCAATCCACCAAGGGTGAAATCAGTTTTCACCAATGGCTGGGCGATTCCTGGGGCGTGCTGTTTTCGCATCCCAAGGATTTCACCCCGGTGTGCACCACCGAGCTGGGCGCCACCGCCAAGCTCAAGGGTGAATTTGCCAAGCGCAATGTGAAAGTGCTGGCGATCAGCGTCGACGATGTCGATTCGCACAACAAATGGCTGGGGGATATCAACGAGACCCAGAATACGCATGTCGATTTTCCGATCCTGGCCGACCCGGACCGCAAGGTGTCGAACCTCTACGACATGATTCACCCGAACGCCAACGATACGCTGACGGTGCGCTCGGTATTCATCATCGATCCAAAGAAAAAAATCCGCACCACCTTCACTTATCCGGCCAGCACCGGGCGCAACTTCGATGAAATCATTCGCGTCATCGATTCGCTGCAGCTGACCGACAGCCACAGCGTGGCGACGCCGGCCAACTGGAAAAACGGCGACGATGTGATCATCGTGAACTCGCTGCAGGACGCGGAATTGATCAAGCAGAAATTTCCCAAGGGCTTCAAGGCGGTGAAGCCTTATCTGCGCATCACGCCGCAGCCGAATCGTTAAGGGCTGAGCTTTTGGCGTTGACGTTCTTTGAAGCTGGGCAACGGCATAGCACGTCAACGCAAGCGACCAGGTTGGGCGCGTTACGTTCTGCTTACCCTGCACCGCTATAAATTTCACCCGCACAAGAAGTGTAGATCGCCATTTGGCGCGGCTCCTGGCGCAAAAAGGGCTGAAGATGCCCGCCAAATGGCGATCTACGTTTTTTTCAGTAGCGGAGCTAGTCTCGCACCATGAACATATTGATCTTCGATAGCAGCACGTCGACATCGAACGGCTTGGTGATGTAGTCGGTAAAGCCGGCGCTGCGTGCGCGCTCGACTTCATTGGTCATCGCATTTGCCGACAAGGCGATGCAGGGAATGGCGGCAAGATGCGGGTCGGCGCGCAAATGTTTCACCACCTGATAACCGTCAAGTCCGGGCAGATTGATGTCGAGCAAAATCAGGTCTGGCTTCAGCTTGGCCGCTGCGACAAGTCCTGATTCGCCATCGATAGCGATTTCGAGATGGATTCTCGGATCCAGCTTCAACGTCTCTTTCACCAGCTCCACATTGGCCGGATTGTCCTCAACATAGAGCACGGTAAAGCGCGGGCCATTGGCGGCTATCGACCCTGTCGGCGGCATTATCGCAGTTTGCTTTGCCGTCTCGCCCGCGCCCGGCGCAGCACGCGCAAAGCTGAGCGTAAACGTGGTGCCTTCACCCGGCTTGCTGGCGACTTCAATGGTGCCGTTCATGGCCAGCACCAGCTGCTTCACAATCACCAGGCCGATGCCGGCTCCTTCGGTGCTGGTGACCTCGGCCCCCAGGCGGTTGAAAGGCTGGAAAAGTCCTTCGATCTGGGTCGGCGTCAAACCGCTGCCGGTGTCGCTGATCGCCATCGATACGTGCCTGTTGTCGCCGCCGATGCTGATTGCGACCAGGCCGGCAGGCCGGTTGTATTTGATGGCGTTCGACAATATGTTCGTCACCACCTGACGCAGGCGCGTACGGTCGGCGCGAACCCAGCTCTTCGCCGACGCGGAAAACTCGAAGCGGATATTGCGGCTGTCCGCCTGCGGGGTCGCCAGCGCAATACAGTCGCTGACCAGCCGGCCAACCTCGATGGGTTCGAGGGAAAGGGTCAGCGCACCCGCCTCGACACGCGACAGATCGAGCACTTCATTCACCATTTGCAGCAGATGCTTGCCGGCGCTGCTGATATGGCCAATTTTTTGGCGCACCGCGTCGGCGTTCTTCACCACCGGATCGTGTTCAAGCAGCTGCGCAAAACCAAGAATGGAATTGAGCGGCGTGCGCAGCTCATGACTCATGCGCGACAGAAATTCCGATTTGGAGCGGCTTGCCATCTCGGCAATTTCCTTGGCTGCACGCAAGGACTCGGCCTGTCTACGCTCGGTGATATCGCGATTCATGCCCACCAGCCGCTGCGCGCGACCATCGCTGTCGCGCTGCATATAGCCATTGGCTTCGATGAAGCGCACTTCGCCGTCGGAGGCCCGGATGATACGAAATTCGATCGCCTCGATCGGCAGGCCATCGCGCAAATCGACAAATCGCTGCCATGCGCGCTCGCGGTCATCGGGATGGACACACGCCCCCCACGATTCGGCAGATCGGTCGAAGGCCTCCGGTGCAAAGCCATAGATGGCATACATATGCCGGTCCCAGTCGAACAGCTGGCTGTCGAGCGCAAATTCCCAGATACCGTAGCCGGCGCCTTGCACGGCCAGTTCCTGCCGCTGGTTGAGGCTATTGATGCGATGCTCCGCTTCCTTGCGCTCGCTCAGATCCGCATTGGTACCCGACACCCGCACCGCACGGCCTTCGGGGTCTCTCAAAATATTGCCGCGCGACAGAACAGGAATGTAACGGCCATCCTTATGTTGCATGCGAAATTCGATTTCATAAACGTCCGGGCCGTGCGCAAGCAAGGCGGCAAAATCACGGTCGACTTGCCCGATATCTTCCGGGTGCAACAAGCGGCGCCACAAATGGGCATCAGAAGGCAACTCGTCGGGCTGATAGCCAAGCATTTCCCACCAGCGTGGTGAGTGAAACTGTTTATTGCTGACAAAGTCCCAGTCCCACCAGCCGTCATTGGCGCCCTTCAGCACCAGATTCATGCGCTGCTCGCTGGCCGCAAGCGCCTGCTCGTTGCGCTCGCGCGCATTGAGCATCGCGTTGAACTGCGCAGCGACCTCGACAATTTCAGCGGGACCCTCAGTCGGCACGCGCAGGTCTTGAGCGCCGTCCGCGATTTTTCGCGCAACGCTGCCCATTGCGGTAATGGGGGCCGAAATTTTCTTGCTCAGATAAATCGCCAGGAAAAAGACCAGCGATACGATTGCCGCAGCGGTCAGGCCGTTGCGAATCGCCGCATCCTTGGCGTCGGCGAACACCACGGATGACGCGATTCCGGCGAGCGCATACCAATCCGTACCCTTGATAGGAACAAACCCGTAAGCACGCTCGATCTGTTCTGCAGAGCTTGACTGGGCAGTTCCCGACTTCTGGGCAAGGACAATATTGACGATAGGTGAATCGCGCCTCACGGTACCCACAAGCTTCTCGGCATCTTGCGAGCGGGCAACAATGGTGGCGTTTGAATCCACGATCGCAATTACCGTGGTTGGCGGCAACGTCTTGGCGCCGGCGATCAGCTTGAAATTGATCAGATCGATCGGCAGCTGAATGGAGCCGACGAGCATGCCATTCGCATCGAATACCGGGTGCGCTAGTACCGCAACGACTTTCCTGGTCACGGGCCCGCGGTAGGGCGGCGCAACGATGAATTTCTTCTCTTTGATAACACGATTGAACCAGACCGTGTCGCGGATCACTGTCTGCTGACCGCCCGACTGCAGGTTGGTTGAGCAGATCAGTTTTCCATCAAGGTTCGCCTGGCTGAAGTTGGCGAATTGCGGATAGAGATCGCGGAACTCGCCGAATATCGAGTCGCAGTCTTTGGGGTCCATCTTGCGGATGCGCGGCCGGGCAGCCAGGCGCGACATCATCTGCTGCGTATCTTCGAGGAAAACTTCCACGTTGTTGCCGGTAACGCGCGCGAGGCCCAGCGCGGACTGCGCCGCCTGCTCCTGATCGAGCAAGAATTCACGGTACAAAGAATACGCGCGCAACGCGATCAGCGGCAGAACAGACGCAACGATCAGCAAATACAGCATCGCGCGGATTGACCATCCACGTCCTGCGGCTGTTGAGTGCATCGATCCGCCCGCTTGCGCCATCAAAGTTTTTTGAACGCTTCTTAGTGGTTGGCCAATGGCCGGATACGCTTGTCTCGATGACAGCACTCAGCTTACGCTTCAAGTATATTATCCCAGTTGGAAAATGCGCGGGCGTCGGGAGTCGCCGGAAATGACGCTGAGATACTATTCACGGCAACCCTGATCGGTTTTGTGAATCGCCAGCAGGTCTATAACAGGGTAGTGGAAGCGGCTACGATTCGGCCACGCTCGCAGCATTGAAAAGCCCGGCTTTCGCCAAGGCTTTGATAATACTGGCGCACTGGCAGAATTCGCCTACATTCCGCAGGCCAAGGTTGAACGCGACCGAACGAGGTCTCGCGGGGCAGGCACTACCCTTCAAATCCTGCCCACAAGCCAAGCAATTGGCTTGCTCGGGCGCAAAAGAAAATGAAAAACGCCACCCAAAGGTGGCGTTTAAAACTTGGCGCGCCCGGCAGGATTCGCCCACATCCTGCGGGCCGCGGTCGGGCTGGCAGGCCCGACCCTTCGAATCCTGCCGCGAGCCAAGCAGTTGGCTCGCTC
>JANMXS010000313.1:0-11178 GCA_031394335.1 Burkholderiales bacterium
GGAATCCAGTCCTTCGTTGAATCAATTAATTGGAGGGACTGGGTTCCAGCCTTCGCTGGGACGACGGGGTTTTTAGAAGTTCCCAATTGATTCGGCGCCAGCCTGGCAGGCAGACAGAAAACTGGTGTTGTCATCCCGGACTGAATTCGGGGCGGCTCTTCTGCGCACTTGCTACGAGTCGGCAATGTTAGCGATATCCCAGCCAATCATTTTTCCTGCAAGCGATCGCGTTTCGCCAGCGTTGGAAACCAGCGTATCCACAGCGCCGCCACCAGCAGCGTGCCGACGCCGCCCAGCACCACCGAGCCCACCGGCCCGAGCCATGCCGCGGTCGCGCCGGACTCGAACTCGCCGAGCTGGTTGGAGGCGCCGATGAAAATCGAATTGACGGCGCTGACGCGACCGCGCATTTCATTGGGCGTATCCAGTTGCACCATCGATTGGCGGATCACCACGCTGACCATATCGGCGGCACCGGTTACCATCAGCGCCACGATCGATAGCGCGAACTCGGTAGAGAGCCCGAACACCAGCGTGCCCAGCCCGTAAATCGCCACTGCTTCAAACATGCGGCGGCCCACTTTGCGCTCCACCGGCCAGCGCGTGAGTGCGATCGACATCAGCAGCGCGCCGACCGCCGGCGCCGCACGCAGCAGGCCGAGTCCCCAAGGGCCAACCTGCAGTACATCCTTGGCGAAGATCGGCAGCAGGGCGGTGGCGCCGCCGAGCAGCACCGCGAACAAATCGAGCGAGATCGCGCCCAGCACCGGTTTGCGTTGCCAGATGAAGCGAAAGCCGGCGAATACCGTCGCCAGGCTCACCGGTTCTTTCGGCGGCGGCACATGCACATGGCGCACCGCGAGGAAGAAACCGATCGCCAGCGCGAACAGTGCGGTGCAGACCGCGTACACCACGCCATCGCCGGCCACGAAAATAAATCCGCCCAGGGCCGGGCCACCGATCACGGCAGCTTTCATGCCGACTGAACTGAGCGCCATCGCCCGCGACAGAAAACGCGCCGGCACCAGCTGCGGCACCAGCGCCTGCTGTGCCGGATGCTGAAAACCCTTGGCGGCACCCAGCGCTACCGACAGCACCAGCAGCAAATCGCGTCCGCCCCAGCCACCGAATGCGGCGGCGGTCAGCAGCAAGCCGACCACGGTTTGCACCACCATGCACAGCGCCAGAATATGCCCGCGATTACCGCGATCAGCGGCGTGGCCGGCGGGCAGGATCAGCGCCAGCGTCGGCAAAAATTGCGCGAGCCCGACCAGGCCAAGATCCCAGGCGCTGCCGGTGAGGTTATACATTTGCCAGCCGATCGCCACCATCATCATCTGGTTGCCGGTGGCGCTGGTGACGCGTCCGTACCAGAAGCGCATGAACAGCGGCAGTTGCAACGGGGAGGTAACGTCGGCGGAGGCAGTCATTGGGCGAGTCGAACATCTGCAGTCAATGCATTGCTGCAAAGAGTAGCGGTTTTTCCCGTCCTGGCAGCAGTTGCCGGATGTTTATTTTCCGCTGTTCTGGAAGGTGGAACATGCGTCGCGCTAAGCCGGGGGCGGACGCTGCCGCCGATGCATTCAATGCTTGTGTAATGCGGGTGCTGCGACGCGGGACCAATCCTAAAACGTCGATATCGCGTCAAGCCGCGAATATCGTCGTTTATAGCGACACCGCAGGTGATGTAATCTAGCGGTTAGACAATTTTGAAGCGCCCCCATGCTCACCCACAATTTGAATACCGTCTTATATTTCGTGCCGCGCCTTCTGGCTGCTGCGCTGAACCGTGTTGCGACATTGACTGGCATGGCCCTGTGCGCCGCGCTGCTGGCCGCCTGCGGTGGTGGCGGGGGCGGTGATGGCAGCGCGCCCGCGCCGATCGCCTTTGCAATCCCGCCCTCGACGCAATTCAAGGGCGCGCTCGTGAACCTGGCCACCGGAGCCGGCGCCCTTGCCGGCGACTGGAGTGCGGCCACCTGCACCGATAATCGCCAGAAGAACTGGGTGCGCTCGTTTCTCAATGAAAATTACCTTTTCTACCGCGAGGCGCCGCTGATCAGCATTGATCCGAATACCTACACGGGCACGGTGGAAAATCTGTTTGGCGATTACACCGTCCGCGGGGTGCCAGCCAAGGACAGGTTCAGTTTTGTGCTCACGCAGGCGGATGCCGATGGCACTTTTCAGACCGGCAGCACTACCGATGTCGGTTTCAAGTTGAGGCGCGACAGCAGTGTGGTTGACGGCAGCGGCCGCGGCATCATCCGCATCGCCTATGTCGAACCTAACGGCCCGGCTGCCGCAGCGGGTTTTGCCAGGGGCATGGTGCTGGCCAGCGTTGATGGCGTGGCCACTGCGTTTTCCCTGCCGATCGCACAGTTCAATAAATTATTCAACAGTGTATCGGGCACGTCCTCGACGGTCGGCGTGCAGGATACGATCAATGGCCCGATTCGCTTCCTGACCGTGGCAACAGCTGCTTTCAGCACCACGCCGCTGCTGCTTGACCGCGTCTTGCCCGGCACCACTACCGGCTATCTGGCGTTCAACAGTTTCGCGTCGCCCATCGGTGAAAAGCAGCTGGCAGATGCCTTCCAGCGTTTTGCTGCTGCCGGGGCAACCGAGCTGGTGGTCGACTTGCGCTACAACGGCGGCGGCTATATCGATATCGCCTCCGAGCTTGGTTACATGGTTGCGGGCCAGATTCAGACGAGCGGAAAAATTTTTGAGTCGCTGGTCTACAACGACAAGCGCACGAGTTCCAACAACAGCATCCCGTTTGCCAGCACTATCACCGGTTTTTTTGGTAATCCCACTACACCCGGTGTGTCATTCGCGGCGCTGAATTTGCGGCGCGTTTATGTCCTGTCCACCGGTAGCACCTGTTCGGCCAGCGAGTCATTTATCAGCGGACTGCGCGGCATCGATGTCGAGGTCATACAAATCGGCGGCACCACCTGCGGCAAGCCGTATGGATTTTCGCAAACCAATAACTGCACGCTGTCCTATTTCGCACTTGAGTTCGAGGGCCGCAACAACAAGGGCGTGGTGACACCGGTAACCGGCATAACGCCGACCTGTGCCGCCAACGACGACTTCAACCACGCGCTCGGCGACCCCGTCGAACGCTTGCTGGCAACGGCGCTGAGCTATCAGGCTAGCGGCGCTTGTGTGGTAATTGCTGCCGCGCAACCATCGCCGCTCGCGTTGTCGTTGGGCAGTGCGCAGCGCCTGGGGCTGGCGCCGCAAAATGGCAGCGTCCCGAACGCCGATATGGAATTCATGGCCAAGCCGGCCGAATCCGCCAAGCTGTATCGCGGCGCAAAATGAAACGCGCCGACATGGGGTTGGGCGCGCTGCAATTGATGCTCGTCTTGCCGTTGGTCGCGAGCTGCCAAGGCACCGCCCCGCACACGCAACCTGCGGCGGCGCAGCTGGTGACGCCAACAGCGCAATGCCGCACGCAATTGAACGCCGCCGCCAGCGAACTGACCGGCAAAACGCTGACGCTCGCAGCCGATGCCTTTACGCAGAACGATTCCGTGCCACTGGCCACCGTCGGCCAGTCCGCCAGCGGCCGCATGATGCGGCCCAGCGAGTTCCTGCGCTTGCGTGTTGGCGCGCAGGGCTGCCAGCTGCAACTCGACGGTCCCGCCGTGGACAAGCGCGAGCGCGTGGCAGCCTTGCCGGGCTGTAACTGTCGCGCGCTGCCCGGCAAATAATACGGCTGTAGCAATACCCGGCATGCGCTGCCGAAATTTCCGGGCTTAGCCGATAAGTTTGGCCTTGATCGCCGGCCATTCGCTGTCGATGATCGAAAAGTAGACCGTGTCGCGTACGCGCCCCGAGGCCGTGATCATGTGCCTGCGAAAAATGGCTTCCTGGGTGGCGCCGATGCGTCCGATCGCCGCGCGCGATTTTGCGTTGAGCGCATCGGTCTTGAGTTCAACGCGATTCATGCCCAGGGTCTCGAAGGCATGGGTCAAAAGCAGAAGCTTGGCCTCGGTATTGGCGCGGCTGCGCTGGAAGGCCGGTGTGAGCCAGGTCCAGCCGATTTCAAGGCGGCGGTGTGCAACTTCGATATTGCCGTAGCGGGTGCTGCCGATGATCTGCCCGCTGGCCTGATCGACGATCACAAACGGCAGACAGACACCGCGCTGCTGTTCATCCAGCGCGGTCGTCACATAGCGGTGCATTTCTTCAGCCGTGGTTACCGGTGACGGAATCCAGCGCCACAGTTCGGGTTCAAGGCCGACACGCGATAGCGCCGCCGCATGTTCCAACGCCATGGGTTCGAGCCGCACGGACGTTCCGGAAAGCGTTACCGGTTTGATGTCGATAGGTTTCAATGCCGTTCCTGTGGTGTGCGTATGAGGTTGAATTATTGCCGGGAAATGCGGGGCTTGGTCGTAACCCGACTAAAACGCAGCCAGTATCGTAGGTCGGGTTAGCGCAGCGTCCCACTGGGACTTTCGTTGGTCGTAACCCGACAATTCCCTCTTGAAAAATAACGCAGATCGCCATTTGGCGCGGCGTTCCAGACAAAAATGTCCCGGAATCCGCTCCAGTGCTTGAGTTTGTGTTTCATGCATTGTGCGCAGCTTGCCGCACCCGATACCGAAAAATATAAAAAAGCACACCCGCGTCAGCCTGCGTACCATGTCGCCTTCTAGCGCCAATTCACGTATCGACCAAAGAGATTGCCATGCCCAAACATGAAACCTTCATCCCCAGCAAAGACGCCTCGCTCGAGTCATCCATCTCCACGTTGTTGGGCAAACTCGAAGCGATCGGCTTCCATGTTGAAGAGCGCTCCTGGCTCAACGAGATCGAAAACATCTGGTCGGTGCACGTCACCGACCGCGATTGCACGCGCCTGTTCAGCAACGGCAAGGGCGGCTCCGAACTCGCCGCCCGCGCCAGCGCGCTGGGCGAATTCTTCGAGCGCCTTGGCACCAATTATTTCTGGACGCATTTTTATCTCGGCGAAAAAATCGCCAACGGCAAATTTGTGCATTACCCCAATGAGCAATGGTTTCCGGTCAAGCCGGGTGCCAAGGCATGGCCGAAGGGAATTCTCAATGCCGCGCTGCAGAAGTTCTACAACCCCGACAAAGCGGTGCGCGCCGACCAGCTGATCGATCTCAATTCCGGCAATGCCGCGCGTGGCATTTGCGCGATTCCCTACACGCGTTTGCGCGATGGCGAGACCGCGCTGTTCCCGGTGAATGTGATCGGCAATATTTATGTGAGCAATGGCATGTCGGCCGGCAACACCATGAAGGAAGCGCGCACCCAGGCGCTGTCGGAAATCTTCGAGCGCGACATCAAGTTCAAGATCATTCGCGACGGTATTTGTTTGCCCGATGTCCCCGAGGCCGTGATCAATCGCTATCCACGCATCGCTGCCGGCATCCGCGGCCTGCGCGCCGCCGGCTTCGGCATTCTGGTCAAGGATGCTTCACTCGGCGGCAAGTATCCGGTAATGAGCGTGACGCTATTGCATCCCAAGGACCAGGGCATCTTCGCCAGCTTCGGCGCGCATCCGCGCTTTGAAGTGGCGCTGGAACGTGCGCTGACCGAATTACTGCAAGGCCGCGCGCTCGATTCGCTGGGCGACTTCCCCGCACCCGGTTTTGATATGGATGAAATTTCGGACGCACAAAACCTCGAAATCCATTTCGTCGATTCCAGCGGCGTCATCAGCTGGGAATTTTTGCGCGACACGCCCGACTTCGAATTCGTCGACTGGAATTTCGGCACCACCACCGAAGAGGATTACCACTGGTCGGTGGAATGCATCCACGCCAGCGGTCACGATATCTACGTCGCCGACTTCACCCATCTCGGCGTCTATTCCTGCCGCATTTTTGTGCCCGGCATGTCGGAGATCTATCCGATAGAAGAGCTGCAATGGGAGAACAACACCGTCGGCAATCTGGTGCGCCCGGCGATCCTGCGCCTGCCTGAACTCACGCAGAAAGAGTCGGCAGAGTTGCTCGACATTTTCAATGAACTCGACCTCGCCGAAAACCTGCCGATCACCACGCTGATCGGCCTCGCCGCCGATGCGGGTACCGCGTGGGTTGATTTGCGAGTAGGGGAATTGAAGGCATTGCTCGGCCTTGCTGCCGGCGATGTTGACGCCGCGCTCGACGGCTGCGCGTGGATCAGCCAATTCGGCCAACTGAACGAGGAACGTGCGCGTGTTTATCGCTGCATTGAAAATATCCTGCAACTTGAAGACAGCAAACGCTACGACGCCAACCTGAAATTGCTGTTCGGCGCCGACACGCTGAAACAAGCTTATGCGCTGGTCAATCGCAAGCAGCAGTTTTTCGGGCTGAATACGCTGGGACCGAATATGGAAGGCAGTGCGATGCACCGGCAGTTGCTGATTGCGTATGAGAAGGTGCAGAAGCCGAAGCTGGTTTGAGGTGTATTTCAATAGTTACGTAGGTCGGGTCCTACGACTACGACGACTTGACACCTCAAAGGTTCGTCATTCCAGCGGAGGCTGGAATCCAGTCCCCCGTTTTTTGAAACCTTGGGTGGGATTGGGTCCCAGCCTCCGCTGGGACGACGGGTTTTTTAGCGACTTAGACCGGGTTAGCGCAGCGTCCCACGGGGACTTCCGTTGGTCGTAACCCGACAAGCACGTATGGCCGAGGAGGATTTAAACTGCCGCCAATTCCTCACTTGCCGCCTTTCGCAATCTCCCCCTCAACGCGCTTGAGCCCGTTTTCCATGATGCCGATCTCGGCGCCGACGAAGGTGAAGTCGATGCCGGCGTATAGAAACAACTCATAGTAACGCTTGGCCTGCGCCCAGTTCTCCGCCTGGTCATAGGCGAGCGCGAGATCCTGGTAGACATGCACATACCAGGGCGCGGCATTGGCGGCGCGTTTGAGCATGGCGATAGCTTTTTCCTGATCGCCCGGCTGCTTTCTATCTTGCAGCGCCGCCGCGGTCTCCAGCATCTTGTAGAAATTGTCCGATGGATTGTTCATGGTGCGCCCGTGCGGCCGCAGCAGATCGATCAGCTCCTTGCGGAGCGCGTCGTTCTCCGGGGCCTTGCGGATCTCGGCGGTGATTCGCGCCGCTTCCGCCTTCGGGAATGGCGGGCGCTCGGATTGGGCGAGGGCGGGCGAGCCCGCGAAAGCGGCAACGAGTACGGCGGCAAACAACCAATGCAAGGGCTGCCGGTTGAATGCGGGCATGCGTGATTGGATCAGGTCGGCATAGTTCATCAGAGAGTCTCCCTTGTTGTGTTGGCAATCTGCTCGCCGGTCGCTCGCCAGCGTAATTTGCTGAGGGAAATCTTACTCTGACTATGGTTTTGTCTTGTAAGCTTTCAATTCCTGCCGAATCGCGTGACGAATGTCTTCCGCGCCACCTACTTCGCCGGATCCAGCAATATCGAATACTTCTGCACCAGCTGCCCGCTGCGCCAGGTGAATTCCACCAGCAGCTCCAGCACCGGCTCGTTGATGGGTGCGTTGCTGCTTAGTTTGAGTATCGCGCGCCCGTCGGTGCGGCGCTCAGCGTTGATGCGAATCTGCCGGACGATCGACAGGTAGCGGACCTTGGCGTCATCGTAGGCATCGGCGCTGGCGATGCGGGCCTTGATCTCGTCGAACTCGTCCGATGCCAGCGCGGTGATGACGATCTCCGCCGATAGCGGTTGGCCCAATGCCGATTGCACGTTGATGGCGCCAAGCCCTGCGGCCTGCGCCACCAGCGCGAGGCCCGCGCACCAAGTTGCAATAATAATTTGCAGGAACAACTTGTTCACGATCAGGTTCATGGCGTTTCCTTTTCGGTTGGTCGGCATGCGGGAACTGGTTCAGCGGTGTTTGGCCCTGGGGGCGGATTTGCCTTTGGCGAGGAAAGTATAAAGGTGCTTGGCCGCCGGCGATAGGGAGCGGCCGCGCCGGGTGAGGTAGCGGACCAGGCGCGACGCCGATAACCAGTCGGCGTTTCGCCGGCCTTGGAGCAGCGAATTCTGCAATCCGTCGCAATCGCCTGCCCAAAGCGCTCGTATTTACTTATTCTGGCCTTGCTGACCGCAACTTTGCGGCTGCATGGAAAGCGAAAGGAAATATGCGATGAGCCTGGCCGATCAACTTGCAAAACTGCAAACCCTGCGCGAACAAGGCGCCTTGAGCGAGGAAGAATTCACGCTCGCCAAAAAACGCGTCATTGAGGGCGTTGAGCCTGAGACGCCGCACGAAAGCGGTGCCGCCCCAAAAGCCTCTCCCGCACCCTCAGCGCTGCACCAATTGCGCCGCTCAACCCGCGACCGCTGGATTGGCGGCGTGTGTGGCGGACTGGGCGATATGACCAGTATCCCGACATGGTCGTGGCGCATTCTGTTCATTCTCGCCTTGCTGTTGCACGGCATGGGCCTGGTGCTCTATGTGCTGCTGTGGATTTTTGTACCGCTGCAGTCGGAAGTGGTACCGCCGACCGTGAAGGTGGAACCTAGCTGAGGCATACCGAAACCATAAGCAGCCAAAACGCCAATTAGTTGGCCGTCATTCCAGCGTCGGCTGGAATCCAGTCCATCGTATTGTCAGATATGGATGTGGACTGGGTCCCAGCCTACGCTGGGACGACGTGTTTCAAGGCCAGAGTTTCATGCCCACCCAACGCTTTGACGGTCAGGCAAGCCGGATGCTTTCCGTAGGGTCGGCCCGCGCAGCGTGCCCACGCGGTCGATCATCGCAAGTATCCGGGCATCAGCCCAACGCCTGCTCAATATCCGCCTTCAAATCCGCCAGGTCTTCAACCCCCACCGACCGACGCACCAGACTATCGCTGATCCCCAGTTCCTTGCGTATTTCAGCAGGGATCGAGGCATGCGTCATGATCGCCGGGTGCTCGGCAAGGCTTTCCACGCCACCGAGACTTTCGGCGCAGACGAATACTTTGAGATTCTCCAGAAAGCGCCGCGCGTGTTCGAGATCGCCCTTGAGTATCAGGGTGACCATGCCGCCGAAGCCGTTCATCTGCGTTTTGGCCAGCGCATGCTGCGGGTGTGAGGCCAGGCCGGGGTAATACACGCTCTCGACCTTGGGATGAGTGGACAGCCAGGTGGCGATAGCGGCTGCGCTTTCGCAATGGCGCTGCATGCGCAGATGCAGGGTTTTCAAACCGCGCATCGCCAGAAAGCTGTCGAACGGTCCGAGAATGCCGCCGACGGCGTTGTGCAGATAGGTGAGTTTCTCGGCGAGCAAACCCGATTCGCGAGCCACCACCATGCCGCCGACCATATCCGAATGACCGTTGAGATACTTGGTGACCGAGTGCACCACCAGGTCGAAACCATAATCGAGCGGACGCTGGATATAGGGCGTGGCGAAGGTGTTGTCGGCGACCGCGATCAGTTTGTGTTTTTTGGCGATCGCCGCGACCTTGGCGAGGTCCACCAGTTTCAACAGCGGGTTGCTGGGCGATTCGATCCAGATCATTTTGGTATTGGGCTTGATGGCGGCCTCGATCTTGGCAGGGTCGCGCATGTCCATGAAAGTGAAGGCTAGCCCGGCGGAACGTTTGCGTACGCGCTCGAACAGGCGATAGCTGCCGCCGTACAGATCGTCGAGGGCGATGACATGGCTGCCGGTATCGAGGGTTTCGAGCACCGTGGCCGAGGCGGCGAGGCCGGAGGCAAAGGCGTAACCCTGCACGCCGTTTTCCAGATCGGCCACGCAACGTTCAAAGGCCATGCGCGTCGGATTCTGGCTGCGCGCGTACTCGTAGCCCTTGTGCACGCCGGGGCTCGACTGCACATAGGTGGAGGTGGCGTAGATCGGCTGCATCACCGCGCCGGTGGTGGGGTCGGGTTCCTGCCCGGCGTGAATGGCGCGGGTGCCGAAGAGATGTCGCTTGTCCATGTTCAATGTGTCCTTCTGCGCAGGTAGTTCAACAAATCGTAGCGGGTGATGAGGCCGAGGAATTTTTCGCCGTCCTTGACGATGGCGATATGGCCGCGATCGAAAATCGGCATCAGGCGGTTGATCGAATCGCTCACCTGCACGGTATCGAGCTTGGCGGTCATCGCCTCACGCACCGGCGATTTGAAGCGCGTTTCATCGCCATAGATCGACAGCAGGATGTCGGACTCGTCGATGATGCCGACCACATTCTCATTCTCCAGCACCGGTAGCTGCTGGAAGTCGTACAGCTTCATCCGGGCGTAAGCCGTTTGCAGGGTGTCGTCGGGCTTGATGGTAATGGTGGCGCGGTCGCGGTGATGGCGCGCGATCAAATCGGAAAGATCGCCCTTGGTCGGCTGCTTGATGATGCCCTGGTCGGTCAGCCAGTAATCGTTGTACATCTTCGACAGATATTTGCCGCCGACATCGCAGACGATGGTGACGACGCGCTTGGGCGTGGTCTGCTCGCGGCAGTAGCGCAGCGCGGTGGCCAACAAGGTGCCGGTTGACGAGCCGCCCATGATGCCTTCCTTCTGCAGCAGCTCACGTGCGGCCAGCAGGGCTTCGTCGTCGGGAATCGCATAGGCCTTGTGCGCCAGTTTGATGTCGAGATTGGCCGGCACATAATCGCCACCGATGCCCTCGACCAACCATGAACCGGCAGGACCATGGGTGCCGGTGTTGACGATTTCGGAGAGGATCGAGCCCTTGGGATCAGCCAATACCATTTCGAGGTTTGGCGCGACGCGTTGAAAAAAGCGGCCCATGCCGGTGAGGGTGCCGCCACTGCCGACACCGCACACGACCGCGTCGAGGCGGTGTTCCATCTGCTCCCAGATTTCCGGCGCGGTCCATTGCTCATGGGTGGCCGGGTTGGCCGGGTTCGAGAATTGGTCGATGCAGTGCGCGCTTTCGCCGGCGGCCTGCAATTCGGCGGCGATGCGCTTGGCCATGTCCTGGTAATACTCGGGGTGGCCCTTGCTCACATCGGAGCGGGTCATGATGATGTTCACGCCCATGTCGCGCAGGTGAAAGATTTTTTCCTGGCTCATCTTGTCGGGGATCACCAGGGTGAGCTTGTAGCCTTTGTGGATCGCCGCCAGCGCGAGTCCCAGCCCGGTATTGCCGGCGGTGGCTTCGACGATGGCGCCGCCGGGTTTCAGTTTGCCCTGGGCTTCGGCCGCTTCGATCATGCGCAACCCGATGCGATCCTTGATCGAGCCGGCCGGGTTATTGC
>JANMXS010000314.1:0-14135 GCA_031394335.1 Burkholderiales bacterium
TATGCCAACGATCCGAACTGGACCATCGATTCGGGCTGGTACATCACTGATGTGGTTGATCCTACATGGATACAGTCCGAGGCATGCTGGCTGGGCAACTGGCGGGTCAACATCGGCGATGATGAATTTCGACTGATCCTGAGACGTTCCGAGGATTTCGCCAACCCGGGACAGCCCACGCGGCTGGGAAGTGCCTATCTCGGCGATGGCCCACATGACGTAAACGGAAGCTTTTCCAACAACGGGGCGCACCTGACCTTCTATGTCGCGCCGTCTACCGCCTCGACTGCCCCGGGCACGTTGAGCGGATGGCAGTTCAACGTCGATCTGAATTTTTCGGACATATACAATGCCAGTGGATGGGCGAATTTCCCAGCGTTGATGACGCGTTTCAACACGCGCTTCGCCGCGATCTTTGAGCGTGCGGATGGCAACTCAATCGTAGCGCGGCATGCTATCGACAGCCAGACCTATCAGGCCGAGTTCAACACGCTGACGCGGCTCGGCTATCGCCCGACTTGGGTGAATGGCTATTCCGAAGGTATCGGTATGCGGTTCAACGGCGTGTGGGAACAACGCCAGGGACCGGCTTGGGCGGCGCGTCACGATCTAACGGATCAAGCCTTTCAGACTGTGTTCGACGATCTGACTCACCAAGGCTACCGCCCGCGTTGCATCAGCGGCTACGCCGAAAACGGTCAGGCGCGCTATGCCGCGATTTGGGAACAAGTTGAAGGGCCGCAATGGCAGGCTCGCCATGGCTTGTCACGCAGCCAGTATCAACAGACTTTCGACCAGATGGCGGCAGACGGCTTCTCGCCCATCCAGGTGTCGGGCTATCGCGTCGGCATCGACGTCCGCTTTGCGGCTATATGGGAGCGGCGGCCGGGGTTGGATTGGGTCGGGCGGCACGCATTGACCGGCAGTGAGTACCAGACTGCGTTCGACCAGAATCTTGAGCTCGGGTACCACCTGGTTTCAGTGTGCGGCTATTCCGACACTGGCATCGCCCGCTATGCCGCGATTTGGCATCGCAATCCGGCAAGCGATTGGCAGGCTAAACACGCCGTCGATGCTGCTGGGTATCAGAAATCGTTCGACGATCTGGTACAGCAGGGTTTCCGTCCGGTCGTGATATCGGGTTATGGCGACGGGTTCTATCCGGCCTAGACCGGATCCATGACTATGTCCTTCCGCATTTGTTGGGAGGCACAGCGACTGTTCAGGTTCTGTCGCATTGGCGGTCAAACAGCTTGCTCGTCTATGCTGAGCGCTTTGACTGAAAAGGCTTGAACGAGATGCTGGTTACCAAAGGAATGCGCTTCCCGATCGACATCATTCTGGTATGCATCCGTTGGTACGCGACTTACCCGTTGAGCTACCGCCATCTCGAAGAGATGATGGAGGAGCGCGGGGTGTTTGTCGACCATTCCTCGATCAACCGCTGGGCGATCCGGTTTCTGCCCTTGCTTGAGAAAGTGTTCCGTAAGCACAAGCGCCCGGTGGGCAGCAGCTGGCGAATGGACGAGACTTACATTAAGGTCAAAGACGCTTGGAAATATCTCTACCGCGCTGTGGACAAGGAAGGCAAGACAGTCGACTTTCTGCTGACGGCCAGGCGCGACAAGGCCGCAGCCATACGCTTCTTTGACAAAGCTATGCAGGCCAACAGCGTTCCCGAGAAGGTCACGATGGATAAGAGCGGGGCCAACAAGGTGGCTATGGATGAGATCAATGCTCGAGGTGAAGCACCGATCATCGTGCGGCAAGTCAAATACTTGAACAACATCGTTGAGCAGGATCACCGATTTGTCAAACGCATCACCAAGCCGATGCTGAACTTCAAGTCATTTCGAGCCGCCAAAAACGTTCTGGCTGGCATCGAACTCATGCACATGATTCGCAAAGGACAGCTCATGATGGAAGGCTGCAAAGAGGAGTCTTTTGCCGACCAGTTTTATGCATTGGCAGGACAAATCCATCCAGTTTAAGAAACTGACACTCGTCCCCGCCAAAATCACGTTCATCAGTGGCTAACGCGACAGAACCATAACGAAATGGGGTCAAGCCACACTTGCCTTCGGATAAGCGATGTCATGGGACTCGAACATATGCATGGGCACGGTCGAGACAAACTCCGCAAACCCCTTTCCACCGACAGTAATGTGCTCAATCATGTGCTGCTGAGCCGCTTTGGCATCACCGCCAAGAATCGCATCAAGCACCCGTTGATGATCCTCATACGAAGTGCGCATGCGGCCCGGCTGCATAAAAGAATTCTGCCGGTACATCTGGGTGCGTCGGCGTATTGAGTGCAGATGCTCCGCCAGAAAAGCGTTGTGGCATCCGACATAGAGTATCTCGTGAAAATCGACATTTGACTGGCTATAACCGATCGCATCGTCGGCCTCGACAAACTTTAGACTGTTCCGATGCACTTCCGCTAGCCGTGCGCGCTGCGCGTCGGTAAGGCGCCGCGTGCAGTACTTGGCGCAGACCCCTTCCATCTCTGCCAATAATTCGAACAGGCCAAGCAATTCCTGAATCGACATCCGCGCGACATAGACGCCCTGCCGCGGTGCCGTCGTAAGCAATCCTTGCGCCGCAAGCTGAGCGATCGCTTCACGCACCGGCGTGCGCGACACCCCAAATCGGCTCGCCAATTCACGTTCGTCAAGCGCGTTACCGGGAAGCAAAGCACCGCTATTAATCTCTTCTTCAAGCTTGCACCTTATCTGGTGGGCAAGATTATTTTTGATGGATGACGGCATGATTCTTTCGTAATTTTGCATGACTCTCCGATGATAAAGATATACCAAAACAATTTTAAGGTGTACATTTAATAAAAATTGGTATTCAAAAAATAGCAGGAGACAGTGAATGGCGAGTATTCTGGTGCGTCGAACCGGCGCTGTAGGGCATGTGCTTATCTCTAACGGAGGGAAATTCAACGCAATGACGACGCAGATGTGGGACGACTTACCCTCCCGCATCTCAGAGCTCGACGCCGACCCGGAAATCCGGGCTATTGTTTTGAGCGGGGACGGCGACAAGGCCTTCGTTTCTGGCGCGGATATTTCGCAGTTCGATTCCGAACGCACCGATCCCACCGCCCAACAGCGGTACAAGAAGTCGGTCGATGCCGCGTATTTGGCGCCGTCGCATGCTGGCAAACCGGTCATCGCGAAAATTCGAGGTATTTGTATGGGCGGTGGCTTGGGTCTCGCTCTCGGCTGTGACATTCGCATTTGCGCGGACGATGCTCGCTTTCGCATGCCGGCCAGCCGGCTTGGTCTCGGCTATGACGAGGCCGGCGTGCAACGCTTTGTTTCGCTGATTGGCGCACAAAATACTTACGATATTTTCTTTTCGGCGCGAACCTTCGATGCGCAAGACGCACTGCGGATGGGATTCGTCAGTCGGGTGGTTCCGGCTGCGCAGCTCGACGCGGCAGTGCAGGAACTGACCGCTTCTATTGCCGAGAATGCACCCCTGACTCTCAAGGCGGTCAAGCTCAGCGTGCGTGCGTTTCTGCAAAATCCGGAGAAGCCCAACTCGTCAGAAGCACAGGCAGCAATCGAAGCCTGCAATCGAAGCAGCGATTATGTCGAAGGCGTTCGCGCGTTCGCGGAAAAACGCAAACCGCTCTTCGTCGGTCAGTAAGACCCATCCTCGCCAGAAGTTTCGATGCAAGCTCCCTATGCAGTGTTCGTGACCCGCCTCGGGGGTCCCGAAGTGCTTGAGCCGCGCCCGATACCGATGCCGACAGCACAAGCTGGCCAGGTGGTGGTTGAGCATACGGCGATCGCAGTGAATTTTGTCGATATTTATTTGCGCGCCGGCCAACCGCACTCGCACAATCCGGAGCCACCATTCGTGCCGGGCGTGAACGCAGTCGGACGGGTGATCGAAGTCGGCCCCGATGTCGAGGGCTTTCAGATCGGTGATCGGGTGACCTACACCAACGCGGGCGTAGGCAGCTATTGCACCCATGTGGCGCTTCTTGCCGAACGCGCTGTAAGGCTGCCGGACGCCTTGAGCGATGTTCGAGTCGCGGCCGGGCTGGTGCGCGCCTTGACCGCGCAATACCTGCTCAAGCAAATGAGGCCAATGAAGCGCGGCGAGACCGTGTTGATTCATGCCGCCGCTGGCGGCGTCGGGCAGGTCCTGGTGCAATGGGCCAAGCGGCTTGGATTGCGCGTGATCGCGACCGTGGGCAGCAATCTGAAGGTGGCCACCGCGCGCGAACTGGGAGCGGATTTCGTTATCAATTACTCTACCCACGACTTTGCCGTTGAAGTCAAACGCATCACCGCAGGCGAAGGTGTCAGCGTGGTGTATGACTCGGTCGGACGCGACACCTTCATGGGGTCTCTGGCCTGCCTGGCGCCGAAAGGGCTGGTGGTGAACTACGGTACGGCATCCGGACAGGTGGAGGGATTTTCCCTGCAGGAATTACATGCCAAGTCGCTGTGGGTGTGCCGGCCTACATTGCGTACTTATATCGCCACGCGTAAAGACCTGCTGGCCATGTGCGAAGAAGTTTTTGCATTGCTCGAGGATCCAACGATCCGACTCGATATCGAAGCGCTGCTGCCACTGACCGAGGCGGCCCAGGCGCATCGGTTGCTGGAGGGTCGAACTACAAAAGGGGCCATCGTGTTAATGCCTCTTGAGCAGAACGCTTGAAAAGCATAAAGACGTACTCAAAGAGAGAAAATCTGCATTCATTGGTGTTAATTAAAGTTGATGTGCTGACGTTTCATTTAACAGGACCTGATCGATGAACCTCGCAATGCTTCACCTCTCTATCCCGATCCGCGAAGTCGAGGCGACACTCGCGTTCTACCGCGACCTGCTGGGCTGCACAGCAACCCGGGTGCGGGATGACCGGATTGACTTCGAATTCTTCGGCCACCACCTGGTCGCACAGCTGTCGGAAGTTGAAGCCGCGCACCATTCGGTCAACATCGGCGAAGGCAACTATCCGCTGCGCCATTTCGGCGTGATTGTCGAGTCCGGGGTCTACAACGGCATGCTCGGCCGGCTGCGCACAGCCAAGGTGCCGTTTGCGATGGAGCCGAAACGGATCTTCGTCGACACGCCGCGCGAACAGTCGGTTTTCCTGGTGTATGACCCATCCGGCAATGCGCTTGAGGTCAAGGGATTGACTCAGCCGAACCAAGTGTTTGCGACTCAATAACGAGGAGACCTAACATGAGCAAGACTTCATCATTGCTTCTTCCTTTCATCGCCATGGGAGTCTTGGCTACTCCAGCGTGGGCAGATTACCCTGACAAACCCATCCGCATGGTCATCGGCTATGCCCCCGGCGGCGGTGCCGACAACCTGATCCGACCGATCGGGGAACGCCTGTCGAAAATCCTCGGACAGCCCATCGTGATGGATTACCGGGCAGGCGCCGGCGGCGTCATCGCTGCGGAACTGGTGGCCCGCGCCCCAGCCGATGGCTATACGTTGCACATCATCGACTCCGGCCCGATGGCCATCGTTCCCAACATGCGCAAAACGGGTTACAACCCGCTGACCGATTTCACGCCAATCTCGATGGTCGGCGGTGGCGGCACGGTGATCGTGGTCCCGCCTAATTCTCCAGCGACCGATTTGAAACACATGATCGAGCTGATGAAGCAAAAGCCCGGCACCTGGAGCTACGGCACGTCTGGTATCGGCGGTGTGGGTCACCTCGCGGGAGAACAGTTCAAGGCTGCCGCCGGGCTAACCATTACCCACGTGCCGTACAAGGGCGGGGCGCCGGCCCTTGTTGAGCTGATGGGCGGCCATGTGCCGGTCCTGTTCTCCTCGCTGGGTGCTGCGTCGGCGCATATCAAGACCGGTCGGATCAAGCCGCTGGCTGTGACCTCCGTCAAGCGCAGCTCCATGTTCCCCGAGACGCCCACCCTGGCCGAGTCCGGTTTCCCGGGCTTCGATGCAAGCATCTGGTTTGGCATTGTCGGTCCTGCCGGCTTGCCGGCCAATGTCATGGACAAACTGGTGCCGGCACTGAACACCGTGATGCGAGATCCTGCGGTACAAGACGCGATCCGGAAGGAGGGCTATGAGCCGATGTTGTTCACACCGGCTCAGATGCGAACGCAGATTGGTCAAGACCTGACGCGCTGGGGCAAGACGGTAAAGGAAGCGGGCGTCACACTTGAGTGAACGTCTGTTCAGACGGGCAGAAGGAGACTGGTATTGGCCGCCGGTCGCTCGCCGACAACGCGATGGGAAGGTCACGGCGATCAGTGGTTCACGGCTGCGAGCGGGTTGCTTTACAGGGCAATGTACCGCGGGAGCCATCCGCATGGTGGTCCTCAGTCGCCTGCCGACAGCCCAGATCCATTCGTTATGTGGAAAAACTTTTATATCCTTTGGATGCAAAGGTTCCACCGAATTGCAAGCGTCCCACGCCGCGTTACGGTTCATGCGCCAACGCCGTTTGCTACGAAGCCGCTAGAAAGGAACCCCAGATGCCGATTTCCAAAACCGACAAGATGATCGCCGAGAAGGACGGCCCGATCGGCTGGATCACGTTCAACAATCCAGAGCGCCGCAACGCCGTCTCCATGGTCATGTGGGAAGCACTGGCCGACATCGTGCGTGATTACGAGAACGACAAGGCCATCCGCGTGATCGTGCTGAAAGGGGCTGGAGACCAGGCCTTCGTCTCCGGAGCGGACATCTCGGAGTTCGAGGAGAAGCGCTCTTCCCCCGCAACGACCCGTACCTACAACCAGGCATCGGGCAAGGCGAACGATGAGCTGATGCGTGCGGGCAAGCCCACCATCGCCATGATCCGCGGCTATTGCATCGGCGGCGGCGTCTCGGTGGCCTTGTCATGCGACATGCGCATCGCCGCGGAGGGGGCGAAGTTCGGCGTGCCGGCGGCCAAGCTGGGGCTGGGCTATGAGGCCACGGGCGTGCGCAAGCTGATGGACGTGGTGGGGCCGGCCTTCGCCAAAGAAATTTTCTTCACCGCGCGCCAGTTCACAGCCCAGGAGGCGGTGGCGATGGGCCTGGTCAATCGCATGGTGCCGGACGGGCAATTGGAAACGTACGTGCGGGACTACGCGGGCACCATCGCCGCCAACGCCCCGCTCACTGTGGCGTCGATCAAAACCATCGTCGGTGAAGTGACGAAGGACGAGTCCACGCGCGACATGGCGTTGTGCCAGCAGGTCGTCGACCGCTGTTTCAACAGCGAGGACTACGTGGAAGGGCGCACGGCCTTCATGGCCAAACGCAAGCCGATATTCAAGGGCCGCTGAACTTTTGCGGTGGCACGAGATCCGCACAAACACAGTCCGCAAGGAAAATTGCACGCACGCTAAATTTGAAAAACCGTAAGAGACGTTCACTTCCCTAAAGGAGATTCCATGAGCCGTAACACGATTCGTTTTTTTCTGGCGCTTCTGGGCGCCGCACTGACCTTTGCCGCCGTCCCGCTGCGGGCGCAGATGCCCGCGTGGGAGCAGCAGTTGTACGAGGCGGCGAAGAAGGAGAAGGAGTTCACCATCTACACCGCCCACTACAACACCGAGGAGGCGGCCAACCTGTGCGCGGCATTCGAGAAAAAGTATGCCGGCATAAAATGCAACTTTGTGCGCACCACGGCGCAGGTCGCCTTCCAGCGCTTCCAGCAGGACCTGCAGGCCAACGTAGCGGTGGCATCGGTTTTCAGCAGCACTGACGTGAGCCACTATCCGGACCTTAAGAAACGGGGACTGCTGCTGCAATACCGGCCGAATAATCTTGCCACGATGGTGGATTCCCTCAAGCAGTACAACGACGCGGAAAATTACTATTCGGTCACTGCCGCAGCCTTGATGCTGATCACCTACAACAACAGCCTGGTGTCCGAGAAGGACGCGCCGAAGAACTGGCCCGACCTGCTGGACCCCAAATGGAAGGGAAAGGTTTCCATCGGGCATCCCGCGTTCAGCGGCTATGTCGGAACCTGGGTGGTGCTGATGCGCAAGCTGTACGGCTGGGATTACTTCGAGAAGCTGGAAAAGAACCAGCCGCAGATCGGCCGTTCGGTCAACGATACGGTGACCATGCTGAACGCCAAGGAGCGCTGGGTGGCCGCCGGCCCCGAGGCGACGACCCTGCTGAGCCGCGACAAAGGAAATCCTTTGAGCGTCATTTATCCGACGGACGGCGCCTTGCTCATGGTTTCCCCAAGCGCCGTTCCGAAGAACGCTCCATCGCCGAACGCCGGCAAGCTTTACATTGAGTTCTTGCTGGACAAGGAAGCGGCCGAGACCCAGGTCAAGAACCACTCGCTGTCGGTCATCAAAGGCATAAAACCGGCTGCTGGCGCCAAGCCACTGGAAGAAATCAAGGTCATTCGGCCCACAGAGGATGAGATCACCAAGGGCATCCCGGAAGTGAAGGAAAAGTTCCGTGATACCTTCGGCGTGTAGATGTGAAGCGAGGGACCTGATATGACCTCCCCGATGGTAGCTGCCAGTCCTTCCTCGTTCGGTCAATGGTGGCGGCATCTGGACAAGTCGGCCTGGGTGTGGCTGCTGGCCATTGGCGTGCTGCTGTTCCTGGTCGTCAATCCGTTGCTGCGCCTGCTGGTGGTCAGCTTCCAGCAGCCGGATGGGGCCTTTACGCTGGCCAACTACTTCGTCGCCTACGGTCGCGCGCGATATGTCGAAGCGCTGCTGAATTCGCTCATCCTGGGCATTTCTGCCGCGAGTCTGTGCCTCGTCTTCGGCGTACCGCTGGCGTGGGCGCTTTCCCGCACCGACATGCCCGCCAAAGGCCTGATCTGGGTAGCCATCCTGGGCACGTTCATCATTCCGCCTTATCTGGGGGCCGTTGGCTGGATTCTGCTGGCCGGTCCCAATGCCGGATGGCTGAACCGACTGGTGGTCGAACTTACCGGCATGGAAAAGGGACCGTTCAACATCTACTCCATGCCCGGGCTGATATTTGTCATCGCCTGCTACAGTTTTCCCTACGTATTCGTGTTCACCAAGTCAGCGCTCGATCTCGTCTCCTCGGAAATGGAGGATGCAGCGAACATTCTCGGAGCCGGCAGCTTGCGCACGTCCCTGTCCATCACACTGCCGCTGGTGCTGCCAGCGATTCTGGGGGCCTTCATCCTGGTGTTCCTGGAAGCCATTGCGCTGTTCGGTTCCCCCGCATTGCTGGCACTGCCAGGCCGGTTCCATGTGGTGACGACCCAGCTATGGCAGTTCTTCGAGTATCCGCCTCGGGTTGGTGTCGCTGCGGCTTATGCGATGCCGCTGCTGGGCATCACGGTGTTGCTGTTCTGGCTGCAGCGGCGCATCACCAGTCGCAAGGGTTACGCCGTTCTGACTGGCAAGGGTGGCGAACGTCGGTTGATACCACTGGGCCGCTGGAAGTGGCCGATGCTCGGCTATTGCCTGGGCGTCTGCACGCTGTCTTTTTTCATGCCGATGGTCGTCATCTGCCAGGCTGCGTTGGCCAAGGCCTGGGGACGCGGGTTCACGCTGGATAACCTGACGCTGAACAACCTGTACTTCACCATGTTCGAGAACAACCTGACGCGCAACGCTACGCTGAATACCTTCATGTATGCGGGCGCAGCTTCCGTCATCGCGATCACGCTGGCGCTGTGCGTAGCGTACATCGTGAACCGGCAACTGGTCGGCAAGCACGTCGGCAATCTGCTGTCGTTTCTCACGATGGCACCGTTCGTCATTCCGGGTATCGTGCTGGCGATTGGCTTCTATGCCGCCTATACCAATCCGCCATTGTTGTTGTATGGAACTGCGTGGATCTTGATCCTGGCCTTTGCCACGCGCTTTTTACCGATCGCCTACGTCAACTGCAGCGCGGCCATCCGCAGCATCAATCCTGAACTTGAGGATGCGGTTCGCATCCTGGGTGGCACGCGCTTTACCGCGATCCGCCGCGTCGTGATGCCGCTACTCAAGCGCAGTCTGGCCGGCGCGTTCATTCTGGTGTTCATCCCGGCCACACGGGAGTTGAGCACCGCCATTTTCCTGTATTCGATCAATACGCAGGTGCTCTCGGTGCTGCTGTTCGACAAGAGTGACGAGGGAAATTTCGAGATGCTGGCGGCCATCGGGCTGATTCTGGTGTTCATTACCGTGGTCTTTATCCTGATCGGTTTTCGCCTGATGGGTCGTGACTTCATGCTTCGGAGGACCGCCACATGAGCAAGCTGGTGCTGCGCAACGTATCCCGCACGTTCGGTAACTTCACCGCTGTCGAGAATTTCAATCTCGCACTTGAGGAAGGCGAGCTTGTCTCCCTGCTGGGGCCTTCGGGCTGCGGCAAGACGACTACGCTGCGCATGATCGCGGGATTCATGACGCCCACGGCCGGCACCATCGAGGTGGATGGCCAGGTGATTTCCTCTCCCACCTCCAGCCTGCCGCCGGAAAAGCGGCAGATGTCGATGATCTTTCAGAGCTACGCTATCTGGCCCAACATGACTGTGGCGGAGAACGTGGGCTTTGGTCTGAAGATACGCAAGTTCAAGGCCGACGAGATCCGCCGGCGCGTGGGTGAGATCCTTGAGGTGGTGCAGATGGGCGATCTGCGCGACCGTTATCCGGCCGAACTGAGTGGCGGGCAGCAGCAGCGCGTGGCCCTGGCGCGGTCCATCGTGGTCAAGCCCGCCGTGCTGCTGCTGGACGAACCGCTCTCCAACCTGGATGCGAACTTGCGCGAGGAGATGCGCTTCGAGATCCGCCGGCTGCACGACGAGTTCAAGATCACCATGGTGTACGTGACCCATGATCAGGCCGAGGCGATGGTGACCTCAGATCGAATCGCCGTGATGAACAAGGGCCGCGTGGAACAGATCGATGCGCCGTATGCGCTGTATGGCCGACCGAAGACGCGGTTTGTCGCCGGGTTCATCGGACGGACGAATTTTGTCGATGGGAAATCCAGCGGCGATGAAGTGCACTTTGGCGGCTTTTCGGTGTCGAGGCAGTCATTGCAGACCGAGGCCCCCCTGCCGCAGGACGTGCTGGTGTCGATCCGACCCCAAAGCATTCACCTGCTCAAGCAGAACCCGGGCGTGAACAGCGCCGGCTGCTGCGTACAGGGCAGCGTGCAGCGCCGCGCCTACCTTGGGGAATACTGGGACTATCACGTGACCGTGCCGGGGATCGAGCAAGCCCTGCGGGTCACCGGAAGGCCCCAGGATGTCTTCCAGGTGAATGAGCCGGTGTGGATCGAAATCGATACCACGCAGCTGACCGTGATCGAATAGGAGAAGACAAGATGGCACTGCCACTCGAAGGCGTAAACGTACTCGATCTCACCAACATCATGGCCGGACCCTACTGCAGTATGGTGCTCGGAGACATGGGCGCGGACGTGATCAAAATCGAGAACTTCCCGGAAGGCGATGGCTCGCGTCGCTTCGATCCCAAGATCAACGACGAGTCCTACTGTTTTGCGGTGCTCAACCGAAACAAGAAAAGCGTCGCCCTTGACATGAAGAGTCCGCACGGCAAGGAAATTTTCAACAAACTCGCCGCCAAAGCCGACATCATCACCGAGAATTTCCGCCCGGGCGTCGTCAGAAAGCTCGGCATCGATTACGACGCCGTCAGGCAATTCAACCCCGAGGTCATCTATGCGTCGATGTCGGGCTTCGGTCAGACCGGGCCGTATGGCAAGAAAGGCGGTTTTGACATCATCGCCCAGGGCATGTCCGGCATCATGATGATGACCGGCGCTCCGGGCGGCCGTCCCGCCAAAGTCGGCATCGCGATGAACGACATCGCCTGCGGCGTCACTGCGTTGTACGGGATACTCGGCGCTTACATCGGCAAGCTGCGCACGGGCAACGGGCAGTATCTGGAGACTTCGCTGCTCGAAGCCGGGCTGGCGTGGACGCAGTGGGAATTCGGCGCCTACTTCGGCGCGGGCGAAGTACCGATGGCAATCGGTACTCGCCACAGGCGCGCGGCCCCGTATCAGGCCTACAAAACCAAGGACGGTTATGTGACCGCTGGCGCCAGCAACGACAAGCTGTGGAAAAATTTTTGCACCATGGTGTGCGCCAAACCCGACTGGCTCACCGATCCGCGCTTTGCTACTGGGCCCTCGCGGCTGAAAAATATCGACGCGCTTGAACAGGAAATTGAGGCCGTGCTTATGACCCAGTCCACGGTGCATTGGGTGGAGAAGCTGGACGCGGCTCAAGTCCCGGGCGGACCCGTGCTCAGATACGAGGAGGTCATGCATGACCCGCACATCAAGGCGCGCAACATGGTGGTGGAACTGGATCACCCGAAAATTGGGCGAATGAAAACGCTTGGGATGCCGATCAAGTCGACGGGTGAACTTACGGCGATTCGCAATCCCGCGCCGTGGCTGGGCCAGCACTCCGCCGAAGTGTTGCGCAGCATCGGCTATGCGGGCGCCGACATCGACGCGCTGTTCGCAGGCGGTGTGGTTTACGACAAATACCGTGAAAATCCGGTCATGCCAGCGTAAGCGCTGGCGCGCGCAGCAGGCGGCACGGCCCAGTGCCACTACCGGCCCAAGCCCGAAAATTTGGTCTGACGCGCGAGCAGACGCAGCCCGCACCATCGTATTCAAAGCCCGGAAGCTATGCCTGCACGGGATCGGCAGCGGACTCTCGCGGTCACTGTCAGGCGGGTGCCACTGCACCGAGAAATCGCCCGCCGGTCTACCCGTTTCGGTGTAACGAATTTCTTCTGAAACTCGGTGCATTTTTGTCTTGGCAGATGGGCCCTACATTTACTCGGAAAGAAAATATGGCAAAAATACATGCATCAAAAGCGCTTTCACGATTCCGCGTTCTGGATCTGTCGCGGGTAAGGGCGGGACCGACCTGCGTGCGCATGCTCGCCGATTTCGGCGCCGACGTGATCCGGATCGAGCCGCCGGCGGGAGTTGATCCCAATGAAGCCATGTTCGCTGCCGATCGGATGAGCGGCGATTTTCAGAACCTCAATCGCAACAAGCGGTCGCTGACCTTGAACCTGAAAAAACCGGAAGGACTGGAAGTCTTCAAGCGCCTTGCCAAGCACGCGGACGTCGTGGTGGAAAACTGGCGACCCGATGTCAAGAAGCGTCTAGGCCTTGATTACGAGGCGCTGCGCGAAATCAATCCGCGCATCATCCTCGCCAGCATCTCGGGCTTCGGTCAGGACGGCCCTTACGCGTGGCGGCCCGGCTTCGACCAAGTCATACAAGGCATGGCCGGACTGATGTCGGTGACGGGCTTGCCGGGTCAGGGACCGGTGCGCGCAGGTCTGGCGGTCGCTGATTCCAGCAGTGGGCTGTATGCGGCGCTTGGCATTCTGACTGCGCTGCTAGAGCGCGAGGTTTCGGGGCAAGGCCAGTGGGTGCATTCATCACTGCTACATTCATTGATAGCAATGATGGACTTTCAGGCGGCGCGTTATCTCACCGACGGTGCCGTCCCGGAGCAGGCGGGCAACGATCACCCTACCAGCAGTCCCATGGGCCTGTTTCCGGCGACGGACGGCATGTTCAATATCGGCGCTTCCGGCGAGGGCAACTGGAAGCGGTTTTGCGAGGCGCTTGGCAAGCCGGAATGGCTGGAAATCGATGCGTTCAAGAATGAAAAAATGCGCGTCAAGAATCGCGCCGAACTGACCGAGCTGATTTCAGCGTTGTTCAAAACGGACACCGTGGAGCACTGGGTGGAACTGCTGAACCGGGCCGGGGTTCCAGCCGGACCAATCTATACCATCCCGGAGGTATTCGATGACCCGCAGGTGCAGCATTTGAAGGCCGCACAAAAAATAAAAACTCCGCAGGGACCGACGGTAAATCTGGTGACACAACCTGTCACGCTGGAGCGCACGCCGGCGACGATTGCCACTTCAGCGCCAGACTGGGGAGAGCATACGAATGAGATGCTGCGCGAGGTGGGGTATGACGATCAGGATATCGCTGAACTGCGGGCTAAGGGCGTGGTTTGATCTGGATGCATGGCTCGGAAGTCGTGCGAAATTTTAAGCTTGATATTGGTCGCCAGCATTCGAGACACTTTATAAGCCTCGCACCTTGACAATACCGTTCTGCCAAGACGCGTGGTTAAGCTCTTTGGCGGCGGCGTCTGCAAGAACGCC
>JANMXS010000315.1:0-25869 GCA_031394335.1 Burkholderiales bacterium
TCCCAAGGGTATGGCTGTTCGCCATTTAAAGTGGTACGTGAGCTGGGTTCAAAACGTCGTGAGACAGTTTGGTCCCTATCTGCCGTGGGCGTTGGAAATTTGACGGGGGCTGCTCCTAGTACGAGAGGACCGGAGTGGACGCACCGCTGGTGTACCTGTTGTCTCGCCAGAGGCATCGCAGGGTAGCTAAGTGCGGAAGAGATAACCGCTGAAAGCATCTAAGCGGGAAACTTGCCTGAAGATGAGATTTCCCGGAGGTTTAACCTCCTTGAAGGGTCGTTCGAGACCAGGACGTTGATAGGTCGGGTGTGGAAGCGTGGCAACACGTTAAGCTAACCGATACTAATTGCCCGTAAGGCTTGACTCTATAATTTTACGTAACGCGCGAGCGTGAACAAAATTACAGCTCAACGCTACGCTACAAACTAACTCAACACTTTACTTCTTCCACCCTATTTGCCGCCTTGTTGGGCGCGCGGGCAACTGCGCATCCCACCCAACAGGGCAGCTCCCGAATTCTTGGCGACCATAGCGCGTTGGTACCACCCCTTCCCATCCCGAACAGGACCGTGAAACGACGTTGCGCCGATGATAGTGCGGTATACCCGTGCGAAAGTAGGTCATCGCCAAGACCCCATCAAACCAACAGCCCCGTACAGACTTGTACGGGGCTGTCGGCTTTTAGAATGACCAAATAACAGAATACAAACCCCTCACCGCAATGCCGGCCAGGGGTTTTGTTTTTGAGGTGCCACCCGGATTTTCACCGAATGCGGTTTGATCTGCGCGCAGGATATTGACCTAAAGCGGCAAGCGCAGCTCAAAGCGCACGCCGCTGCCGTCGTGCAAATTCGCGGCGCTTACTGCGCCACCATGGAAATCAGCAATCAGTCGCACTATATAAAGCCCAAGGCCCAGATGACTGCGCTGATTATTGCCGCTGGCCCGAACCGAAACCATTGAGGTGAATAGCGTGGAAAGAACTTCCGGACTCATCGGTACTCCCCGGTTTTCAACAGCCAGTACGGCTTCTTTTGCCTCCATGGATACCGAGGTGATGATTGGCGATCCCGGCACAGCAAAATCGATCGCATTTTGAACAAGCTTGTCGAGGAGCTGAGCAATGGCGTCCGGAAGTCCGCTGACCCGGATACTGGTTGCTGGCAGACTGAGTGCAAATTGGCTGGACGGGTAGGCCGCCCGATAGCCATCCACGCAACCGGAGACCACGGCTAGCAGATCAAAATATTCCTTTTCGCTGCCTTGCAAAATGCCTTCAAGCCGGGAGGCTTCCGACATGCGCGCAATCAGCAGCGACAATCTCTTGACGCCTTCATCCGCGCGCTCGATGTAAACGCGCTCCGATGGCGCTATGTCAGCATGGCGCAAATTGTCCAAAGAGGAACGAACTACAGCGACCGGAGTCCGTAATTCATGCGCGAGGCGCGCGGCCATTTGTTCAAGATAAGCGTTGTAGCGAGAAAGACGCTGCAATACTTCTTCAAGCGTCCTGGCAAGCGCGCCGATTTCATCCTGTGAGCTGGAGCCTGAAATCGCACCTGTAACACGACCGTGTGCATCGATCGCATGATCAGCGTCGGCCCGCAAGCGCTCTACGCGGTAGGTAAGGCGCCATGCAAAAACGATCAATGCCAGGCAGCCAACCAAAAAAACAATCAGGCTCGTTGCAAGCAGGGACTCAAGTGCGGCAACTGTGATCGCCTGGTTGCCGCGTGTCGACTCTTCAGCTACGACCGCGCCAATGATCTCGTCACCAGACCAAATGGGTTGGGCTGCAGAAAGTACTACGGTACGCATATCCTTTGCGTAACGCCAGAGCTGTGTAGGTTCGCCACTCAGCGCGCGATCAACTTGCGACATTACGGCGCGTTCTGCCAGGGCCGGATCATCGGCCACGGCGCGTGCCGGATCAGCCGCAAAAAAGATATTCATCAACGTGCGGGCCATGTGCCTCAACGTGGCTTGAACTCCGGTAGCTACGGTTGGCGCCACATCCGTAACGTTCAAATTCCCTGACAGCCCCCTCACTCGCGAACGCGCATCGACAACCCAGATTCGCGATGCATTTTTAGCCACCACCGCCAATATGCGCTCAATGTCCTCCGATGGCTGGTAAGCCGAGCCCAGGCTGGATGCGGTCTCGGGGTCCGAGCTGCCAAACAGGGCCACTAACCGTCGCCGCTCCTCCTCCTCGCGGCTCTGCGCCACGAGTTCGCGCGGGATCAACTGCGGCCTGTCTGACATTGTGGCTGACAGGAGCCGGGCTGCGCTGACAAGGACCTGCTCTTGTCCCGTGCGCAAATAGGTTTGCATATCCATTACGAACCGGAAACCGATCAGCGGAATGAGCAATAAAATCAGCGATACCAGGAGAAGCTGAGCCCGGATGCTGACCAGAAATCGCGGAAACTTGATCACGTAGGTTCGAAAAGCTGGATGCTCAGGTCGCTTTCCAGCGATAGCCCATGCCATAAATTGTTTCTATTTCGTCGAACGCCGGATCAACGGCCAGGAATTTTTTACGGATGCGCTTCATGTGTGACGTGATGGTATTGTCATCGACCACCAGCTCCGCTTCGCGCATGAGTTGATCGCGATTTTTAACGTGACCGGGGAATTTGGTGAGCGCGTGCACCATCCAGAACTCGGTCACCGTCAATACGACATCGCGGCTCCTCCATGAAACTGCCAGACGGTTGATATCGAGCGTCATGTCGCCGCGGTGCAACACGTCCTCGGCACGTGCGGGCTGTCTGAGTGCATCCAGTCTGCGGAATAGCGCGGCGATGCGCGCGATCAAATGCGGCATGCTGACATCCTTGGTTACATAGTCATCTGCGCCGAGTCGCAGGCCGGATACGATATCGATATCGCTATCGCGCGCCGATAAAAAAATTATTGGTAGCGTTGCCGACATTGCGCGCAAATCGCGGCACAGTGAAAACCCGCCATCGGCCTCGCTTCCCAAGCCGATATCGATCACCGCGAGATCCGGAAGACGGATCCGGAACGCGCTCATTGCATCGATTCGCAGGCCATATGCCTCAACGTCATACCCGTTACGCAGCAGCGCGTCACAGTAATTTTTGCGGATGATGCTGTCATCTTCGACGATGGCAATTCGCTTCAGCATGTGGATACTCCCCTGACGTTCATGAATATTTCGATCGACTATACCGCAAGCCGAAGCCGCTCTGCGATAGCTGTGGTGTGCTGTCATTTTGTCGCCACATTCCATCTCAGGTTCGCCATCGTTGGTTCTCTGAAGTTGCCCGAATTCCGGCGCTAAATAGCATCGTTGACGGCACAAAGCGCCGGATCCCACGAAAGGAACTGCTATGAAAACGATACTGACCAATGAGAAAAATTTGCCATCAACGGCGGCAACTAGCCTTCAGTTTGTTATACAAGACTTTCTCAGGATGTTCCTGGCTGCATTGGTCTGCGGCCTGGTGTTCAGCATTCTTGCAACGGGCTTGGTGCTGTTGGTGATGGGCAACGCCGAAGCGCGTGTGCCTACCTATACAAACAACCAAAGCAAGCCAAATGATGGCGCTCAATTCATCAAGCCTGTTCACGGCGTTGAGTCGAGCCCAGGCGTGCTGATCTTTGGTGATGGATGCGTGGATGAGGCGCCAACCGCCATCGAAAGTGATTGGCTGGTACGCGTCAATGGCAGATCGGCAGAAATCAGGGTGATGCAGGATTACCTGATCCCAACGAATGCACCTGCGATGGCATCGTTTACAACGCGGCTGCCTGCGGGGGCGAGTTTCGTCGGACTAAAGATCTACACTGCGCAAAACACGCTAACAGGAAAAATCATCAAAAATGGCGGGCCTAAGCGACTTGATCGCGGCGTGATTCGTGATTTTGTGCAACACAAGCAGATCAATGTTGTGCTTGAAGAAACATTAGTGCGGACACAGGAGATTAAGGATCTGCAACCCGGCGAGCTGCTAACCGTCGAGTACAGCTATGCGGTGCCCATTGATACCACGTATGCGCAGGCATCGCTGAGCCTGCTGTTGAATCCCGTCTCGCCGCAGATGGTTGCAACCAACGACAACGCCACTATCGATATCGAGAGGCCCCTGCCAACAAACACGAGCGTCTGGGTCGAGTGGATCGGTCAGCGTCCGCTACGGCTGCTCACGGCTGATAAAGGTATATCCGTTGACGAAACCCGCGATGGTATTGCCGGCGTCTCCTGGTTCAGCCCTGATCTTGTTAATGGCAAACGATTCAATCTGGTCTGGGAATTCGCGAAGTAATCGACACTTACTTTGCCAAAGAGCCTCGAAGCACAATGCCTGTGCTGCGACACATGCATCCGCGCCATAAAACAGCGTGAAGGGCTTGTCGTAGCCGAGATAAATACTATATATTTATATAGTAAATAAACGAGTCACATAGGTGTCTTTAAAACCTGCCAATTCTGCCATCGGCTACTTGCGTGATCAGCCCCATAAGGGGCACGGCGCTGAATATTGAGGAGTGCTTCGATCAATGGCAGCGAGAAGCTTGCACAGATGGCTGGGACGACATGCAAGGTCAAACCACGGCAGCAGAAATTGGTGCTGAAGGGTTGAAGACTGTAATTACGCATGAAACCGCCAGGAGCATCATCTCTGAAAATGATTGCCCGGATATTCCATTCCGTTACTCGTTAAACCCTTATCGAGGTTGTGAACACGGATGTATTTATTGTTTTGCCCGCCCCAGCCATGCGTATCTTGGACTTTCACTGGGGTTGGATTTCGAAACGCGAATTTTCGCGAAAGTAATGCACCTTCACGGCTGCGTAGGGAACTTGCCAAACCAGGCTATCGCTGTGATGTCATCAGTCTTGGCGTAAATACCGATGCCTATCAGCCATGTGAACGCGAGTATGCACTTACACGTGAGTGCCGGGGGTGATGAACGAGTTTAATCAGCCAGTTGCGCTGATCACCAAATCGGTCTTGATTGAGTGGGATATCGATATCCTGAAATCGATGGCAGCACGCCATCTGGTACACGTCACGATCTCACTTACCACCCAAGATCATCAGATTTCGCGATATCTGGAGACCCGAGCCGCTGCGCCTGGAAACGATACAGCGTCTCGCCGAGAGTGGTATTCCGGTGGGAATCAATGTCGCACCCGTGATCCCGTTCCTGACCGACCACGAAATGGAAGCATTACTGAGCGCCGCACAACTGCTTGGTGCAAGTTCTGCGGGCTATATCCTGTTGCGCTTGCCATGGGAACTGAAACCGCTATTTCGGAACTGGCTGGAAACGCATTTTCCGCTGAAAGCGATCCATGCTATGTCGCGTCTTCAGCAGATGCGCGGGGGAAAAGATAACGATCCCAATTTTGGTTCACGCATGCAAGGGCAGGGCATTTTTGCGGAATTTCTGCGCCAGCGTTACGCCAAGGCCTGCGCGCGGCTAGGGCCGGGCTCTTACGGTCGGCACACAATACAAGAATTGGACGTCAGTCAATTCCGTGTTCCCGGACAGCATGTGCAGGGCGTGTTGTTCTGGCCGCGGAACCTTGGCGAATACTCGCCAAGTGGGCGAGTGTGCGGTTATTGGCATGCTCGACGTGCCCATAACTTACTGCCGGATCAGGAAAAGTAATAGCCGTTGGCAGCCGGTCAGACAATTAGTGGTCGTGCAGGTGCTTTGGCTACAGAAAACTGGCGAATTGTCCTGCGCCAAGGTGCCGCTTGAATCGTGTTTGGTGCCGGGCTGCATTTGACGTTTATCAGGTAAATAGTTGATATCCATGTTACAAAAGTGTTTCCTGTGAATAGGCTAAAATATTCTTGGGAATGCAAGTAAGCCTTGGAAACGCAAGTAAATAAAAACCAAGCGTCTTGTACCATTTACTTTCGGAGGAAACATGAAAATGAAATTTTTGGCGCTGGCAGCTGCCGGCTTTGTATTCGGTGTCGGTTTGCTACCTGCTTACGCGGACACCTATCCATCCAAACCAATCACGATGATCGTTCCGTTTGCGGCGGGCGGTCCGACGGATACCGTGGCACGTACCGTCGGGCAAGTCATGTCCAAATCGTTGGGGCAGCAGGTCATTATTGAAAATGTCGGAGGTGCCGGCGGTACCATTGGTGTTGCCAGGGCAGTAGCGGCACAACCCGATGGCTATACTATCCTGCTCATGCATATCGGTATTTCGACGGCGCCGGCGTTGTACCGCACCCTGAAATACGATGTGACCAAAGATTTGGAACCGATTGGCCTGGTTACGGAGGTGCCCATGACGGTGATCGCCAAAAAAGATCTGCCGCCTACTGGCTTCAAGGATTTCCTGGCGTATCTGAAGGCCAACAAGGACAAAATTTCTTACGCCAACGCGGGGGTAGGGTCGGCATCCCATCTTTGCGGCATGTTATTGATGAGCGCTATTGGAACCGATGTGTTGACGGTCCCCTACAAGGGAACCTCACCCGCGATGACCGATTTGCTGGGTGGCCCGGTTGATTTCATGTGCGATCAGACGACCAACACCACGTCGCAAATCAAGGGTGAAAAGGTCAAGGTTTATGGCGTGACCTCCAAAGCTCGCCTTGCTTCACTGCCGAATGTACCCACCCTTGATGAGTCAGGCCTCAAAGGCTTCTCCATAGGCGTATGGCACGGGGTATGGGCGCCGAAAGGAACACCAAAGCCGATCAGCGACAAACTCGTCAAAGCGCTGCAAGACGCGCTAAAGGATGAGAACGTGAAGGCGCGTTTTGCCGAACTTGGTACAGCACCGGAGCCACTCAACCGGCAGAATCCGGAGGCGCTGCGTACGCATCTGGTTGCGGAAATCGGCAAGTGGGGCCCGATTATCAAAAAGGCAGGCATTTACGCCGATTGATAAATTGCGGCAACAGTTTTTTCACAGCGCCCGGTTATGCCGGGCGCTGCTGTTTTGCAGGTAAACTTTGCGTATGACTCGCATATCCAAAAACATCAAAACCCGATTCTTTCAGAACACAATCGCCATCGTTTATGATTTTGATGGCACTCTGTCGCCGCAGCCGATGCAGGAATATACGGTGCTGCCAAAAATTGGAATCGAACCGGCGGCGTTCTGGAAACAGGTACACAAGGAAGCGACCGAGACCGGATCCGATCCGATGCTCGTGTACATGCGCCTGATGATGGAAAAGCTTTACAAGAATGATGACGTGAAAATAACGCGCGAAGATTTTTCCGCCATGGCTGAAAAAATTCAGTACTTCCCGGGCGTGGAAAGCTGGTTCCCGCGCATCAATGCCTATGTTAAAAAGCGCAGCGATGCCACTGTCAACGTGCAGCATTACATCATCTCAGCGGGGCAGAAAGAAATACTGGAGGGTGTTCCAATCCGAAAATTTTTCAAGCAGATTTACGCATCTGAATATCATTTCAATCAATACGGCATTGCCACCTTTCCCAAGTTGCTGATCACGGACACGTCGAAGACGCAATTCCTGTTTCGCATAAACAAGGGCAAGGAGTCGCTGGCAGAGTCCATAAACGAGCATATGCCGGAAAGCGCCCGCCCGATTCCGTTCCAAAATATCATCTACATTGGCGATGGCATGACGGACGTGCCCTCCATGGCCCTTACCAAGAAGAGCGGTGGACACGCAATTGCGGTATTCAATCCGAAAATGGCAAAAACCAAGGAGACCTGCGTTCGACTGCTGGATGCGGGAAGGGTGGATTTCATTGCACCAGCCGACTATCGAGAAGCCAGCAAGCTCGCAGGACGAGTCGAGTTACTTCTGGATTCGGTCATCGCCGGTATCGCCTACGCGGCCGAAGTCGCTGCTTGCAAGGCGGAGCATGGTTAAGTGTCGTGGTGGGTAGCGAATCAAGTATGCGTCCACTGACGTTCCGGATTTTGCGTGCGCTCTCTCACCAACATTTCGTGTCAGGTGCCAATCTGGCAAGTGCTTTCAACGTCTCGCGCAGTGCCATTTCCGATGCCTTGATGGAGGCCACTGAGCAAGGCATCGAAATCTTCAAATTGACGCGTCGCGGCTATCGTTTGGCGGTTCCCCTTGACTTGCTGGACCTTGACGTGGTGCGCAGACATCTGGGTGAGGCAACTCGACGTGTCGATATTGATATTGTCGAAACGATCGTTTCAACGAACAGCGAGTTGGCGCAACGCGCGGCTGAGGGTGCACCCAGCGGTACCTGCATCGCTGCAGAAATCCAGACGAGTGGACGTGGCAGGCGCGGCCGGAATTGGAAATCCGGTTTGGCCACCTCGCTCACGTTTTCAGTGCTGTGGCGGTTTGAACGAGGTGCTGCGCAGCTTGGCGGTCTCTCACTGGTGGTCGGACTTGCAATCGTGAGGGCGTTGCGCAATATGGATGTCAGCGCCGCCTGCGTAAAATGGCCAAATGATATCGTGCTCGATGGAAAAAAACTGGGCGGAGTGTTGATTGAAACCCAAGGCGATATGCTGGGTCCGACAGCAGTCGTGATCGGCATTGGGTTGAACGTGCGTTTGCCAGAGGCACTGAGTGCAGGTATTGATCAAGCCGTTGCCGATGTTCAGTCGCAGTTGACGAACACGATCTCAAGGAGCGTGCTTCTGGCGGTGGTGCTGCGAGAGTTGGTGTTGATACTTGAGCAATTCAGCAGTACAGGACTTGCATTGTTTCGCGATGAGTGGATTGCATGCCACGCGCTTCACGACCGTGCCATTCGGGTGATGCGTGAACATGACGAAGCCTTTGATGCGGTCGTACGCGATGTGGCACCGGATGGTTCGCTTATTGTCGACAGAGGTGGCCAGCGCACGGTGCTGTCCTCGGCTGAAATTTCGGTACGCGATGTGTCAATGGATGCAGTAGCGACAAAGAAAAATGGCGGAATGAATTTGTCCCCACCAGAACAAAAGGTAAGGCCGTGAGCCATCTTCTCGCCATTGACGCGGGCAATACTCGACTCAAATGGGCGCTGCACGATGGTGGCGGCTGGGTCAAAAAGGGGGTCATTCCAGTCGCCGAAGTGGCCCGGCCCGAGCGACTGGGAGATGAGTGGACGAATCTCGGGATTACTCGTGCGGTTGTCTCCAATGTTGCCGGGAATGCCATCACTGTGGCGGTCGAACGTGCCTTGCAGCCGCTTGCGGTTGTGCCACAGTTCATCATTTCAAAGCATGAGCAATGTGGCGTGATTAATCGGTATATCGTGCCTGAACAGCTGGGCAGCGATCGCTGGGCGGCGCTGATTGCGGCGCGTCACATGGCTTTGCCTGGTACAGATGTTTTGGTACCACGGCTTGTCATCATGGCCGGCACCGCGCTGACGATCGATGCCTTGTCGGCGGAGGGCGAATTTTCCGGCGGCATCATTCTCCCTGGGCCAGCCTTGATGCGTGCAACTTTGAATCGCGGTACCGCACGGTTGCCTGCCGAACCTGGCGAATACGAAATGTTTCCTAAATCCACCCTGAGTGCAATCGCGACGGGAGCAGTGGAAGCTTGTATAGGTGCGATCATGCGCATGCGTACGCACCTTGCCGCGCGAGCCGGCAAGTCGCCAGTTTGTGTGATGAGCGGTGGCGCAGCCGAGCTCTTGATTCCGCATTTTCAGGCGCTTTCTTTACCGGTCAGCTTCAGCGAAAATCTGGTACTGGACGGGCTTCTGGCCATTTCGGCTGAAATGAATTCACGTAAAAACGGTTGACGATGCTGCGTTTCTTTTTTTTCCTGCTGATGATTGTCTGCATCGCGTTTGCCGGAGTTATCTATTTAACCGAGTTCAGGCCTCAAGCCGAGGTGGTTCGCGAAGTCAATCCGGCTGCGCTAAAAATTGTCTCTGTTACCGAAGGCGCAAAGGCACAGCAGGAGGCGCTTGCCAAGAAGCGCGTTGTCGACAGTTTGAGCGGTTCCGCCTGTATCGATTTTTCAATCAAGCCTGCCGATGCCGCGCGCGCGCAAGCCGCCTTTGCCGAAATGCAACTGGGATCACGGCTTAGCTCGCGCAACGTTGAGGAATTTACCCGGTTTGGTGTGGCGATCGCTGCGCAGGCAGACAAGCGTGCTGCAGATATGCTGCTCGCGAATCTGAAAAAAGCCGGCGTAAAAGATATTTCGGTGCTGCCGGACAAAACCATTTCGCTTGGCGTGTTCTCGAGCGAAGATGCCGCCAAGCGCTATTTGGCCGAGCTTGAAAGCAAGGCCGGTGCGTTGTTGAAAGGGGCCGCAATCACGCCGCGCAATCCGCAGAGCAGGGAAACCGTGTTTACGGTCAAGGAGCCGGACATCAACCTGATTGCCCGTCTGACGGTAATGCAGCGTGATTTCGAGGCCAGTTCCCTGAAGGCCGTGACCTGTGCAATTACACCAAGTCCTGCTGCGTCCGCGACACCTGCGGCAACGGCCAAGGGCCTGTAGCTACAGCACCTTGCCGGGGTTCATGATGCCTGCAGGGTCGAGTGCGCGTTTCAGGGCGCGCATCATGTCCAGTTCGATTTTTGTCTTGTGATGCGTGATTTCTTCACGCTTGAGCTGGCCGAGTCCATGTTCTGCACTGATTGATCCGCCCGCCTCATCCACGTGGTCGTAGACGAGTCGGCTGATGTGATCGGCGTTGGCCAGGCCTGCGTTCGGCAGACCGCAGTTATAGTGCAGATTGCCGTCGCCGACGTGGCCGAAGCAGACCAATGAAATGCCTGGAAATACCCTCATCAGCGCGGCATCACATTTTTCGATGAAATCCGGGATGCGGGAAATTGGCACCGAAATATCGTGTTTGACGTTTTTTCCCTCAAGTCGCTGCGCTTCGGAAATGTTTTCGCGCAGTTTCCATAACGCCCTGGACTGTGCAGCACTGGCAGCGACCGCCGCATCCGCGATTAACCCTTGTTCAAGAGCGCGTCCCAGCTCGGTCTCAAGCATGTCCTGCAACGATGCATCCCGCAAGGTGTCGTTCAGTTCGATCAGCACATGCCAAGTGTGATGTTCCGCAAAGGGTTCCGGCGTTCCGGGGAAATGTCGCAACACCAGATCAAGGCAGGCGCGCGATACCAACTCGAATGCGACCAGGCGATCACCGACGGCGCCGCGAAGCATGCCCAGCAGTTCGACCGAAGCCTGCGGTGTAGGCAGTGCGACGAACGCAGTTACCGATGACTGCGGTTGTGGAAAAAGCTTGAGTACGGCGGCGGTGATGATGCCGAGCGTGCCTTCGGCACCGATAAAGCAGTGTTTCAGGTCATAACCCGTATTGTCCTTGCGCAGGCCTTTCAGTCCTTGCCAAATATCGCCCGCCGGCGTGACTACTTCGAGACCCAGTGCCAGGTCGCGCGTATTGCCATAACGCAGGACGGCAGTGCCGCCCGCGTTGGTAGAGAGATTGCCGCCGATCGTGCAGGACCCTTCAGCCGCCAGGGATAAGGGAAACAGGCGTCCGGCCGCAAAGGCGGCGTCCTGCAAAGCTTGCAGAACGACGCCCGCTTCAGCCGTAATGGTGTTGTTATCGATATCAATGTTGCGAATGCGGTTCATGCGATTCAGCGACAGCACCAGGGCATTTCCCTGCTGATCCGGAATGCCGCCACCGACCAGGCCTGTGTTGCCTCCCTGCGGAACAATCGGTGTATGCGTTTGCGCACAAAGCCTGACCACCGCTGCGACTTCGGCCGTATTGGCTGGTCGTACGACGGCAATGGCCTTTCCAGTGAAATTGCCACGCCAGTCACTGAGATAAGGCTGCATCCCGGCAGCGTCTGAAATACAGCCAGTAGTGCCGACGATCGCGGCAAACTGGCTGGCCAGGCTTGGGTTGCTGGTGGTGGCGCTCACGCGAATGCCTCTACTTTTCGGGCTGATTCGGGGCTTGCTGTACTGATGCAGCAAGTCCTGCGGTACGAATCTTGGCAAGTGTGGCGGTGGTGGAGCGCTCAAATTGAAAAGGGATCGCATGCACGCTGCCGCCCCATGCTTTTACCTCGGGACCGCCGACAATTTTTTCTATCGCCCAATCACCACCTTTGACAAGCGCGTCAGGACGTGCCGCGAGTATGCGTTCAATGGGGGTGTCTTCTTCAAACCAGGTCACCAGGCTTACACATTCAAGCGCAGCGATCACCGCCATGCGATCCTCAAGCGTGTTGATGGGGCGGTCATCGCCTTTGCCAAGGCGCCTGACCGACGCGTCGGAATTCAGCGCCACGATAAGGGACGAACCAAAGGCGCGCGCTTCGGCAAGATAGGTGACGTGGCCTCGATGGAGAACGTCGAATACGCCATTGGTGAATGCAAGTTTGCGCGGCAGGCCCGCAGCTCGGCTTGCCAGCTCACCGGGGGGGCAGATTTTTTTTTCGAAAGACGGACGCATTACGTAATTTTACGCTATGCGCGCCGCCGTTTTTCGCAGACACCAGATGTCAGGCCGCCTGAACTTTCGGATTGCCACCTGCTGCCGACAACCGCGCAATGAGTTCCTTGCGAAAGCGGTTGAGATCCGTCGACGTTTCGAACGAACGGTCGAACAAGCTCGACATCTGTTTCAGTATCCCGCTCACCACGCGGTTTTCCCAGACCTTGTCGAAGTTGATTTGTGTGTCCAGCCAGCGCTCGAGCCACTCGGGATCCGGCAATCTGGACTGCACCGTATCGTTGGGAAACAGACTGGCGTTGACGTGCAAATTAGTCGGGTGCAGCGGCTTTCCACTTCGCCCTGAACTTGCCATCAGCACGCCGATCTTGGCGAATGCGAGTTGCGCCTCGGTACCGACCTTGTCGATCGCGCGCTTCATGTAGCGAAAGTACGCGCCGGCGTGACGGGCTTCATCCTTTGAAATCGTGTCGTAAATTTTCTTGATCACCGGCTCGGTATGCCACTCGGAGGCACGACGATACCACTGGGTCAAGCGAATTTCACCGCAAAAATGCAGCATCAGGGTTTCGAGCGCAGGCGCCGGGTCGAACGGGAAACGAACGGCGTGAAGCTCTTCTTCCTTGGGTAACATGTCCGGGCGAAAACGCTTCAGGTACTCCATCAGCACGAGAGAGTGTTTTTGCTCTTCGAAGAACCAGATCGACATGAATGCGGAAAAATCGCTGTCATCCTGATTGTCGCGCAAAAACATTTCGGTAGCAGGCAAGGCCGACCACTCGGTAATGGCGTTCATCTTGATCGTAACCGCCTGCTCATCGGTAAGCTTGGTGGGATCAAAAGAATCCCATGGAATATCGCTCGCCATGTTCCAGCGGGATTTTTCCAAATCGCGGAACAGGTCGGGATACAGCATCGGTAGCGAAGGGGAGCTTGAGTTCATGGCTGTCTCGGATCAGGGTGGTACTTCAGAGGACTTAAATGAAAATTGTGCACTAAAAACAACTTCCCTGCTGTGCGGTAGCGCATCCGGTTGGCAGAACAGCCCGTACAAACTTGCTGCAGGGCAATAATTGACCACAATTTTTTGTGCTACACAGTGTTTTTACGGGCTTTGCGCCGATTTAGATGTGACCAGCTGCGTCATGAAACCACAGAAAAACGACAGTACGATGAAAATTGCGGTAATTGGGTCCGGAATCGCAGGGCTTTCATGCGCATGGCTGCTCGCCAAGCATGGGAGCGACACTTGGCAGGTTACGCTGTTTGAACAGAATGATTACCTGGGCGGGCATACCAATACCATCGACGTTACATTGGATGGCATCACCTACCCGGTCGATACCGGATTCCTGGTGTTCAACGACTGGACCTATCCGAACCTGATCGCTCTTTTCAAGCACCTCGGGGTCGAGGATGCGGTCTCGGATATGTCCTTCAGCGTAAAACTGACTGATACTTCCGGTAACAGCAAAATCGAGTGGTCCGGGTCCAGCCTGGCGACGGTATTCGCGCAGCCCGGCAATCTCTTCAAGCCCCGTTTCTGGGGAATGTTGAGGGACATACTGCGTTTCAACCGTGAGGCCACGGCGCTTGCCGCCAACCGGGCGCAGATGCCGGGCACGGTGGGCCAATATCTCGTTGCTAATGGTTACGGACGGACTTTCCGCGACTGGTACCTCGCGCCGATGGCTGCCTGCATCTGGTCGACACCGACCAAAAAAATAGACGACTTCCCGCTGGCAACATTCCTTACCTTTTGTCATAACCACGGACTTCTTTCCGTGAGCAATCGGCCGCAGTGGCGAACGGTCAAAGGCGGGGCGCGTACTTATGCCAGAAAGCTGGCGGCGGAGTTGCCGGACATTCGCCTGAACGCAGGCGTCACGCGCGTAACCCGCAGCGAACATGGCGCGCTGGTGACTGCGGGTGGCCAAACAGAGGTGTTCGACCAAGTGGTGTTTGCCTGTCACACCGATCAGGCCCTGAAACTGCTTGGCGACGCGTCGGAAGCCGAGACCCGGGTTCTGGCGGCGATTCCGTATCAGCCGAACACGGCGATCGTGCATACCGATCAGCGTCTGCTGCCGGTACGCAAGCAGGCCTGGGCGGCCTGGAATTATCAGGCCCATTACGTTGACACCGCGAACGGCGACGCGCACGGTGGCGGTGAGGATGACGGCGCCGTGTCGCTGTCCTACCTGATCAACCACCTGCAGCCCTTGCCGTTCACGACGCCGGTCATCGTCACCATGAATCCGCTGTTTGCGCCTGATCCCGAAAAAGTGATCAAAACCATCGCCTATGATCACCCGGTGTTTCTCGCCGACAGCGTGGTTGCCAAGCGTGGGCTGCGCACTCTTCAGGGGGAACGTAATACCTGGTACGCAGGTGCATGGGCGCGCTACGGCTTTCATGAAGACGGTTTGATGTCGGGTATTGCCGTTGCCAAGGCATTGGGGGCAAGCGTTCCGTGGACTACTGCCGTGCCTGCTGCCAACGATCTGGCAACGCCGTATCCAGGAGTCGATAGCTGATGTCCTGGCTGAATAAAAATATCGTGGAGCTGTGCCACGGACGCGTGTTGCATAAGCGGCTGCGCCCGGTCGAGCATAGATTTTCGTATGGCGTGTTTTTCTTGCGTATTGTCGTGTCCCGATTCAATGAGTTGGGGAATCGGTGGCTGTCCAGAGATCGCTTCAACCTGTTGTCGCTCATGACCAGCGACTACGGCCCACGTGATGGCAGCAGTTTGCTCGCTTGGGCGCAGACGCTGCTCGAGCGTGAAGGCATTGCAAACGCCGATGGCGAGATCGTGCTGCAAACCTTTCCGCGCATCCTCGGGTACGTATTCAATCCGATCAGCGTCTGGTACTGCTTTGATCGCGCCGGCGCACTACGCGCGGCGATTTGCGAAGTCAGCAATACCTTCGGCGAACGCCATAACTATCTGGTGGCGCATGACGATCAGCGGCCAATTGAAGCCGGTGATTGGCTGACGGCGCGCAAAGTCTTTCACGTCTCGCCATTCTGCGATGTGCGCGGACACTATCGTTTTCGCTTTGAGCAGACCGGCGAGCGTGCGTTTGCGCAGATCGATTACTACGATGGTGCCGAGGACGCTGACAAGCTCCTGATCACCACCATTCACGGCGAGCCCCAGACGCTGACGGCGGCGGGTGCACTGGGAGCTTTCTTCCGCTACCCGCTGATGACGTTTGGCGTGGTTGCACGTATCCATTGGCATGCGTTGCAACTGTGGCTGAAGCGGGTCAAGTTTTATTCGAAGCCCGTGCCACCCGTTACCGAAACGACTCGTTAACCCATCCCCTTTCCCCTTAAACCAACCTTCCCCCAGGCCATGAACACACAAGAATTCTCGCCCGAACTGTACGAAGCCTCCCTGCCGGCGACGGCACGCACTTTCCACGCGATCATGAAGCGGCTGGAATGCGGCGTACTGACCTTTGTCTCGCCCGAGGGCGTCACCACCCAATTTCGCGGCCATCACGACGGCCCGCATGCGGATTTGCGTTTTGCCGACTGGGGTGTTGCCGCTGCGGCCCTCAAGTCAGCCGAAATCGGCCTTGCCGAATGCTATCGCGACGGACGTTTGTTTACGTCCAATCTGACCGCATTCCTGCAGCTCTGCGCTGCCAACCAGCGCGCTCTGGAGAAGGTTTTCTACGGTAAACCGTTGGTGGCATTTTTCTTCCGCATCAAGCATATGCTGCGTGCCAATACCAAGACGCAGGCGAGAAAAAATATTCATGCCCATTACGACCTCTCCAATGAGTTCTACCGTTTGTGGCTTGATCAGACCATGACGTATTCGAGCGCTATCTTCAGCGGTGACTTAACGCAGCCCATGGCGACCGCACAGACCGCAAAGTACGAACGAATATTGCAGGTCCTCAATCCAAAACCTGGCGCAACCATTCTTGAAATCGGTTGCGGTTGGGGCGGGTTCGCGGAACATGCGGCCAGCACCCGTGGGGTCAAAGTCACCGGAATCACCTTGTCCAATGCGCAACTCGAATATGCAAGGAAACGAGTGGCAGATGCAGGTCTGGACGCATTGGTCGATTTGCAACTGATCGATTATCGCGACGTGAAAGAGCAGTTCGACTATATCGTTTCCATTGAAATGTTCGAAGCCGTCGGCGAGCGCTTCTGGCCGACCTACTTCAAAACGGTGCATGATCGCCTGAAGTCCGGGGGCCGCGCCGTCATCCAGGCAATCACCATTGCCGAGAGCGCCTTCGAGCGCTATGCCGCCACCAGCGATTTCATCCGCGAGTACATTTTTCCGGGTGGCATGCTGGCGCCTATTCCGCGCTTCATCGCCGACGCGAAGCGTGCCGGCTTGCAGGCTGGCGAGCCTTACTGCTTTGGTCTTGACTACGCCGAAACCCTGAAGCGCTGGCACGATACCGTAAACTTGAAAGTCGGCGACATAAAGCCTTTGGGGTTTGATGATAAATTTTTGCAAATCTGGCGTTTTTATCTGTCTTACTGCGAAGCGGGGTTTCGTACCGGCCGCACGGATGTCATGCAGCTCGAACTGTCGCGCATCGACTGAATCGAATTGGAATGCGTAGTTTTGTGAGATTGAGCTTTTGGGGTGCCTGCCTGCTGCTGACGTTGCAGGCGGCGCCATCACCCGCGCAGGCCGCGACCCTGCCGGAAGCGGTGATAAAGGACGTGGCCGCGCTGACATTGCGTGGTGAAGCCGTGATGCGCTTTTTCGGCTTGAAGGTCTACGATATCCGCCTCTGGACACCGACAAAGGCTGCCCCGACAGAGGAGCTGGTTGAACGGCCTTTTGCGCTCGAGCTGGTCTATGACCTTTCCATCAAGGGCCGCGATATTGCCGAGCGCAGCGTCAAGGAGATGCGGTCCCAAGGCTGGCGTGATGAGACGAAACTCAAACGCTGGGGTGAGGAGATGGCGCGCATTTTTCCCGACATCGCGCAGGGCGACGCATTGATTGGCGTTTCAATTCCCGGCAAGGAGGCGCGGTTTTATTCGCGTGACAAGCTGATTGCCGTGGTCGCCGATCCGGAATTTTCCCGTGCGTTTTTCGACATCTGGCTTTCCGACAAAACCAGCGAGCCCAGGCTGCGAAAAAAGCTGCTAGGCTCGGGATAACCGGGCGTTTTCCGCTCTTGGGGGAATCACTGTTGCGTACTGAATCTGCCCCGATTGGGCGGCACTCGTCGCTGCAATTGTTTGCATACGGATTGACATCGATTCCGCTGGCGATGGCGGCACTGCCGATCTACGTGCATGTGCCGAAATTTTATTCCGAAGCCTTGGGGCTCAATCTCGTTATGATCGGTAGCCTGTTGCTGGCGGCACGCTTGTTCGACGCGATCCAGGATCCCCTGCTGGGTTACTGGAGCGATCTCGCCCGCGACCGACCTTCAGGCCGATTTGCGTTTGTTGTCCTGGGAGCGCCAGTGCTGGCGATGGGCATGCTCGGCTTGTTCAACCCGCCGCAATTGGCGGGTGAATTATTGCCATGGTGGCTATTGGGTATGCTGCTGCTGGTCTACACCGCGTTCAGCATGATGCAGATCAGTTATCAGGCTTACGGCGCCGAAATATCCGGCGATCCGGTCGAACGTACCCGTGTTACGGCTATCCGCGAGGGGATGGGCCTGGCGGGCGTGTTGCTGGCGGCAGCGCTGCCGCAAGTGCTGTCGGACCGCGCAGGCATGCGCGACGGTTATGCGCAATACACTTACATTTTCATGCCCCTGCTGCTGATCCTGGCGACGCTGACGATTACCTTGTCGCCGCGAGCGATGCTTCATGCGCCGGCATTGAAACAAGGCGCGCTGCGCAGCATGTTGAAGCCGCTCAAGAATGTGCTGTTCAATCGCTTGCTGGTCGTTTTCATCTTCAACGGTATCGCCGCGGCGGTACCGGCAACCCTGCTGCTGTTCTACGTTGGTGATGTGCTGAAGAGTCCGCAGATCGCGGCGCCCAGCCTGGTCACTTACTTCGCTGCCGGAGCGCTCGGCATGCCGCTATGGGTGTGGCTGTCTGCAAAAATCGGCAAAGGGCGCGCGTGGTTTGTCGGCATGGTGGTATCGATCGTGGCCTTTGTCTGGGCGTTCATGCTGGGCGCAGGTGATACGGTGCCGTTCCTGGTGATTTGTGTGTTGTCGGGCCTGGGGCTCGGTGCCGACCTGGCGCTGCCGCCATCGATTCTGGCTGATGTCATCGACGTGGACGAACGGCGTGGCCTTGGCCGTAACGAGGGAGCCTACTTTGGCCTGTGGACGCTGGTTACGAAAATGAACCTCGCGCTGGCGGCGGGAATAGCCCTGCCGGCGCTGGCGTTTCTGGGTTATATGCCGAACGTGCCCAATTCCTCGCAGGCACTCATCTCGCTTGCTGCCATTTATGCACTGCTGCCATGTCTGCTGAAGGCGATAGCGGCCGCGGCGCTTATTTTTTCGCCGTTCTTTCGTGCTGCACAGACGTCGGCGGTTTATCGTGAAGAAGGAGTCGGGCCGTGAATACAGTAATGCAGAGAATTGGGTTGTTGCTTGCGGCACTTGCGCTGACGGGGTGTGCAACTGTTATGCCGCAGGACTACGCGCGTGAAACCCCCAGGCTTGATTTGTCGACCTACTTCAATGGCAAGGTTGATGGCTGGGGAATGGTGCAGGATCGCTCCGGCAAGGTGCTGCGCCGCATGGTCGTGGAAATTGACTGCAAATGGGTCGGCAACGAGGGCACGCTCGACGAAAGTTTTCAGTGGTCCGATGGCAAGACCGAGAAGCGCGTCTGGAAAATTCGCAAGGAGGGCGATCGCTATATCGGCACCGCCGGCGATGTGGTCGGCGAAGCACTTGGTGAAGCGGCCGGCAATACCCTGCGCTGGAACTATGTGCTGGTCTTGCCGGTAGGCGATTCCACTTATCACATGAATATGGATGACTGGATGTGGATGATTGACGACAAGACACTTGCGAATCGCACCAGAATGAGCAAATTCGGACTTGAGTTTGCCGAGATTTCCATTTTATTCCGGAAGCGCTAGACATGTCGCTCAATCAGAAAATTGGCGATTGGTCGGACAAGCGAGTATGGATTATTGGCGCCTCAACCGGCATCGGCGCGGCGCTGGCCGACGCACTGCATTCGCGCAAGGCCAAAGTCGCGATCTCGGCGCGCAGTGCCGACAAGCTCGCGGCGATGGTGACGCGCTTCGGCGCCTCGCGCGCCATCGCCTTGCCGCTGGACATCCGCGATGTCGCCACGATTCAGGCTGCTGAAAACGAACTGATCGCGGCTTGGGGTGGTTATGACCTGGTGGTGTTCATGGCCGGCGATTACACCGCGATGCGCGCTTGGGAACTCGACCTGAAGGTCGCGCAGCAGATGATCGATATCAACTGGGGCGGATTCATGAACGGGCTTTCGGTGGTGATCCCGCAACTGATGAAGGCGGGCACGGGCGGCATTGCCCTGGTGTCGAGCGTGGCCGGCTATCGCGGTTTGCCCAAGTCGCTGGTTTACGGGCCGACCAAGGCCGCTCTGATCAACCTGGCGGAAACGCTGTATCTTGACCTCAAGGAAAAAGGCCTCGATATCTATCTGATCTGCCCCGGCTTCGTAAAAACGCCGATGACGGACAAGAACGATTTCGAGATGCCCTCATTGATTACGCCTGAGGAGGCAGCGCTGGAAATCATCAAGGGCCTGGAGAAAGGTGAATTCGAAATTCACTTTCCGAAGAGCTTCACGCGGATGTTGAAATTCCTGCGTCATTTGCCCTATTCGCTGTATTTTTCTGCCATCAAAAAGTCGACCAAGTTGTAGATGGCGATCACTATGCATGAGACGGCACTAAAACAGCTGGTTGATTATTTTCAGGCGCTGACGCCGGAAAGCGTTGCTGATATCGGTCGCTATTACACCGAGGAGGCGTATTTCCGCGACCCGTTCAATGAAGTGCGCGGCATTGCTCCGCTGCAGCATATTTTCAACGATATGTTCGAGCGCTTGCATGGGCCGCGTTTCACGGTCGTGGAAACCATCGCCAATGAACAGGGTGCGATGCTGATCTGGGATTTTGATTTCCGCATCAAGGCGCTAAAACCTGGTCAGCAGCGCCGCATTCACGGCCTGTCGCATATCCGCTTTGCCACCGATGGCCGTGTCAGCTATCACCGCGATTACTGGGATGCGGCCGGCGAGCTGTACGAACAGCTGCCGGTGGTGGGCGCCTTGATGCGCTGGTTGAAGAAGCGCGCTGGGTAGGTAATCGTAGGCAACCCGGTTTCATGCCGCGCCAGGCACGTCGCTATTTTGGTGCCTTGTCGATGTATTCAAACACCTTGACCACACGCGATACCCCGCTGGTGGTGCGTGCAATTTCAGTCGCCGCATCGCTTTCCTCGCGCGTCACGATGCCGAGCAGATAAACCACGCTGCTTTCAGTGACCACCTTGACATGATTGGGCGATACCTTGCCGTTGTTGATCAGACGCGCCTTCACATTGGTGGTGATGATGGTGTCGCTGCTGCGCGAGGTCAGCGACGAATTGCCGCCTATCGTGATTTCATTGGTGACGCCGCGCACATTGGTGATGCCGCGAATGGCCTCGCTAATTTCTTTTTTCATGTCCTCGGTCGGTGCCTCACCCGTGAGCAGCACGCTCAGGTTATAGCTGGTCACGTTGATGTGGGCGTCCTTGTATTTTTCAATCAGCTTCGCGCGCGCGCGCCACTCGATATTTTCATCTTCGATGTAGAGGCCGGTGGAGCGCCGGTCGTCCAGCACCAGCGCGGTCGCACCTACACCGACGGCGGCAAGCGGGAAGCAGCCCTGCAACAAGGCAGCGGAGGCGGCAAGCAATACGGCAATAAAAATGGAACGCATCATTTTTCTCCGAACAAAAGGTTGTCGATCGAATCGCACAGACAGTGCAGCATCAGCAAATGTACTTCCTGGATGCGCGCGGTCACGGGAGACTCGACATTGAGCAATACATCGTCCTCGCCGATCAGGCTGGCGATTTTCCCGCCGTCGCGCCCGGTCATGCCGATGATGCCCATGCCCTTCTTCCGGGCGGCCTCAATGGCGGCCACCACGTTTTTGGAATTGCCACTGGTTGAAATCCCAAAGAGGATATCGCCGGGCTTGCCCAGCGCACGTACTTGTTTGGAAAAAATTTCGTCATAGCCATAGTCGTTGCCGACGGCGGTGAGAATCGACGTATCCGTGGTCAGCGCGATCGCCGCCAGTTCCTCGCGTTCGCGCTCGAAGCGGCCAACCAGTTCGGCCGCAAAGTGCTGCGAATCCGCTGCCGAGCCGCCATTGCCGCAGGCGAGAATTTTTCCGCCATGCTTCAGACAAGCCACCATCGCGTGCGCGGCGCGCGCTACCTGTGGTGTGAGCGGCTCCAGGGCGCGCAGCTTGAGTGCAGCGCTATCGCGGAAGTGCTGGGAAATTTTCTGTTCGATATTCATGGTCGGATTTTAGTGCCTATGCAGGTCATGTGCCAAATGCGTCCTGAACCCATTCGATGCCGGTCTCGCTCAAATCGTTCAATAACAGCGCATCGAAGCGGCATGCCGGCAGCGTTCGCATGCCGCTCAAATAGTGCTGTGCCGCCGCAATGATCCGCTGCTGCTTGCTGCGGCCGATGCTGGCGCCCGCGCCGCCGAAGCCGTTGTTCTTGCGCATCCTCACTTCAACGAATATCAGGCCTGCGCCATCTTTCATGATCAGGTCGATCTCGCCGAACCGGCTGCGGTAGTTGCGTTCCACACAGACCAAGCCGCGTGCAAGCAGAAATCTCTCGGCAATGCGCTCGGCAGCGTCACCGGAAACCTTGCTGTTTTCCTTGCCGGCCCGGCCCGACGGCATTACTCGCCCGGCCGAAAAACAAAGGGTACGCCGTCGCGCATTTCAACCGGGGTGAGGGTGCGCACGAACTGGGCGCCGTCGAGCGTGAGCTTGCCGGTGACGCCATCCAGCGGTGCAATATCGCGCGCTCTATCCGACTTGAGAATGGTCTGGGACAGGCGCCAGGCATCGATACCCAGTGCATACAGCCGCTCATAATCCAGCGGCAGGTTGCTGGCGGGTTTCGCATAAGCCATCACCGCCGGGTGATCTTTTTCAACGAACCAGGGCATTTCAAGAAAATGCACGCTTTCGAGGTCCACGTTCTGTACCGGCTCAGCGCGCGCGTCCAGACTGTGCGAGGTGGCAAATACCGGCATGCCGGTAGGCAGGTAAGGCCGCGCGCTGCGTGCGGTGCCACTATCGGCGGCGAAAAACGCCATATCGGCGTGGGCGCGCTCCATGGCCGCTTGAACCGTGGTGGTGTAGGTGCTGGCATCGCCTGAGAGCGTAATGCGCGCTGCGATCTGGCCGCCCATTCGCGTCCATTCGCGTTCGAAGGTCTCCTGGATTCTCCGCGCTAGTTGCGTATTGCCGACCAGTAGGGCGGCACGGCGGAAACCTTCTTGCGCGGCGGAGCGTGCTTGCTGGCGCACCTCGGCATCCACGTTGAGCGTGATGTAGAAGAAACGATCGGGCAGCTCGGTCTCGGCTGGCGCATTCAGGGCAAGCGTTGGTAGTAGCCCGGCCTCTTTGGCCATGGTGGTGGCGCCGTCGCGCGTGATGCCGCCGACCAAAACGATGGCGCCCTCCTGCACCGCCTTGCGGTATTGGGCGGCGAGCGAATTGGTTTCGTTGTCGCTGGGGTAAATGCGGAACGGCGGCGCGGCCGCGCCCTCAGCCTGGGCGCCTGCTGTGAATCCCTGCTTGACCGCATCGGCGGCTGCCGCAAGGTCTCTGGAGTTCGCCGGGATGATCAAGGCGATATGCGCTTGTCGCGCCGTCGGCGGCTGCACCGTTGAAGCGACGTTTGGCGCCGGGTTTGCGCCGCTATCCGGTCCCAGCCTGGTGACAATCACGGGTTCCGGGGCCACCAATTCAGGCGGCGATGAAGACTTGGCGGGTTCGGGCAGCGCAGGTCGTATGATTGCGCCAGGTTGCGCACAGGAGGCAAGCGCGGCGACAATGGCCAGCAAACCGGCAATAGCCATCACTGGTGAGCCAGCCAGACGTCGCGCCCGGCACATCAGTTGATCCAGCTTTTGCATTCGCATGAACAGACCTGAATAAGAAAATCGTGGCTGAAAAAATCAATAACGCATTATATGTGGTCGCCACACCCATCGGGAACCTGGGCGACATTACCCACCGTGCCCTCGACACCTTGCGCGGCGTGAGCGTGATCGCGGCTGAGGACACACGCAACACCAAATCCATGCTCACGCATTTCGGCATCGCCGCCAAATTGATCGCGGTGCACGAGCACAATGAGCGCAACGCGGCCGACGGCATCGTCAAATTATTGGGTGAGGGCCAATCGGTTGCTTTGGTCACCGACGCCGGCACTCCGGCGGTGAGCGACCCCGGCGCGCAGGTCGTTGCGGCGGTGCGTGCGGCCGGCTTTGCCGTAGTGCCAATCCCCGGCGCCAGCGCGCTGGTGGCGGCAATATCGGCGAGTGGCGAGGGCGAACACGGCTTTCTGTTCCATGGCTTCTTGCCGGCGAAAGCGGGTGACCGCAAGCGCGCGCTGGAGGCGCTCAAGCCGCAGCCCTATGCCCTGGTGTTTTACGAATCGCCGCACCGCATCGTCGAGAGTGTGGCCTCGATTGCTGCGGTGTTTGGTGAAACGCGCGAGCTTGTGATCTGCCGCGAGCTCACCAAAAAATTCGAATCCATCGTGCGTTTGCGTCTTGATGAGGCCGTCGCCTGGCTGCAGGCCGACGACAACCACCAGCGCGGCGAATTCGTGTTGATTTTGTCAAACCCCAGCATTGGCGCGGCTTCCGGGCCGGAAATGGCCCAGGAGCAAGCACTGGAGCGGACTTTGCTTTTGCTGCTCGAAGAGTTGCCCCTGAAGCAGGCGGTGGCGCTGGCAGTGAAATTGACGGGGGAGAAGAAGAATCGGGTTTATGACATGGCGTTGAGACTGAGGCCGCAGAGCGAGTGAACGGATAAGCAAGTGCATTGCCAGCGAAAGCTATAATCCCGCCATGGAAAAAATAACGATCACCCGCCCCGACGACTGGCATTTGCATGTGCGCGATGGCGAGGCACTGAAAGCGGTGCTGCCTGATACCGCGCGCCAGTTTGCCCGCGCCATCATCATGCCCAACCTGATACCGCCGGTGCGCACGGTTGACGAGGCGCGCGCCTATCGCGAGCGCATCATCGCGGCGGTGCCGGTCGGCGTTGCGTTCGAGCCGTTGATGACGCTGTACCTAACCGACAACACTTCGCCCGACGAGATCAAACGTGCCAAGGACAGCGGCTTCATCAAGGCGGTGAAGTATTACCCGGCGGGCGCCACCACCAATTCCGATTCCGGCGTGACCGATCTGCGCAAATGCGATGCGGTGTTCGCGGCGATGCAGTCAATCGGCTTGCCCTTGCTGCTGCACGGTGAGGTGACCGATAGCCATATCGATATATTCGATCGCGAAAAAGTCTTCATTGAAAAGCATTTAATTCCGCTGGCACTGCGGTTTCCAAAACTGCGCATGGTGTTCGAGCACATCACCACCGCCAATGCGGTGAAGTTTGTGCTTTCTGCCAATGACAACGTCGCGGCCACCATTACCGCGCACCATCTGCTGTTCAATCGCACGGACATTTTCAAAGGCGGTATTCGCCCGCACTACTACTGCCTGCCGGTGCTGAAGCGCGAAGAGCATCGTCTGGCCCTGCTCAAGGCGGCGACCGGCGGCAACCGCAAGTTCTTCCTCGGCACCGACAGCGCGCCCCATGCGAAGAACACCAAGGAGGCGAGTTGCGGTTGTGCGGGGTGCTACACCGCGCTGCATGCAATGGCGCTGTATGCGGAAGCCTTCGAAAGTGTGGATGCGCTGGACAAACTCGAGGGCTTCGCCAGTTTCCACGGTGCGGATTTTTATGGGCTGCCGCGCAACACCGGCAAGCTGACGCTACAGAAAACGGCTTGGCAAATTCCCGACGAGATTCCATTCCCGGTGTCGAATATCGTGCCCTTGCGTGCCGGTGAAACCTTGAACTGGCGGCTGGCCTGATGCGCGACCGCTGATGGCCCAGGAAATCAATAGCAGTTGCCGGAAACATTCGATGCGTGAAGCGAACTCCAGACAGGCAACATCGGCAGCAATGTCCTGGCCGGATGCGCAGCCGCGTTTTGCCTCGCCATGCTTTGATGCTGTACGTGCTCGTCTCAATGACCTGGACACCAAGGCGTGGCCCACGCTCGATGAACTCAACCGCTTGGCCAGGCATCGTCGTCTCGAAAATCAAGCCGGGTTGCCGATCCGTTTCGCCGCCCCTCGCGACGATGAGCCGGCCTCTGTGCATTACGAAGCGCGCATTGCACAAAGTGGCCTCGTTGCAACGCGCGAAAGCTGGCACGACTTGTTCAATGCCCTGCAATGGCTGAGTTTCCCGCAGTCGAA
>JANMXS010000316.1:0-2464 GCA_031394335.1 Burkholderiales bacterium
AACACCGCACCAATGCTGGATCTACGTTTTTTATCCTGACTTACATCTGCTTGAACAGGTGCGTGAAGTTGCGGCTCACCGTCAGCACCTCGGGACGGCCTTTCAGCTTCAGGTCGGCCTGGTCGCGCAGGCCGCGGATCACGCCGGCGATGACGCGGGTGTTGACGATGGTGGCGCGATGCACCTGCCAGAAGCGATCCGGGTCGAGCTCGTCGATCAGCTCCTTGATCGGCTTGCGGATCAGGACTTCGCTGTCTTCCAGCACCACGCGCGTATATTTTTCGTCGGATTGGAAGTAGTACACATCTTCGATCGGGATCAGCCGCACCACCTGCCCGACGCTGGCCTTGATCCATTGCAAAAATCCGGCGCCAGGCTTGATCTGGTTGGAGAGCTGACGCAGCACCGCGGCCAGCCGCTCGGCGTCCGCTGCATCGCGGTTTTCGCTCGTGGCCATGGACGCGCCGATGCGCTCCTGCAGGCGCCCGATGGTTTCGACCAGCCGCGTCTCGTTGAACGGCTTCAGTATGTAGTCGATGGCGCCGCGCTCGAAGGCTTCCAGCGCATGCTGGTCGAAGGCGGTGATGAAGACGATATGCACACGTTTATCGCGCCCCTTGCCGATCAGGCGCGCGGCATCAAGCCCCGACATCAGCGGCATATGAATATCGAGAAATGCAATATCCGGCTGCTGCGCCTCAAAGGCGGTCAGTGCCTCGGCGCCATTGGTGGCCTCGGCGACGATGTTCAATTCCGGCCATAATTTGGCGAGGCGCAGTCTGAGCTGGTCGCGCAGCAAGGGCTCATCATCCGCGATCAATGCCGTTGGCATAGCCGCATCCTCCCTCCCGCGCCACCTGCATACGGCTTGGGCGCACGGCGGCGCAGAGCCCTGCTCTGGGAATTCCCGCCATACGAATCCGCAATCAGTGCGGTCGGCATACTCATGATTGGTACGGAATCAAAATCCGCGCGGCCACGCCCTGCGGCAGGTTTTCTTCGAGCAGCAATTTTGCCGTTTTGCCGTACAGCGCCGCCAGCCGTTCGCGAATATTGCTGAGGCCTACGCCCAGGCCGGCCGAGGAGCTAAGGCCCTGGCCGGTATCGACAACACTGACGATGAGCGCTCCGTCGGCCAGCGCCGCCCTGACGCTGATATTGCCGCCCTGCTGCAGGGGATCCAGTCCGTGCTTGATGGCATTTTCAACCAGGGTCAACAACATCATCGGTGGAAAGGAGGCACTGCGCAAATGATCCGGAATGTCGATGGAAAAATCGAGCCGCGGTCCCATGCGCAGTCGCTGGATATCGAGATAAGCCTGCGCCATTGCCGCCTCCCGACCCAGGGTGGTGCCGTCCTCGCGCATTTCCGGCAAGGCCGCGCGCAAATAGGTGATGAGGCTTTCCAGCGTTGCGGCTGCCAGCGGCGGATTGGCTTCCACCAGATGCTGCACATTGGCCAGCGTGTTGAACAGGAAATGCGGCTCGATCTGCGCCCGCATCAGCTTCAGCCGCGCTTCCAGCACCTGCTTTTCAAGCTGGTAGCGCTGCGATTCGGAAGCCTGCAGTTCGGCGAAGGCGCGCGCCTCGCGCTCCCGATAGACCAGCAACGTGGCGGCCACCACACCAATCGCAATGCCGGCTGCCGTAAACACCACGATGCCCCAGAACATGCCGTCGATGGTGAACATCTGCACCAGGCTGCGGCCGATCAGCAGCCCCGACACGATGGTGCCCAGAAACGCCGCCAGGATCAGTGCCGCCAGTTGCGCGTGTTCGCGTTTGACGCGATTGAAATGCAGATTACCGACCATGGTGAAGGCCAGCAGCATCAGCGCAGCCACCACGGAAAGTCGCAACCACAGCTTGTAAAACAGCACGTTATCGTGAAAATAGGGGTAGACGATCCCGGATGCGGCCGAGGTCAGGATCAGGGTGATGAGCACCCGCTTCCAGGTAATGCCGCGAAATAATGTGAGCAATCGTTTCATGCGCCAAGCATAGCGTCATGACGCTGCAAAATCTGCACCGGCGGAATAAAGCGCGGGATTCTGGCCTTGAATGGCTGGGCGGCGACGGCAAAAAAAGAAACGGGACCTGGAGGCCCCGTCTGGTTCAAATCGGCTTGCGACCCGCCACCAAATACGAAATGCCTGCTAGCCCGGGATGGCGAGCCGATGCTGACCCTTCCAGCGCGCCGCCATGCCGGGTCGCCGCAGCGGGGCCGGTGCTGCGGTATTGGCCGATACTACTGCCAGATCCTTATCGTCCGGTCGCGCCAACAGGGCTTTCATCCGTCTGATTTGCGGCTCGCGGCCGATCACGGCTTCATTTGCGTCTGCGCGCAACGGCGTCACTGCCCAGCACTGAAATTCAAATGTCGCCATGATGAAGCCCCACAAGATTGTGATTGGATAATGCCGCATTGCCACTGTTGAAATTGTTAAATCCTGAAAACTGCTAA
>JANMXS010000317.1:0-2428 GCA_031394335.1 Burkholderiales bacterium
CGGCAGTGCTCCGGGGTAACGCTTGATGAGTGCGCGTATGCCGTCGCCGGTGGCGCAACCGATATCGGCCATGCAGCGCGGATCGACCTTGACATAGTCGAGACGCTCAGCCATGCGCCGGCCGACCTCACCCGCGAGCACTGCCACCGCATCGTAGGAAACGGCAGCGCGGGCGAAGTCGGCGCGCATCGAGTCAGAGCGGGTGGATTCCCAACTGATGGAATAACGCCTGATCGCGCTCGGCTTCGGCGTTGCCGGTGGTCAGCAACTTGTCGCCGTAGAAGATGGAATTGGCGCCGGCGAGGAAACACAGCGACTGCATTTCATCGCTCATCCCCTGGCGTCCGGCGGAGAGACGTACGTAGCTGGTGGGCATGGTGATGCGGGCAACCGCGATGGTACGCACAAACTCGAAGGGTTCCAGCGGCGGCGCATTTTCCAACGGGGTGCCGGGAATGGGAACAAGGTTGTTGATCGGCACCGATTCGGGCTGCGGAGTCATGTTGGCCAGCTCAGCGATCAGGGACGCGCGACCACGCCGACTTTCGCCCATGCCAACGATGCCACCACAACAGACCTTGATGCCTGCATCACGCACCTTGCCAAGCGTGTCGAAACGGTCGGCCTGGGTGTGGCTGGTGATGATCTGTCCGTAAAACTCCGGCGCGGTATCGAGATTGTGGTTGTAGTAGTCAAGGCCAGCCTCCGCCAGGCGCTCGGCCTGACCTTCCTTGAGCATGCCCAGGGTGACGCAGGTTTCGAGACCGAGGCCCTTGACGGCCTGGACCATCTCCATCACGCGGTCGAGATCCTTGTCCTTGGGGCCACGCCACGCTGCACCCATGCAAAAACGACTGGCACCTTTTGCTTTGGCGGCTTGCGCGGCGGCCACCACTTCGTCCAGTTCAAGCAACTGTTCCCGTTCCACCGTTTCGTGGCGGGCCGATTGCGAACAATAGCCGCAGTCTTCCGAACAGCCGCCGGTCTTGATCGACAGCAACGTGGAAAGCTGAACGGTGTTTGCGTCGTGGTGTGCCCGATGTGTTTCCTGTGCACGAAACATCAAGTCGGCAAAGGGCAAACGGAACAGTGCCTCGATCTCGGGTGTGGTCCAGCGCCTGACGGCAGGAAGCGGGGATGTGCGCTGTTGGGCGGGGGTGGCAGTGGCGACAGTCATGGAGTGTCCTGCTGGGTAAAATGGGGAATGGCTGAATTATCGTGGAAGGGACTGGGATTGTCCATTGGCGCAGGGATTGTGCACCACGCGATGATTTCGTGTTTGCCGCAGGATTGCTTCCTGTGCGGCCAGCCTGCCGCCGAGAACCTGCTTTGCTCGCCGTGCCGCGACTCACTGCCGCAATTGTCGAAGCCCCGCTGCGTAATCTGCGCGCTGCCTACGCCTGCCGGAGAAACCTGCGGCGAGTGTCTGAAGCGCCAGCCGCATTTCGATTTCACGGTCGGGGCGCTGGTGTATGGCTTCCCGGTTGATCGTCTGATACAAGCGCTGAAATACACCCATCGCCTGGCGGTTGCGAATTATCTGGCGATGCTCATGCTCGAAACCGGTGTTGCGACGGGTGACCTGGTGATGCCAGTCCCCTTGTCAGCCACGCGCTTGCGCGAGCGGGGTTTTAATCAAGCCGTGGAAATTGCACGGCCACTGGCAAAACGACTCGGTCTGCCGTTGATCGTCGATCGCTGTTTGCGAATCACTGACACCGCCCCTCAAGCCAGTCTGCCCTGGAAGGAACGACGAAAGAATATTCGCGATGCCTTCGAATGCCGGATTGACCTTTCAGGCAAACACGTCATCGTGGTGGATGACGTCATGACAACAGGCGCAACGCTCGATGAGTTCGCTCAAACACTGAAAAAGCATGGCGCTGCATCGGTGACCAACTGGGTTGCGGCGCGGACATTAAGAAATTAATCGCGCCGGCTTAGCCAAACGCGAATCACTGATTTTTCAGCTTCTGATCTACCGCCGCCGCCAGATCCGCCGGCAAATTGGCCGAGGCCTGGGCCTGTGCATACGCCTCTTTTGCTTCGGTTGGACGCTGGCTGGCGTCGAGCGCGAGCCCCAGCCCGTACCACCAGCGGCCTTCGCCGGGTTTCAACGCCAAAGCACTCCGGTATCGCTGCACCGCCTCCGGAAGCCGTTTCGCTTTCTGTAAAAGCAAGGCATGGAAACCCAGATAATCGGCATTGCTTTCCGCATACTGGGCATGTTCATCCAGTGTCTTGATGGCGGCCGGCATGTCGCCGCGCTCCACTTGCAGGCGTGCCACGAGCATCGCCCATCCGGCCTGTTTGGGATCAAGGGCCAGACCTTCAGTGCCGACTGCCTGAGCGTCATTCCATTGTTTCTGATCCACCAGAATACTTAACAAGGCTTGACGTGCCGCCATGTGGCCGGGTTCGATGCGCA
>JANMXS010000318.1:0-8665 GCA_031394335.1 Burkholderiales bacterium
GCAATTTGTTCAGCAGTTCATCGTGCAGCGTCAATTCCTGTTGCCACTGCGCCTGGTTGACGGCGGTGATGTTGGCAAATTTTTCCGGCGCAAATGCCAGGCCGTTCCAGTCGAGGTTGTTGTATTGCGGGATATGGCCCAGCGCCGTCTGTTGCGCCGGCGCCTTGCCCTCAACACGCTCGACAATCCATTTCAGTACGCGCATATTCTCGCCAAAACCTGGCCACATGAACTTGCCGTTTTCGTCCTTGCGGAACCAGTTCACGCAATAAATCTTTGGCGCGTTGCTGCCGGCCTTGGCGCCCATTTGCACCCAGTGCGCGAAGTAGTCCGACATATTGTAGCCACAGAAGGCGATCATCGCGAACGGGTCGCGGCGCACCACGCCGACCTGGCCGGTGATGGCGGCGGTGGTTTCCGAGCCAAGGGTCGCCGCCATGTACACGCCTTCGTTCCAATTTGCCGCTTCGGTAACGAGCGGTACGGTGCTGGAACGGCGGCCACCGAAAATGAACGCCGAAATCGGCACGCCGGCCGGGTTGTCCCACTCGGGATCAATTGACGGGCACTGTGCGGCAGCCACCGTAAAGCGCGAGTTGGCGTGCGCAGCGAGGCGGCCACAATCGGGCGTCCATGCCTGTCCCTGCCAGTCGGTGAGGTGTGCGGGGGCCTCTTTGGTCATGCCTTCCCACCACACATCGCCTTCCGGGGTCAGCGCCACATTGGTGAATATGGTGTTCGACTTGACCGACTCCATGCAGTTCGGGTTGGTTTTGTAGGACGTTCCCGGCGCCACGCCGAAGAAGCCGGCTTCCGGGTTGATGGCGTACATGCGCCCGTCTTTACCGGGTTTGATCCAGGCAATATCGTCGCCGATGGTGGTGACTTCCCAGCCCTGCTGTTTGAAGGGTTCGGGCGGAATCAGCATCGCAAAATTGGTTTTGCCGCAAGCCGAAGGGAACGCGGCGGTGACATAGTGCTTCTTGCCTTCCGGGGTTTTCACACCCAGGATCAGCATATGTTCGGCCAGCCAGCCTTCCTGTTTGCCCATCACCGAGGCGATGCGCAGTGCGAAACATTTTTTGCCGAGCAGGGCATTGCCGCCGTAGCCGGAACCGAACGACCAGATTTCGCGGGTCTCCGGAAAATGCACGATGTATTTGTGATCTTTATTGCATGGCCAAGCCACATCTTTTTGGCCGGCTTCCAGCGGCGCGCCGACCGAATGCAAGGCGGGGACAAACTCACCGTTGTCGCCAAGCACATCCAGCACTTTCTTGCCCATGCGCGTCATCAGCTTCATATTGACGGCGACATAGGGTGAATCGGACAACTCAACGCCGATATGCGCAATATGCGAACCCAGCGGGCCCATGCTGAACGGCACCACATACAGGGTGCGACCGCGCATGCAGCCATTGAACAATTTGTTGAGGGTGCTGCGCATTTCAGCGGGCGCAACCCAGTTGTTGGTGGGGCCGGCGTCTTCCTGCTTCGCCGAGCAAATGAAGGTGCGGTCTTCCACCCGTGCCACGTCGCCCGGATTGGACAGGGCCAGATAGGAATTGGGCCGCAGTTTTTCGTTCAGTTTTTTGAAGGTGCCCGCGGCGACCAATTCTGCGCACAAGCGGTCGTATTCTTCGTCAGAACCGTCGCACCAGTAAATGCGGTCCGGCTTGGTCAGCGCAGCGATTTCATCGACCCAGGCCAGCAGCTTGCGGTTATTGGTCGGCGCATCGTTGACGAGAACGGGCTTGGCGAGAGCGTGCATGGTGTTTCTCCGAAATTCTGGGGGCGGGAGCGTCTCTGCGATATCACGCTGATGCAACTAAAATTCAGCGGCATTGCATATTTGTTTACGACTGTCACTAACCTGTCATTATCCCACATCGGAGATTGCCGCGAAGCCGGCGGATTACGGTGATGACGGTTTAAGTGCCTGCTGCCCATAGGTTTTAAATTTCTCCAATACCGTCATCATTTCGGTATCCGAAAGTAGCGGAGGCAGGCCGATCTGCCGGGCTTGCCAGTACATGCGCGCCAGGCTTTCGACCTCGACGGCCAAAGCCAGAGCCTTGGGCAACCCGGCGCCAACAGCGATCATGCCGTGCTGCGCCAGCAGGCAGGCCTGGCGCCCCGCCAATGCGGTCAATGCGTGATCGGAAAGCGCCTGGGTGCCGAAAGTGGCATAGGGTGCACAGCGTATATCGCGACCGCCGGCGATTGCAATCATGTAGTGGAATGGTGGAATGTCCTGGCCCAGGCAGGCGATGGTGGTGGCATAGGTGGAATGCGTATGCACGATGGCGCCCACCTCGCTGCGCGCGGCATAAATATCGCGGTGAAAGCGCCACTCCGATGAGGGCAGGGTGTCGCCATCGAAGTGGCCATCCATGTGCATCGCCACGATCTGCTCGGGCTTCGTTTCTTCATACGGAACGCCGGTCGGGGTGATCAGGAAGCCGCCGTCGATACGCGTGCTGACATTGCCGGATTTTCCCTGGTTGATGCCGAGCGCATTCATCTTCAGCGCGGTGGCGATCACTTCGCGGCGTAGCGCTAAATCCGGCCGGTGGTTGACGTTTAAAAAAGTCATATTTTTTTATTCTTGAACAGGGTTTCAAGTTGCGCCGGGGTGGCGGTGCCGTGCTCGGTGATGATGCCGGTGATGAGTCGCGCCGGGGTGACGTCGAATGCCGGATTGGCAACCGAACTCATTTCATCGAGCACACGAAAATCCCGCGTCAGGCCATCGTGAGGTGACAGGCCGCGCAATTGGCGGACTTCAGCCGCGTTGCGCTCCTCAATCTCGATGTCGCCGAGCGCATCGCGCAACGCCCAGTCGATGGTCGAGGACGGTACCGCCGCGTAAAACGGCACGCCGTTATCATGCGCTGCCAGCGCCTTCAGATAGGTGCCGATCTTGTTGGCGACATCGCCGCTCCGCGATACACGATCGGCGCCGACCAGCACCATGTCGATCTGGCCATGCTGCATGAAGTGCCCGCCGGCGTTATCGACGATATAAGTATGTGGCACGCCGTGCTCGCGCAACTCCCAGGCGGTCAGCAGGCCCTGGTTGCGCGGCCGGGTTTCGTCCACCCAGACATGCACCGGGATACCGCTGTCGTGCGCCAGATAAATCGGCGCCAGCGCGGTGCCCCAGTCGACCGCAGCTATCCAGCCGGCATTGCAATGGGTAAGGATATTGATGGTGCGCTGCTGCTGCTGTTGCAGCCCGCGAATCAGCGCAAGGCCGTGTTCGCCGATGGCGCGATTGGTGGCGACATCCTCGCGGGCGATGCGCCCGGCTTCGGCCCAGGCGGCAGCGGCGCGCGCGGCTGCAGGCAGCGGCTGCAACAGGGTACGCATGCGCGCTATCGCCCAGGCAAGATTGACTGCCGTGGGCCGCGTTGCCTGCAAGGTTTGGCAGGCGTGATTGAGCGCGCCATCTGCCGGGTCGTCGCGCATCGCCATGGCGATGCCATAGGCCGCCGTTACGCCTATCAGGGGCGCTCCGCGCACCCGCATGCTGCGGATCGCGTCAGCCGCCGGCACCAGGGTGACAAGTTGATGATCTTCCACCACGAACGGCAGCAGCGTCTGATCGATGATCGAAACGCTGCGCGCCGCTTCATTTGCCCAGATGCTGGTGCGTGCCTTGCCGTGAACTTTCATCCCCGAATGTTAAAGCATTCAGCCCGTGGTGACGCTATTTGCTGGAGTCACAAAGCGGGTTGCGCTATAATTTCAATTTCCTGCTTGGGGGTCACACCATGACCAAGTACATCTTCGTTACCGGCGGTGTCGTTTCTTCTCTGGGCAAAGGGATCGCGGCCGCGTCCCTCGCCTCCATTCTCGAATCCCGTGGCATCAAAGTCTCGATGGTCAAGCTGGATCCCTACATCAATGTGGATCCTGGCACGATGTCGCCCTTTCAGCACGGCGAGGTGTTCGTCACTGAAGACGGCGCCGAGACCGACCTCGATCTGGGCCATTACGAGCGCTTCGTCACGGCCAAGATGAAAAAGGCCAACAACTTCACCACTGGCCAGATTTACGAGCGCGTCATCAACAAGGAGCGCCGCGGTGATTATCTGGGCGGTACCGTGCAGGTTATTCCGCACATCACCGACGAGATCAAGAATTCGATTTATGCCGCCACTGTTGATGCCGAAGTCGGCATCGTGGAAATCGGCGGTACGGTGGGCGATATCGAGTCGCTGCCGTTTCTGGAGGCGATTCGCCAGGTCGGTGTCGAGCTTGGCCGCGAAAACACCTGTTATATCCACCTGACGCTGGTGCCGTATTTGCCGTCCGCCGGCGAGATCAAGACCAAGCCCACGCAGCACAGTGTGAAAGAGCTGCGCGAGATCGGTATCCAGCCCGATGTGGTGATGTGTCGCAGCGATCGCACCCTGCCGGAAGATGACCGCCGCAAGATTGCGCTGTTCACCAATGTACCGGTAGGCGCGGTGATCTCCTGCTACGACACCGATTCGATCTACAAGATTCCGGCGATGCTGCACAAGCAGGGGCTGGACGAAATCGCCTGCCGCAAACTGAATCTCACGCCACGTCCGGCCGATCTGACGATGTGGGACAACATTGTCAATGCGCTTGAACATCCCGAGCACGCTATCGACCTCGCCATGGTCGGCAAATACGTCGACCTCGCCGACTCCTACAAATCGCTGTCGGAAGCGCTGATCCACGCCGGTATCCATACCCGAACCAAGGTGCGCATTCACTACATGGATTCCGAGCAACTGGAAGCCGAAGGCCCGGTCGGTGTGGCCAAGGCGCTGGAAAAAATGGACGCAATCCTGGTTCCCGGCGGCTTCGGCAAGCGCGGCACCGAGGGCAAGATCGCCGCGGTGAAATACGCTCGCGAAAACAGGATTCCGTATCTGGGTATTTGCCTGGGCATGCAGATCGCCACCATTGAATTTGCACGCAATGTGGTCGGCCTGGCCAATGCCAACTCGACCGAGTTCAATGCGGATACGCCGCATCCGGTGATCGCGCTGATTACCGAATGGCAAAACCGCGATGGTCAGGTGGAAAAGCGCGATACCAGCTCGAACCTGGGAGGCACCATGCGTCTTGGCGCACAGCCCTGCACCGTCAAGCGCGATACCTTGGCGCACCGTATTTATCAGAGCGAGCATGTCAGCGAGCGCCACCGCCATCGCTACGAGGTCAACAATCATTATGTGCCGCGCCTCGAAGCCGCCGGCCTGCTGGTGTCGGCGCGTACCGATTCGGAAGCGCTCACCGAGATGGTCGAGCTCGACCCGGTAAAACATCCGCACCCCTGGTTTTACGGCTGCCAGTTCCACCCGGAATTCACCTCCACGCCACGGGTCGGGCATCCGCTGTTCATATCGTTCATCAAGGCGGCACTCGAGCAGCACAAGCGTGTGCATGGTGAAGCCGGCCTGCGTGTGGTTGGTGGCAAAGAAGTGAGTGCGTGAAACATTTTTGAGGATTCACGGTTGGCCGCGATGCTGCTTGAACAAGAATCAAAAAAACAAATTGGACCGGAAAACAAATGACTGCCATTGTTGACGTAATCGCCCGCGAAATTCTCGACTCCCGCGGCAACCCCACCGTTGAAGCCGATGTGTTGCTTGAATCCGGCGTGATCGGCCGCGCCGCGGTTCCCTCCGGTGCCTCGACCGGTTCGCGCGAAGCCATCGAGCTGCGGGACGGCGACATGACGCGTTACATGGGCAAGGGTGTGTTGAAAGCGGTCGAACACGTCAACACCGAAATCTGCGAAGCCATCATCGGCCTCGATGCCTCCGAGCAGGCGTTCATCGACAAGACCATGATCGAGCTCGACGGCACGGAAACCAAAGCGCGCCTCGGCGCCAACGCGATTCTGGCGGTGTCGATGGCCTGCGCCAAGGCCTCGGCCGATGAAGCCGGTCTCTCGCTGTATCGCTACCTCGGTGGCGCCGCACCGATGCAAATGCCGGTGCCGATGATGAACATCATCAACGGCGGGGCACATGCCGACAATGTGCTCGACATACAGGAGTTCATGATCATCCCGGTCGGCTTGCCGACCTTCAAAGATGCGCTGCGCGCCGGCGTGGAGATTTTCCATACGCTGAAGAAAATCCTGCATGCCGAAAAATTGAGCACCGCGGTCGGTGACGAAGGTGGCTTCGCGCCGAACCTTGCCAATAACGAAGCGGCGATTCAATACGTATTGAAGGCGATTGAAGAAGCCGGCTACATTCCCGGGCAGGACGTGATGATCGGCCTCGATTGCGCCGCCAGCGAATTCCGCAAGGAAGGCAAGTACCGCTTTGAAGCCGAGAAGCTGTCGTTCAATTCGGCACAGTTCACCGACATCCTCGCCACCTGGTGCGACAAATACCCGATCGTCTCCATCGAGGACGGCATGGCCGAAGACGACTGGGACGGCTGGGCAATTCTCACCGAAAAGCTCGGCAAGAAAGTGCAGCTGGTCGGCGACGATCTGTTCGTCACCAACACCAAGATCCTGCGCGAGGGCATCGCGCGCGGCGTCGCCAATTCGATCCTCATCAAGGTCAACCAAATCGGCACCTTGTCGGAAACGTTCGCCGCCATCGAAATGGCCAAGCGCGCCGGCTACACTTCGGTGATCTCGCATCGCTCCGGCGAAACCGAGGACACCACCATTGCCGATATCGCGGTCGCTACTAATGCGCTGCAAATCAAGACCGGCTCGGCCTCGCGCTCGGATCGCATGGCGAAATACAACCAGCTGCTGCGCATCGAGGAAGAACTGGGTGACGCCGCAAGTTATCCCGGCAAGTCCGCGTTCTACAACCTGCGATGACAATAATGTCTCCATCGGGCGGGATGAGAGATTGAAATACCTCAGCTACGCGCTCATCGGCTTCCTGATTGCGATCCAGTATCCGCTGTGGATGGGCAAGGGCAGCTGGCTGCGTGTGTGGGAAATGTCGCGCCTGGTCGATCAGCAGCAGGAAAAGAACCTGAAGTTGGCTGCACGCAACGCGGGACTTGATGCCGAGGTGCGTGATCTCAAGCAGGGTACCGATGCCATCGAAGAGCGCGCTCGCGTCGAGCTGGGCATGATCAAAACCAACGAAACGTTTTATCAGCTGATCGATAAATCGAAGCCGCAGACAGGGAAGTAAGATTCATTTTTTCGCCGCAGGTCCGTATTGCTGAATTTTTAAAGCTCCAGCATTGGTGCGCCTTTCGAGGCAAAAATGCTCCAAACACCGCGCCATTGCTGTATCTACGTATTTTTTGTAGGGTGGGCAAAAGCGCAGCGTACCCACGCGGACAGCATGGTGACGCGCTCACTGAAGGTGGGCACGCTTCGGTTTTGCCCACCCTACAACAGCACCCGCATTCGCAGAGCATACCCACCATGAACATCGCCGCCGTCAAAAAATTCTGCGCCTCACTGCCCGGTGCCAAGGGCGAGATCAAGTGGCAGGTGGATCTGGTGTACGTAGTAGGCGGAAAAATGTTCTGCGTGGCCTTCGAAGACAAAACCAGACACGCCACGGTTTCATTCAAGGTCGATGACGATCTGTTTCTGCAATATACCGACCGCCCAGGCTTCATCCCCGCGCCCTATCTGGCGCGCGCCAAGTGGGTGCAGGTAAACGATCTGAAAGCCGTGGGCGACGTCGAATTGAAAGGCCTCATCAAACGCTCGCACGAACTGGTGACGATGAAGCTGACCAAAAAACTGCGCGCCGAATTGGGCCTGACTTGAATTATTCTGACCAACCCGAAAAAGAAAAAGCCGCATGAACGCCGACCTTGTCTCCGCCTTTGTACTGCTGTTTTTGGTGCTGGACCCGTTGGGCAATGTGCCGGTGGTGGCCTCCCTGCTGAAGCAGGTTGATCCGGCCCGCCGCCGCCGCGTGGTGCTGCGCGAATGCGCGCTCGCCTACGGCATCCTCGTCGCCTTCATGCTGTTCGGCCGGCAGTTTCTGGATCTCATGCATCTCTCCGAAATTGCCATGTCGATCGCCGGCGGGGTGATCCTGTTCATGATCGCCATCCGCATGGTGTTCAAATCGCCCGAGGGTATTTTTGGTGACACCCTCGATCACGAACCCTTCATCGTCCCGCTGGCCATCCCGTTGATTGCAGGACCTTCCGCGCTGGCCACGGTGATGTTGATGGTCTCGCGCGAACCCGCCAAGCTGGGGCTGTGGATCGTTGCGCTCACCGCCGCGATGCTGGTCTCGGCCCTGATCCTGAGCCTCGGCGAGCGCATCGAAAAACTGTTCGGCAAAAGCGGCATGGAAGCTGTCGAGCGCCTGATGGGGCTGATACTGACGGCGATTGCGATCGAAATGCTGCTGGGGGGACTTCGGGAGTTTTTGTTGCAGTTGAAGTGAGCGGCGTCAAATCCGGCAAGCGAGTCGCGCAAGACGTGGATTGCCATTTGGCGCGGGTTTCAAGCCAAAATGCCCTGAAAAAGCTCGCCAATAGGTCATCTGCGCTGCTTCTCGCCTAGTCGTTGCGGGTTCGCGCGCAACAAATCTTGATGGGGGGTAGCGTGCTGATTTCAGACGGGGCCAGCTCTAGTCCGGTTGCTGTGACAGAAAGACACAGGCAAGAGTCGTTTCACTTTTATGGCGCCCTCGACACGAATCGAACGTGTGACCCTCCC
>JANMXS010000319.1:0-3601 GCA_031394335.1 Burkholderiales bacterium
GCCTGCACGGTTTCTGGCCAAACGTTTTGCGGTCAAGGAAGCGTTTTCCAAGGCCTGGGGCACCGGCATCGGTATTGATGTCGGCTGGCATGACGTCGCCGTCGGCCATGATTCGCGTGGCAAACCGTTGCTGAATGCATCCGCGATACTGGGCGCGAAGCTGGCTGCACAGAATATTTCTTCAATGCATGTTTCGATCTCGGACGAATCCGAACATGCGATTGCGTTTGTCATACTGGAAAAAACATGAGGTTGAAAATTCCGCTGGGTCCGGTAGTTGCCGATGTCCTTGGACTTCAACTGACGCCAGCAGACACTGCCCGTTTGCAGCACCCCCTGATCGGCGCTGTAATCCTGTTCGCCAGAAATTATGCCTCGCCAGAGCAGCTGAAACAGCTGGCCGCCAGCATCCATGCGCTTCGCGAGCCGGCGCTGCTGATTGCAGTGGACCACGAAGGCGGGCGGGTGCAACGTTTTCGTGAAGGGTTTACGGCGATTCCGCCGATGCGCGCCTTTGGTGAGCTATGGCAGCGAAATGAAGCCGATGCAGTGCAGGCTGCGATGGATTGCGGCTATGTGATGGGAGCGGAGCTGGCTGCACACGGCGTCGACTTCAGTTTTGCGCCGGTACTGGATCTCGACTGGGGCGAGAGCGGCGTGATCGGTAATCGTGCGTTTCATCGTCAGCCCATGATCGTTGCTGCACTGGCAGGTGCGCTGATGCGTGGCCTGCGCGAGGCGGGTGTGGCCAATTGTGGCAAACATTTTCCGGGACACGGGTATGTGCGCGCCGATTCGCATCACGAAATTCCCCGCGACGAGCGCCACGAAGAAGCGATTCGCGCGGAAGACCTGTTTCCATTTCAAACCCTGAGCGGTGAGCTGGATTCGGTGATGCCCGCCCATGTGATCTACGATCAGGTTGATGCTAAGCCAGCGGGATTTTCCAGGGTTTGGCTGCAGCAGATCCTGCGCGATCAACTCGGCTTCCAGGGGATGATTTTTTCCGATGACTTGTCGATGGAAGGTGCGTCTGTTGCCGGTGGCGTGGTGGCGCGCGCCGAGGCCGCCTTCGAGGCAGGCTGCGATATGGTGCTGCTATGCAATGATCCGCCCCACTGTGACGAACTGCTGGCCGGGCTGGTTGCGCGGGGCGTGAGGGCCGGCAGCGAACTTGCCGGACGTGCGGAGCGCATGCGCGCACAGCAGCAGACCACCGATCTCGTTTCGAACGCTCGTTATCAGGCGGCGCGCGCCAATGTGGCCGGCATCGGTATCGATTGAAATCCGAAACACGTTTTAACTGCGATATTTTCTGCCATGTCGTCGATAATTTCGGCGACGCAGGCGTAACCTGGCGGCTCGCACAGCAGCTCGTGCTTGAGTTCGGGATCAAGGTGCGATTGGTCGTGGACGATCTGGCCAGCCTGCAGAAATTGGCCCCCGCGACCAACCCGCTCCTGGACGAACAGCTTATTGACGGCATCAGCGTGCATCGCTGGTCACAGTCAATTGCGCTGTCACCATCGGCATTGGTTATTGAAGCTTTTGGCTGCGAACTTCCAGCCGCCTATATTGCCGCCATGGTGACTTCTACGAGGCCGCCGGTATGGCTCAACCTGGAGTATTTAAGCGCGGAGGCTTGGGTAGGCACGCATCATCTGCTGCCATCGATTCATCCACAAACCGGCCTCAGCAAGTATTTTTTCTTCCCGGGCTTTGGCACGGATACCGGTGGCTTGTTGCGAGAGTGGGACCTGCTCGAGCGAAGAAACCGTTTTTTTCATGCACAGCAGGGCCAGCGCACGCAGCGGCAGCGGGTTTTCTTGTTCGGCTATCAGAACGCCGCGCTGCCGGCGCTGTTCAGCGCATGGGAAGCCGGCACCGGTGCCGCCCGTGTGCAGGAATGCACCATTCCCGAAAGCGCACTGGCGAATGAGGCGGCTCGACTGGCCCCCACATTCGCGTTATGTTTGCCTGAATTCATTGCACAGCAAGGTTTTGACCAAATGCTGTGGTCGCACGACGTCCTGTTCGTTCGTGGCGAGGATTCCTTCGTGCGTGCGCAGTGGGCGGCTAAACCATTCATCTGGCACATCTATCCCCAGGACGAAGGCGCGCATTGGGCCAAATTGAATGCGTTCCTGGATATCTACTGCGCGGGCTTGGTGGCGCCGGCCGCAGCTGCGCTACGGGAACTTACGCGCGCCTGGAATGCACAGGACTCGGCCGCCATGGTGGTTGCGTGGAACGGGTTCATGGCGCAGATAGACATACTGCAAGCTCACGCCAGATCATGGGCTCAAAACCTTGCAAAAAGCCCCGATTTGGCAACCAATTTGGTGACTTTTTACCAGAAAACCGCTAAAATTTAAGGCTTTGCCGGGCCTGATTCGCCAATAGAACGCATATTGAATGCGTTCTTCGAATTCTTCGTAATTCCGGGTCCGCCAAGCCCGTATTCCCTAACTGCACGAAAGTTTATCCCATGAAAATCGCACAAGAACTCCGCGCCGGCAACGTCGTCATGATCGGCAAAGACCCGATGGTTGTTTTGAAGGCCGAGTACAACAAAGGCGGACGCAGCGCTGCTGTGGTCAAAATGAAATTCAAGAATTTGCTCACTGCTTCCGGCATGGAGACGGTATACAAGGCCGACGACAAGTTTGAAGTGGTCTCGCTGGAAAAAAAAGAAGTGACCTACTCGTATTTCTCCGACCCCATGTATGTATTCATGGATGCCGAGTACAACCAGTACGAGGTTGAGGCAGAAAATATGACCGACGCGCTCAACTACCTCGAAGACGGGATGGTCTGTGAGCTGACGTTTTATGACAGCCGCGCCATTTCAGTGGAACTGCCAACCTCCGTCAACCGCGAAATCATCACCGATCCGGCCGTGCGCGGCGATACGTCCGGCAAGGTAATGAAGCCATCCACATTGGTCGGCACCGGATTCCAGGTATCGGTACCGTTGTTTTGTGAAAGCGGCGACAAGATCGAGATCGATACGCGCACCGGCGAATACCGCCGCCGCGTGTAGTTTCGCCATAGTTGCCGGCGCTGTGGAATTCACGGCACGGTCTGTCAAGGGCACGGAACTCCGTGCCCTTATTGTTTTTGTCGCTGCTTCTATTACTCAGGGACCATGAAAAAATCCGTGATCAACGCTGTGTATGACGCCAACTGCCACCAGTGCGAGCGACTCGCGGATTTTCTGGCCGAGACCAAGCGCGAATACCCCAGCTACTTTTGCAAGCCGGTACCGCCGTTCGGGGTTGATGACCCCAAACTATTTGTGGTGGGATTGGCGCCCGGTATGCATGGCGCCAACGCAACGGGTCGCCCCTTCACCGGTGACTATGCCGGTGTCCTGCTGTATGAAACCCTGCACAAGTTCGGCTACGCGTCGCGGGCCCAATCAGTAAGTGTGGATGACGGGTTGAAGCTGATCGGCTGTCGCATCTCGAACGCGGTGAAATGCCTGCCACCAGGGAATAAACCTACGCCCGCGGAGATCAGGACCTGCAACGGTTTTTTGCGCAATGAGCTCGTGAGCCTGCCGACCAGCACCCGCATTCTGGCCTTGGGCGGTATTGCG
>JANMXS010000320.1:0-2681 GCA_031394335.1 Burkholderiales bacterium
GTGCGCAACTCACCCTGCGACACGCGATATGCGGGCCAGCTGGTGTAGGCCTGTTTTGCATCGGCCGGATTCAGCAGGTTGGGCAGCTCCTGCAAGCGGATGCGTTGCTTGTCGACGCCATGACAGGTGACACAGCCGAAATCATGCGGGCCACTGCGATGGAAGAACATCTTCCTGCCGATTTCGTAGGCTTCCTTTTCCGCCGGGTTCTTCAGGGACACATTCATCTTCATGCCGCGTGACGCAGCCGTCACATACGCCACCAGCGCTTCGATATCGGATTTGTTGTCGGGTCCGCCGAACGGCCCCTTGGTGGCCTGTGCATAGGTGTAGCCCTGCAGCATGACCATGCAGGTGACCAAGCGTGATTCGAGATCTTCGACCTTGCCACTGTCTTCGAAATACTTGGGCAGCACGGTATAGGCGCCCTTCACTACCCCGGGGCCAACGCCGAGATCGCATGACTCGAAGGAAACCTTGTTCGGCCCGCGCTTCTGCTTCCACAAGTCTTCACCGCGCGCCTCCCATAGTTCGGCCGGGTTGCCGTCAGCCAGGGTCTGGCGATAGCGTTCGATTTCCTTCAGCGTGGCATCGCCGCTTTGGTTCGCGGCCTGCGCACCCACCGGATTCGCGGTAAACGCGGCAGCGGTCAACGCCAGTAATACGGCGGTACCCGCCCAGATTAACTTTTGCATGCTTCCTCCGATAGTTGTTGGCTGCGTGGGGCCAGCTCTTTTTTGCGACTACGGCTTCAAATACACAAAACCTTCTTTGGCTTGCAGGCGCGCGACCTCAGCTACTCCACTGGGCACCAGGGTCGCTTCTTCGATCACGCGCTTGGGATCGATGTTGCGGCGCTGCAGCGTGATCTTGCACACCCGGAACTCTACGCCCATCTTGACCAGCTCCTGCACATTCGCGTCGAACAGGTTGCCGTTTTTGTCCTTGGCGCCGTCGAGCAGAAAATCGATGCCATTGGCATGCGTCACCACCACGATCTTTGCGGTCGGATCGGCAGACAAATGGTTGCGCACGTTACGCAACGCTGCGGTCGCCTGGTCAATGCCTTCGCTGACGTGATAGACCACCTTGACGGGATCATCCTTGGCGGCCGACGCGGCGGGAGCCGCATAGGCGGCCAGCGTCAGCATCGATGCACAACAAGCCAGTGCGCCCCATATCGCCATCCGACGCGAGCGCGAGATCATGATGCCGCCGTGATAGCGACTTCGTCGGCGCGTTTCTCGCCCCGGTTATCCACCCAGGTGACGACGACCTTGTCGCCGACCTTGGCGCCGCTGAAACGAAAGGCCAGTGTTGGATTTTTCGAGATTGACGGCCCCCATTGTGCGGACAGAACCGTCTTGCCATTGCAGGTCGCGTTGACGCTTTGAATAAACCACGCCGGCACCACTTTTCCGGCGGCATCCTTGCGCTGGCCAGTTTCCATTTCATGCGCCATCAACACACGAACATCAACCTTGTCACCCATCAACTGGGCACGAATTCTCATCGGATCTGCCATGGTTTCTCCTTTGCTACCAACGCTCTTTTACCAGGTGCGCGTCGATAATTTAATGATTGTGAACTGCGTGAATTGACGTCGCTCAACCGCCACAGCCGCCCAGGGTGACCTTGACTTCCTTGACCGCGTAAAAATATTTGCCGTCGGCCTTCACCAGCGCATAGATGTTCGAGGTCTGGCCCATCTTCACGCGTGTTGACACTGTGGGTTCGGTGCCGTCCGGGATGCTGAAGGTGGCCGACAGCGCGCTCGGATTTTTTTCGACCAGTATCGAGATCGACTCCGTCTTCGGAATTTTGCTGGTGGCGCCGATCGGGACTACGGCGCCGTTTTCGGCGATGTCCGGCGCGTTCACAAAGGAAACGTCCTTCGATTCGGTCGCCGTGGCGCCGCCCATCGCTTTCACCACTTCGTTCAGGCTTTTGCCGTCGAAAGCATTTTTATTCCATTCCTGCGCATCCGCGAATTCCGGCTTGATAAGTCCTGCAGACGCCGCCAGCGCCATGACCACGGTTCCACCGGATGCTTTCAATGCGTCTCTTCTATTCATTTCTTGCTCCTTGCGAGGGAAATCCTGCAACTGTTTGTAAAATCATTGCCGACAAGCTTGTTCGATTAATCATACCTTGTTTCAATGTGGGGACTAATTGCCGCCGGACAAGCTCCAGCGCACCAGCGCACGAAGGTCTTCATCGCTGATATTGGTGTGCGGAGGCATTACGTTTTCCCCCCATGTTCCCGATCCACCGGCTCTCACCTTGGCCATCAGCAGGGCCTCGGCAGCGGCGTTACCCCGGTACCTGGCGGCGATCTCGGCATGACTGGGCCCGACCAGCTTGCGATCAGATTGGTGACAGGCAGTGCAGGTGTACTTTTGCGCAAGCTCGCGCGCCGATAATGCGCTCGTGCCTCGCACTGAACTGGACATTGAACCCGTCGCGGATTTTGCCGGCAGCACGGTATCGGTACCGCGTGTCGGGCCGATATGCCGGTTCTGTTCGGCAAGATTGCCATGCTGATTGCGCGCGTAATCCGGCAGCGCGGACATATGCTCCATTTCCTGCTTGCAGTCTTGCATGCAGCGCACGTTTTGCACGTCTGCCTTGCCGCGCACATCCCACAAGGGCATATACGGCCGCAAGCCGTTACGATTGGG
>JANMXS010000321.1:0-11736 GCA_031394335.1 Burkholderiales bacterium
GGTGCCGGCGCGGCAGGCGGCGTTGTAGCGCGCCAGCGTGTCGACGAACGCCGCCTCGGGCAGGCCGAGCGCGCGCGCCAGCCCGGGCAGCGTCTGCGCGGTGGCGCCCGGGAACACCGGCGGCATGAAGCGTCCGATGGCCTTGGCGTCGATGATGGAAAAGCCGGTCTGCCCCGGCTGCTGCGCGACCAGCCGGCCCCAGATGGCATAGCGCTTCGGCCAGAAGTCTTCGCCCTCGTCGTAAAAACGTTCGGCGTTGCGATTGAGCATGATGCCCAGCGACACGCAGTCCACGCGCGGGCTGATGCCGCCGTCGTATAGCGGCGCACGCGCGTCGAAAGCCACCCAATGCGATTGCGAGACATCGCCGATGGAATCGGCACCCGCATCGATCATGAATTTCAGCAGCACGCCCATATTGAAGCGCGTGCCGCGAATCAGGAAATTATCGGCCGGCCATTCGCCTTCCTCGTTCTGTCCCCAGGCTTCGCGCAGCCATTCGCGATTTGATTCAAAGCCACCGGCGGCGAGTACGCAGGTTTTCGCTGCGATGCGCTCGGTACCGATGCGTGCCGCCACGAAGCGGCCGTTATCGAGTTCGAGCGCATCGACCGGCGCGTTGTAGCGAATCTGCACGCCGAGGGCTTCGGCGCTGCGGTAATAGGCATTGACCAGCGCCTTGCCGCCGCCCATGAAAAAGGCATTGGTACGCGCCAGGTGCAGGGTGCCCGACAGCGAAGGCTGGAAATTCACGCCGTGTTTGCGCATCCACTCGCGGCAGTTGGCGGACTCGCGTATCGTCAGGCGCGCCAGCTTTTCGTCGGTCAAACCGCCGGTGACCTTGAGCAGATCCTGCCAGAATTCTTCTTCACTGTAGGTGTCGAGCAGCACATCCTGTGGCGCGTCGTGCATGCAGCGCAGATTGCGCACGTGCTGCGAATTGCCACCGCGCCACTCTTTTGGAGCGGCCTCGAGCAACATTACCGAGGCGCCTGCTTCGCGCGCCATCAGGGCCGCACAAAGAGCCGCATTGCCGCCGCCGATAACCAGAACATCGACCATGTGACGCTATCCTATTTTCAATCGGTCGCCGTAATTGACGAGAAGCGCGCCGGCGATGACCAGTACCGCGCCGACCATGCGCGCCGCGCCGATTTCACGCGTGGCAAGACCGAGCAGGCCGTAGCGGTCGAAGGCCAGTGAGGCGAGGATTTGTCCGGCAATGATCAGGCAGGCCATGTCGGCCAGCCCGATGCGTGGCGCCAGCAGGGTAGTGCCGAACACGAACATCGCGCCGATCAAGCCGCCGGCGAATTGCCATAGCGAGGCATCGCCGAGCTTCTGCACGCTGATCCATTTTTCACCCGAGGCGAGGTTGACTGCGATCAGGGCAACGGTGCCGACGATGAACGAGATCAGCGCCGCAAATACCGCACCGCTGTCGGCCGTGACTTTGAGCGAATGGTTGAGTGCAGCTTGAACCGGCACCAGCACGCCGATCACAAAGGCGAGGCCGAATAAAGCGATTTGCATGGAATATCTCCGCGGCTGAACTGGGGCGATGTTGAGGGCTTAAAATATCAAACTCCAGCACTGGTGCGGCTTTCAGGGCAAAAATGCTCCAAACACCCCGCCAATACTGGACTTTCATTATTTGAAATTGAATGCTGTCGCGTTTGAACGCGTCTTGAATCAGCCTATCAGTGATCCGACTTCATCCCGGCTTTTTTGGCGATGCGGCCAAGGCGCTCGCGTTCACTGGCGATGAAAGTAGCGAACTGGGCAACGCTGCCCGGCACCGGCTCGATTCCGCTGGGCAGCAACTTGTCCTGCAACTCCTTGGTCTTCAGCGCGGCCTGAATTTCGGCATTCATGCGCTCGATGATCGCGACCGGCGTGCCCTTGGGGGCGAACAGTCCGGCCCAGTGGCCGATGCGCACGCCCTTGAAGCCCTGCTCGGCGGCGGTCGGAATATTCGGGTAGGCGGTCATGCGGGCTTCGGACGTTGCCGCCAGCGCCTTCAAGGTGCCGGCCTTGATATGCGGCAATACCACCACGCTCGATTCCGAGGTGGCGGTGACCTGATTGCCCAGCACCGCGGTAACGCTTTCCTGACCGCTCTTGAACGGTATCGACGTGAAGTTGGCGCCGCTGCCTTCTTTCAGCATTTCGATCACGAAATGCGGTGTGCTGCCGCTGCCGGCGGTGGCGAAATTGGCGCCATCCTTGCCCTGCTTCTTGGCGTACTCGATGAATTCCTTGAGGTTGTTCACCGGCAGGCTGGGGTGGACCACGATCACCGAGGGGCTGGAGGCAATCATCGCTACCGGCACGAGATCGCTGTCCGAATAGGGAATTTTTTCGTTGAGGAAGCTGTTGGTCACCACACCCGCCGCGCCGATCAGGAAGGTGTAGCCATCCGGCTTGCTCTTGGCCACGTAGTCGGTGCCGATCACCGCACCCGCGCCCGGCTTGTTCTCGATGATGATCGGCTGGCCGAGACGACGGCTGACCGCTTCTGCTGCCGCACGCGCGACCACATCATTGGCGCCACCGGCTGAAAAGGGCACCACCCATTTGATCGGATGGTCAGGCCAGGTTTTCGCGACGGCTTGAGTCGCGCCCAGCAGCAGAGACGTTGCGGTGAGCAAGGCGACGCCGACTGTTGTTTTCAAAGGCGTTCGTTTAAGTTCGATAGGGCATGCATGAGGCGTGCCGTCCACGGAGTACTTCCCCCTTTGGAAAAGGGGGATTGAGGGGGATTTAGGATCGTTGCCCAATATTGACCATCGCACTGCCCCCTCGCTTCGCTCCCCCCCAAAGGCCTCTTTCAAAGGGGAGGAATGACGTTGTGGTGAGCGCGCGCACGCTTGCTCCTTGGCGACCGAAAATTTCAATAAACCCATGGTGTTCTCCCCAAATGTAAATACGGCAATTTTTATTTTGCGTTGCCCGGCATGATCTGCAGCATTACACCGGAGGCTTGCGCTGCCGTACGATACACCCGCTGTGTGGCCGCCTTGAAGTCTTCCGGCTTGGCATCGGGAATGCGCATGAACACCTGTGGGTTGCGGTCGATCAGCGGGAACCAGGAGGATTGCACCTGCACCATGATGCGATGGCCGCGACGGAAATTGTGCAGCATATCGGGGATCTCGAAGTTGATCGCTTCCACCTTGCCCGGTGTCATCGCCTCAGGCTTTTCCATGCTGTTGCGGAACTTGCCGCGCAAGGGCTCGCCGCGCACCAGCTGCTGGTAGCCTGCCTTGCGGATTTTCGGTGGCGGGATATCTTTCGGGCGATCACCGCCACCGGTTGCGGCGGCATCCTCTTCCCACTCCGGCGGATAGACATCGATCAGCTTCACTACCCAGTCGCTATCGCTGCCGGTGGTCGAGACGAACAGGCGCGGCGAAATCGGTCCGGCGATAGTCACGTCTTCTTCCAGTAGCTCGGTCTGGTAGGTCAACACATCGGTACGCGTCGATGCGAAACGCTGGTCGCCGATCACATACTCCTGCGGCACATTTGGCGCGGTATAGGCGATGAACGGCACCGGCTTGGCCGGGTCGCTCACATATTCGTCATAGCTGCTCTTGTCGGCGCGAGGGGCATCGAAAGACAACATACCGCCCTCGCGGAAATACAGCGTTTTAGCCTGCACCTGTTTCGGCGGCCATTGCGCAAACTGCCGCCAGATATTGGTGCCGGTCTCGAACACATAAGCTTCGGGCAGCTTGGCATCAGCGCTGCCTTTCAGATATTGCTCAAAGAACGGCAACTGGATTTTTTTCATGAAGAACTCGCTGTTCTTCATCGCGAAGTCGACCATGCCGAGATGCACGCCCTCGGTGCGCGCCCAGCCGCCGTGTACCCAGGGGCCCATCACGATGCCGTTGTAGATGCCTGAATTGTTTTTCTTGATGGCGCGATAGGTCAGGAACGGGCCCATCGGGTCTTCCAGGTCGAACCAGCCACCGACGGTCAGCACGGCGGCTTTCACACCCTTCAAATGCGCCGAAATATTGCGCGATTTCCAGTAGTCGTTATAGACGTCATTGTCGATGCCGTTTTTCCACGCGAAGTGTTCCGGCCCGGCGAGCAGCTTGTCGAGATTGGCGATGGTGCCGTGCTTCAGGTAGAACTGGTAAGCGTCTTCGGTTTCATATTCGAAGCGATCCCATTTTTTCGGTTGCACGGTCGGGTTTTTCTGTTGCTTGAATGCGGAGTAGAAGCCGAAGTTGGAGGCCAGCATGAACGCGCCGCCGTGATAGGAGTCGTCGCCCATGAACATATCGGTGACCGGCGCCTGCGGCGAAGCCGCCTTGATCGCCGGATGCGAATCGATGATGCCGGCCGAGACATAGAAGCCGGGGTAGGAAATGCCCCACATGCCGACTTTGCCGTTGTTGTTCGGCACATTCTTCAGCAGCCATTCGACGGTGTCGTAGGTATCGCTGCTTTCGTCGATGTCCCTGGCGGATGCCTTCGCCGCTTTATGCGGAGTCATTTCCAGCCAGGTGCCTTCCGACATATAGCGGCCGCGCACGTCCTGGAAAACATAGATGAAACCGGCCTTGTCGAAATCCTCGGTGGGGCCCAGCGTCTTCTTGTAGAAATCGGCGCCATAGGGGGCCACGCTGTAGGGCGTGCGCACCATCAGGAACGGCCAGGGTTTAGTTTGATCTTTGGGGACGTATACCGATGTGAACAGCTTCGCACCATCGCGCATCGGCACGCGGAATTCGTACTTGGTGTAGTTGGCCTTGACATCGTACGGTGCGACGGCCGCTGGCGGACTGGGCTGGGCCAGAACCGGCGCAACCGGCATGGCGACAGCAATAACGGTGGCAACCAATACAGCGCCGAATCTGCTCAACATGAAATGCTCTCCCTCTGGGTTGAAGATCGTTAAATTCGTGAAGATTGTGACAATTATTTGTGGCTTCCCGCCCAGCCATCGCGCAAGGTCACGGCGCGATTGAAGACCGGCTTGCCCGGCGTTGAATCGACGCGATCGGCAACGAAGTAACCATGTCGCTCAAACTGGTAGCGCTGATCCGGCTTGGCGTCTTGCAAGGCCGGTTCCAGCCAGGCGGTAATGACCTGCTTGGCCTCGGGATTGATGTCGTCCAGAAAATTTCCGGACTCGCGACCGGGATGCGGGACCTTGAACAGGCGATCGAACAGGCGCACTTCGCACTCATAAGCGTGCGCAACCGAGATCCAGTGGATATTGCCCTTGACCTTGTAGGTGTCGGCGCCCGCTGTGCCGGATTTCGAGTCGGGCAGATATTCGCAATGCACCGCGACCACCTTGCCGTCCGCATCCTTGTCGCAACCGATGCACTGCAGCACATAGCCGTAGCGCAGCCGCACCCGGTTGCCTGGGAACAGGCGGAAATAACCCTTGGGCGGGGTTTCCTCGAAGTCTTCGCGCTCAATCCACAGCTCGCGCGAGAACGGCACGGCGCGCTTGCCCAGCTCCGGCTTTTGCGGGTGATTCGGCGCAAAACATTCTTCGCTTTGCCCAGCCGGGTAATTGTCGATGATCAGCTTCAGCGGGTTCAGCACCGCCATGCGCCGCTCGCAGGACTCGTTAAGCACTTCGCGCTGCGCATCTTCGAGCACGCTCATATCGATCCATGAGTCGGATTTCGACACGCCGATGCGTTGCGCAAACAATTTGAAGCCTTGCGGCGTGAAGCCGCGGCGGCGCGCGCCGACGATGGTCGGCATGCGCGGGTCATCCCAGTCATCGACATGCTTCTGGTCAACCAGCTGCTTCAGGTAGCGCTTGCTGGTGATGATGTAAGTGAGGTTGAGGCGCGAGAATTCGATTTGCTGCGGCAGCGGTTTTTCGAACAGGCCGAACTCGGCAAGCTTGGCCAGCAGCCAGTCGTACCAGGGCCGCTGGTCTTCAAACTCCAGGGTGCAGATCGAGTGGGTGATGTTCTCCAGCGCGTCCTCGATCGGGTGGGCGTAGGCGTACATCGGGTAAATGCACCATTTGTCGCCGGTGCGGTGGTGATGCGCATGCTTGATGCGGTAAATGGCCGGGTCGCGCAAATTGATATTGGGCGAGGCCATGTCGATTTTGGCGCGCAGGATATGGGTGCCTTCAGCGTGTTTGCCATCGCGCATGTCGCGGAACAGGGCCAGATTTTCAGCCACGCTGCGATTGCGGAACGGCGAATCCTTGCCCGCTTCGGTGAGCGAACCACGTGCAGCGCGCATTTCTTCTGCCGATTGCGAATCGACATAGGCGAGGCCCTGCTCGATCAGGGTCTCGGCAAACTGATAAAAATAATCGAAGTAATCGCTGGCGAAATACAAATGCTCGCGCCCGAATGCCGAATAATCGCCGCCCAGCCAGTGCACCGAATCGATGATCGAATCGACGTATTCCTGGTCTTCCTTTTCCGGATTGGTGTCGTCGAAGCGCAGATGGCAGGCGCCGGCGTAATCGGCGGCCAGGCCGAAATTGAGCAGAATCGATTTGGCATGTCCAAAATGCAGATAGCCATTCGGCTCAGGCGGAAAGCGGGTGCGAATTTTCGCCGGGTCGGCAGGTGCGGGCGTCTGCACCGATGCCGGGCCGGGCAACCCTGCCCAATGGCGAGCGGCATATTTTCCGGCGCTCAAGTCGGCGTCGATGATATTGCGGATGAAATTGGTGATATGAGCGCCGTCTGTGGCGGAGGCGGACGCATCGTTTGCGGGAGGATTTTTGCCGGTGGCCATGGGGCGTCTTGCGTCTTGAGGAATGCAAACCACTATTGTCGCTTGGAAAGGCAGGCTGCGCCAAATCGGACCACGCGCCGGTAGTGTCTCAGTTTGAATGTAAGGGTATTTGAGCCAGATAAGCCGCAGTGCTATTCTAGGCAATGCCTAAAAAGACATAAATCAGCTCGCAAAATTCATTGTCGATCAAGCGACGAGGGCAATTGTGATGTCTGTGGTTCAGTCCGCGAAGATTAACAATCACAAATATCTTGCTTCTCAAATTGGCGATCAAATTAAAGTAAAAGATCGCCTAAATACGTGGGAAAAAAAGAAAAAGAAATTCTATTGCGCGATTGCTCCTGTTCCTGCTCGTGCTCTTTGAATCATTTGTTTTATTTCGACGTTATAGTTAATAGGCTGTAGCTCAATCTCAGGGTGTTGATTTGCAAATACCCTGAATATTTCGTCGGCAAATGCTTGGCCTATTTCTTGGACCTCTTTAAAGTCAAACAAGACTTTTTTGAATAGCTCGATCCTAGCTAACAATCGCTTTGCTTGTGATCTGGAAATAAGTGCCTCAGCTCCATATTGAGCGAGCCTTACGGGAACAACCGTCTTGGTAAAGCCATACTCGTCTCCCGACGAATATTGGTTGAATATTTTTTTGGTTTTGCGGGCCGTGTGATTGTGCAACTTCATGAACACAGTTGTTCCGCTTGCGTCTTGTTGATCTAGTATCCAGTCCTCGGGAGTGCCAAACTTGTGGTTGAACCAAACTCCACCAGAAAGAATGGTAAAGGAGTCAAACATTCGAGAGGAGAAGAAGATGCCTTCTCCGGAGTGGTTTTGAGGATCGGTAGTCAACTTGCCTTTAGCAAGCTCAAAGACGGCGTGCCGTTCATCCAGAAGGCCCAACTCAGCCTGAATTTTCTTAAAAATTCCAATGCCGTCGTCACGTATGAGAATCTGAGTATCAGCCGCAGTTTTGGCGATCTGCACAATTATTGAAACGCCACCGGAATGGTCAATGGCATTGTTGAACATTTCGGTAAATCCATAGTGCCAAATATTAAGCACATTGTCTGGCAAATGATTCAGGGTCGGACTTATGTCATTCCTCCAAACCAAATCTTCCGCTATTCCGGGAGCTATTCGGTAAGTCTGTATCCAACTAGATAGCGGAACGATTGTGTAGCTTCTATTTCGCGTATTTCCCTTTTCAGCTAGAGCTTTTTCTGTAGTCAGTTTTTGTAGATGTTTATTTACAGCTTGGCGAGTTATGCCGAAATGCTCTGCTGTGATCTTGCTTATATTGGCAGGGTGTTTTTCTATATGCGTGAGAATGTATTTGCGAACATCTTCACCTCTAGTTCTAACGCCGGTCATTGGAAACCTCCTTATAAAAATTGTCAATCTTACCGTTTATATTGACAACTTAACTGGTTTGTATTGTCAACCGTAAGAACGGGATTGTCAACCTTTCATATGGAGATTACACAATAAACTGCTTAAGCCTTACTGACCGCGCCAAAATCCTGCATTGCTTTTGAAGGCAATAGCCTCCGAGCTACGTCACGCCTCTGCGACGTAGGCATAAATATGGTCATGAAGCTGCTGGTCGATGTTGGCGCCGCCTGTTCGATCTATCGGGGCGAAATGCTCCGCAACCTACCTTGCAAGCGCATTCAGTGTGATGAGATTTGGGCATTCTGCGCATTGCCTAAACCCTCCAAAAATTTGATTTGGGGAAGACTACACTGCGTTGATTAGTGAGTAGAATTTTCACGTTACATTCAAACTGAGACACTGCCCACGCGCCGGCGGCGGCCATCGCCTCATGTAAGGCCACTGTAAGCGCTGATGCCTACTCTGGGCATTACCAAAGCGCGGCTTCGGAAAACGTCGGCTATTCCCCATGGCCAAAAAGACGATCACCAGGCTCGTTGCTATTCAATAATCGTAATGCCCTCCCGGACCCCGTGATGTTTAGCCACTCCCCATTGAAGGGCGCCATTCCCGCGCTGTGCCTGATGATCGCCATGCCGCTGCTGGCGGCAGCGCAGTCGTGCCCGCCGTTGCCGCCCGGTCGTGCCGAGGGCATTTCCGTTTCCCTTCCCTTGAGTGTTGCCGAATCGCGTCTGGCGCTGTGCAATCGCGACGTGCTGGCGGCGCGGCGCGCGCTCGAAGCTGCCGAGGCCGACCGCATCACTGCCGGCCAGCGTCCGAACCCCAACCTGACGCTGGGCGCATCGAACATCAACCCGCATGTGGGCGTTGGCGGTGGACCACTGCGCGATAAGACCATCGACAGTTCCATCCGGCTCGATCAACTGGTGGAACGCGGCGGCAAAGCGGCGCTGCGTGAACAGCAGGCGGACGCGGCCATTGGTGCCGCGCGTGCGGACCTGCAGGATGTGCTGCGCCAGCAGCGCCAGTTGCTGCGGCAGAATTTTTTCGAGCTGGCGTTCCAGCAGGCGCGCGTGGCGGTGCAGCGTGAATTTGTCAGTTATGCCGGCGAGAGTCTGGGAGCTGCCGAAAAGCGCCTCAAGGTGGGCGATGTGGCCCCCAACGAAGCCAATCGTTTTCGCCTCGATGATGCGCGTGCCCGCAACGATCTGCGCCAGGCCGAGGTCGATATTCGCAAGGCGCGCGCCGATTTTGCGAAGTCGATTGGCGCCGAACAGGGTACTGCCGATCTGGTAGTTTTGCCTGTGGAGCTTCCGTCGGCCGATACGGCAGCAGGCAGTAAGGTAAATCTGGAAAGACGTGCCGATGTGATCGCTGCAATGAAGCGTATCGAATCCGCCGAGGCTATACGCGAACTTGCACGGAGCATTTCCAAGCGCGATGTGACCGTCAGCGCACAGTTCGATCGCTGGCCGGCTTCGGACACAGACCCGCAAGGCACCGGTAATTCCTTCAGTCTGTATGTTTCGATTCCGCTTTCGGTGCGGCACGCCAACGAAGGCGAGGTAAAGCGAGCAGCGGTGGATTTGCAGGTGGCACGCGATGCCTTGCTGCGGCTCGATGCCCAAGGCCGTGTCGATGCACGTCTTGCCGCTGACGGCTGGCGTGCGGCGGCTGAGCGGGTCGTGCGGGTTGAGCGCGACATTCTGCCGCTCGCACGCGAGGTCGCCAAGGGTGCCGAATTTGCCTATTCCAAGGGGGCTACCGGTGTGCTCGACCTGCTTGATGCGCGTCGCGTGCTGAAGCAGGTGGAACTTGATGCCGCGTCGGCACGTGCCGACGCGGGCAAAGCCTGGGCGCAGTGGGCGGCAAGCACCGAACTGATGATGGAAGAAAAACCATGATGAACCGTATTCATACCTGTCGCTTGCGCGCAGCCGACAAAGAGGCACTAAAGACGGCGATGGCCAGAAGCGCTATCGCCATCACGCTGCTCGCGGCGCTAGCGGCCTGTCAGCCCAAGGTAGAAACACCAATGGCGGATGATGGCCCCAAGGTCAGTGGCGACGCCATTATCTTTCCGGCATCGGGCAGCGCGCTGAGGCGCATCGCGACGGCGAAGGTTGAGGCGCCGCACGAGCGCGAGCTAAGCGTCCCAGGCCGGCTGGTATGGGATGAAGACCGCACCGTACGCGTATTTACCCCATTTGCCGGGCGAGTCAGCCGTGTCATTGCCAATGTCGGTGATCGAGTCGTTGTCGGACAAGTGCTGGCTGAGTTGCAGTCGCCGGACTTTGCAGTTGCACAATCGGATGCCCGCAAGGCCCAGTCGTCGCTCGCGTTGACCACGAAGTCGCTCGCTCGCGTCAAAGAGTTGGCCGCCAGCGGTGTCGCCGCCGGCAAAGATTTGCAGCAAGCGGAGGCGGATTATGCGAACGCCGAGGCGGAAGCCAATCGCGCCGAAGCGCGGCTTAAGCTGTACGGTAATACGCGCAACGTGGACCAGCGTTTTCCGCTAGTGAGCCCGATCACCGGGACGGTGGTGGAGCGCAACCTCAATCCGGGGCAGGAGTTGCGCCCCGACCAGCCGGGCGCCCCCCAGTTTGTGGTGACCGACCCGAGCAAATTGTGGGTGCAGCTCGATGCGGCTGAAGCCGATCTTGGCCCTCTGAAGCCTGGCACGCCCATCATTGTCATGAGTAACCAGTATCCGGACGATACCTTTGCCGGTGAACTGAAGCAGATCGCGGACTATATCGATCCGGTGTCGCGCACCTTGAAGCTGCGCGGCAATGTCCCCAACGCCGACAGACGTCTCAAAGCCGAACTGTTTGTTACCGCGCGTATCGCAATGCCCAAAAGCAATTACCCTACGGTGCCCGAGAAGGCGGTGTTTCTGGATGGCATCCGCCGCTTCGTGTTCATTAAAACCGGTGAACGTCAATTCGAACGTCGCGGCGTGAAGGTGCGGCTGGAAAGCAATGGCATGATGTCGGTCATGGGCGGCTTGAAGGAGGGCGAAGAAGTCGTCGTCAATGGCAACCTGCTGCTGCAGCAGGTAATGGTCAGCGAGCGCGCTGGCGGCCCGACCGACAAAGCCAAACCGGGCGCTCAAGCCCCTGAAAATGCGAAGGGCGCAGAGGGCGCGGCCAAAGTGCCGCCAACAGCGCCGAGCGGCAAACCATGATGCGGCGATTTATCGAATTCTCCCTCAACCAGCCGTTGCTGGTGTTGCTCGGCACCCTGCTGTTTATCGGTGCGGGCGTCATCGCATTCGTGCAGTTGCCGGTAGAGGCGTTTCCGGATGTATCGGATACCCAGGCGAATGTGATTGCGCTTTACCCCGGCCATGCGGCCGAAGAAGTCGAACGCCAGGTCACCATTCCGATCGAGACGGCGATGTCCGGCATGCCGAATGCGGTACGCATGTTTTCGCATACGCAATTCGGATTGTCTTTCCTGATCCTTACGTTCAACGATAAACCCGGCGACCAGCTGGTGCGGCAGCAGGTGATCGAGCGTTTGCGCGGGATCGATTTGCCGCCGGGCGTCGAGCCGCAGCTTGCACCCCTGTCGACCGCGATAGGTGAAATTTTTCGCTTC
>JANMXS010000322.1:0-6198 GCA_031394335.1 Burkholderiales bacterium
ATTGGGCGAGACCAGCTCGGCCGCTGCCGTCGGCGTGGGTGCGCGCTGATCGGCGACGAAATCGCAAATGGTGAAATCGGTTTCATGGCCGACGCCGGACACCACCGGAATCGACGTTTCATTTTGCAAACGCACGATGGCGCGAGCGACGATTTCCTCATTGAACGACCACAGGTCCTCAATGCTGCCGCCGCCGCGACAGATGATCAGTACCTCGACTTCGCGACGTTCGCGCGCCCGGTCGATGGCCGCAGAAATTTCCGCAGGGGCCGCCGCCCCTTGTACCGCCGTGGGATAAATGATCACGCCCAGCATCGGCGCGCGCCGCTTCAGGGTGGTCAATACATCGCGCAAGGCCGCTGCCTGCAGCGAGGTGACAATGCCGATTACGCGCGGAAATGCCGGCAGCGGTTTTTTGCGCGCATCGTCGAACAGGCCCGCGGCAGCCAATTTGGCCTTGAGGCGTTCAAAGGCCTCAAACAGGGCGCCCAGCCCGGCGCGGCGCATGGTCTCGACGCCAAGCTGGAATTCGCCGCGCGGCTCATACAGGGAGGGCAGGGCGCGCACCTCGACCTGCATGCCGTTTTCGGGCGTGAATGACAGGGCCTGCGAACGCTGACGAAACATCACGCAGCGTACCTGCGCGGCGTCATCCTTGAGTGAAAAATACCAGTGGCCGCTGGCGGCCCGCACCAGGTTGGAGATTTCGCCCGATACCCATAGCAATTCGAGATTCGCTTCCAGCAGGTTGCGGGCGCGGCGGTTTAGTTCCGAGACCGCGATCACGCGCGTACCGCGCTCGCCAGCAACTGTCACCACCGGCTGGTGCGGAACGGCGAACAGGGGCAAGTCGCTATCGTTTTCCACTATCACTTTGCATAAAAGCTTTCTATGCACTGATGGTAACACCCGAAAACCCTTTCATTTATGCCACAAACCTCACCGATTTCGCTCGTCCCTGCAGAGTGAGAGAATTTGTAACTCGCTGATTAATAACTATATTTGCCAGCGTTCAAAATTTAAGCGCAGAAGAAAATACCGTTACAGTTTCGTGACTTAGCTAATGTGCACAAATAGAACTCACAGAGTTATCCACAAGCTCTGTGGATGAATTTGCGGAATTGCCCGGAACGCCAGCAGGGGCGCGGGTTTTCCCTTAGGGTCCGCGCTGACAAAGGGCCACAGAGGCGTTGCTGCCATGCGGCAAGATTTCCGGGCAATCATCGGCTGGTTATTTTGCGGACTGCTTTGCGGGTTGTTGGGGGCGCGCTGGTGTAGCTCGGAACGGTTGTCGGCATCATGCGTTGCCAACGAGTTGCCGAAACTGACAACTTTGTAAGCTGGCGCGCGCATGCCCGAACCATGTTGGCAGATTTACAAAAGTTACGGTGAGCGCTCTTGTGAACCCGGCGGGTGTTAAGCTAAAGTGCGAGCGCTGATCGTATCCCGCTGCATGTAACCACTTCGCTATCCACCTCGCGGCATTGCGATTATTGTTTTCAGGAGGTTTCCCTTGCTGTCCATCATTCAAGCGGCCGGTTGGCCGATCTGGCTCATCATCCTGTGTTCGGTCATCACGCTCGCCATCATCGGTGAGCGCTTCTGGACCTTGCGCCGCACCTCGGTGCTGCCGGCCAATCTGTTTGTCGACACCGTGCAGGCCTACCGTGCGCAGGGGGCGACCAGCGAGCTGATCGGCAAACTCAACGAGAACTCATTTCTGGGGCGTATTTTTGCGGCCGGCCTCGCCAATGTGCAGTCCTCGCGCGAAATCATGAAAGAATCGATGGAAGAAACCGGCCGCGCAGTGATGGTCGAGATGGAGCGTTTCCTCGTCGGCCTGGGTACCATTTCCACGGTGGCGCCGCTGCTCGGTCTGTTCGGCACGGTGATCGGCATGATCGAGATCTTCGGCTCGACCGGACCGCAGGGCGCCAATCCGGCGCAACTCGCGCACGGCATTTCGATTGCGCTTTACAACACGGCTGCCGGTATCGCGGTGGCGGTACCGGCGCTGATTTTCTATCGCCATTTCCGCGGCAAGGTCGACGTCATGGTGGTCGACATGGAGCAGCAGGGCATCAAGCTGGTTGAAACGCTGCACGGGGACCGCAAGTGAATTTTCGCCGCGGTCGCGTTCGTGAAGAACCGGAAATCAATTTCATCCCGCTGATCGATCTGCTGCTGGTCATCCTGATTTTTGTGCTGGTCACCACTACCTATTCCAAGTATGCAGATGCAGATCAATCTGCCCGAGGCCAGCGCGGACAAGGTTCCCGACCGTTCGCAGGTGCTCAACATCGGCGTGGATATGAACGGCAAATATGCCATCAACGGCAATCCCGTCGCCTTCGGTGGCGTTGAAGCCTTTGCCGGGGCGCTACGCGATGCCGCCGCCGCCGGCAATATGAAGGACCCGGTGGTTGCCATCGGCGCCGACGCCGGCGCCACGCATCAGGCGGTGATCAATGTGATGGAAGCCGCACGCATGGTCGGCTACACCAAGATTTCCTTCACCACCCAGGCCAAGGCCGGCAAGTAAGCCTGCTTCAGCCTTTACACGCGATCCACTGGCGCCATGTCCACTCCAATGGCTGCTCCTCTCTGGCGGGCCAGGCTGGAAACATGGCTGACGCGCGAGTGGCAGCGCAATAGTCCATGGCAAATCCTGCTGCGTCCACTGTCGTGGCTGTTCGCACTGCTGGCGGCAATGCGGCGGATCTCGTTTCATTCAGGCTTGAGACGCAGCACACGCATCGATGTGCCGGTGATTATCGTTGGCAATATCACCGTCGGCGGATCCGGCAAAACCCCGCTGGTGATTGCGCTGGTGGAGATGCTGCGCGAGCGCGGCTATCGGCCTGGGGTGGTGTCGCGCGGCTACGGGTCGCTTCAAGATGCGACCAAAGTCGATGCCGCTCTGCAAGTCGATGCCGATGCGCCCGAGGCCACCACGATTTTCGGCGATGAGCCGGTACTGCTGGCCAGGCGTCTGCAGTGTCCGGTATTCATTGGCCGTGAGCGCGTGGCGGCAGCGCGTGCGTTGCGCCATCGTCATGCCGAAGTTGATGTCATCGTCAGCGACGACGGTTTGCAACACTATGCACTGGCGCGCGACATCGAAATTGCAGTGCTCGACGGCACCCATGGCGTCGGCAACGGCGCATTGCTGCCGGCCGGCCCGCTGCGCGAGCCGGTGTCGCGGCTGAAATCGGTCGATGCCGTGGCGGTATATGGCAGCGGCAGGCGCTTTGGCGGCCGTATGCTGCCCGCCTTCGCCATCAGCCTGGGCGCCGAGCGTTTCATCAATCTGCACAATGGGCAGCAGCTGAGCATTGTGGAATTCGTCGCTGCCGCTGCCGAGAAGCGCATCCATGCGCTCGCCGGCATTGCAACCCCGCAACGGTTTTTTTCGCATTTGCAACGGCTGGGACTGCGTACCAGCAATCACCCGTTTGCTGACCATCATCGCTTCAGCGCCGAAGATCTTGCCCTGCCCGCAACCGATCTGGTGCTGATGACCGAGAAGGACGCGGTAAAATGTGCGGCATTCGCGGATGCGCGCTGCTGGTACCTGCGGGTCGATGCCGAATTGCCCGCCGCATTTTACGAACTCATTGTGCAGCGCCTCGCGTTGCTCAAGCATTTACGGAAACCGTCATGACCCTCGATCCCAAGCTTCTCGAAATTCTCGTCTGCCCCGTCACCAAGGGCGCCTTGCTGATGTCGCGCGACAAGACCGAGCTGGTGTCCAAATCCGCGCGCCTGGCGTACCCGATCCGTGACGGCATCCCGGTGATGCTGGTCGATGAGGCGCGCACACTGGGCGCCGATGAGTATGCCGACTGATGGCGTCCGTGCCTGACTCGATGGTTGACTTTATAGCGGTCATTCCGGCGCGTTTTGCCTCGACACGGCTGCCCGGCAAGCCGCTCGCCGATATCGCCGGTACGCCGATGGTGGTACGGGTTGCCGGGCAAGCGGCGCGCAGTGGCGCCTCCGCCGTTTGGGTGGCTACCGATCACGCCGATGTCAAAGCCGCCTGCGAAGCGCATGGCGTCAAGGTGTTGATGACGCGCGGCGATCACGCCACCGGCACCGACCGCCTTGCCGAAGTGGTGGCGCAACTGCAGCTCAATGATGAGGCCATCGTCGTCAATGTGCAGGGCGACGAGCCGCTGATTGCCCCGGCGCTGATTCGCGCAGTTGCGAATGCCCTGGCAGAAAAATCGCAGGCCGCCATCGCCACGGCGGCGCATGCAATTACCGATGCGGAGGAATTCTTCAATCCGAACGTGGTGAAAGTGGTGTGCGACGCTGACGGCTGCGCCCAATATTTCAGCCGCGCGCCGATTCCGTACGCACGCGATGCCTTCGCCGCCGGCCTTGATCGTCTGCCGGACAATTTCATCGCCCGCCGCCACATCGGCATCTATGCCTACCGCGCTGCCTTCCTCAAGCGCTATGCCGAACTGTTGCCGGCGCCAAGCGAGCAATTCGAGGCGTTGGAGCAGTTGCGGGCCATGCATTACGGCTTTCGCATTGCGGTGCACGACTGGCGTGGTGAGCTGGCGCCGGGGGTGGATACGCCCGAAGACCTGACGCGGGTCAGGGCCTTGTTTGAATTACAAGGTAAAATCGCCGCAAGGGCAAAATAAGCACAGCGCAACTACAACAAACTACAACAAGCAAACAGGCGGAGAAAAATGCGATTGATCCTACTCGGGGGCCCCGGCGCGGGCAAAGGCACGCAAGCCGGATACATCAAAGAAAAATACGGCATCCCGCAAATTTCCACCGGTGACATGCTCAGGACGCACGTCAAGAACGGTACCGAGCTCGGCATTGCCGCCAAGAAAATCATGGATTCCGGCGCCCTGGTGTCGGACGACATCATCATCGGCATGGTCAAGCAGCGCATCACCGAATCGGATTGCGCCAACGGTTTTCTGTTCGACGGTTTCCCGCGCACCATCCCGCAAGCCGACGCCATGAAGTCGGCCGGCATCAAGCTCGATTACGTGGTGGAAATCGCGGTGGATGACGCCGAGATCATCGAGCGCATGTCGGGTCGTCGCGTGCATCTGCCCTCGGGCCGCACCTATCACGTCAAATTCAATCCGCCGAAAGTGGCCGGCAAGGACGATGTCACCGGCGAGGATTTGATCCAGCGCGATGACGACAAGGAAGCGACCGTCAAAACGCGCCTCGATGTCTATCATGTGCAGACCGAGCCGCTCGTTAACTACTACGGCAACTGGGCGAAATCGGCGCAGCCCAACGCGCCGAAGTACGTGAAGATTCCCGGCGTCGGCAAGGTCGAGCAGATTCGCGATGCGATTTTCAAGGCGCTGGGTTAAGTTTTCAGCAAAAACTTTGTGGCCCGTTAATTCTTGACTATGTTGATGCGACTGGTTGCTGCTATCGAAACAGTCGCCATCCTTTGCAAAGGGTGGCGGGAGGAGGGATTTTTCGGTGATTGCGCTGAGGTGTCCATCTTAAATCCCCCTCAATCCCCCTTTTTCAAAGGGGGAGGTACTCCGTAGTGACCTCGACTCGCGCGTCCATTTGAATTTCAATAAATTCCCTTAGGCCATCATGTCCGCACGCAACGCCTTCTACGCACAATCCGGCGGCGTCACCGCCGTGATCAATGTCTCGGCGGCCGCAGTGATCGAAACCGCGCGCAAATATCCGAAAAAAATCGGCAAGGTCTACGCGGGCCGCAACGGCATCATCGGCGCGCTCACCGAAGACCTGATCGATACCTCGAAAGAGTCGGCAGAAAATATCCGCGCGCTGCGCCACACCCCGGCCGGCGCCTTTGGTTCCTGCCGCTACAAACTCAAATCGCTGGAACAGAATCGCCGCGAATACGAGCGACTGATTGCGGTGTTCAAAGCGCACGACATCGGCTATTTTTTCTACAACGGTGGCGGCGACTCGGCCGACACCTGCCTGAAAATTTCGCAGCTCTCGGATTCTCTCGGCTACCCGATCACCGCCGTGCATGTGCCGAAAACGGTGGACAACGATCTGCCGATCACCGATTGCTCGCCGGGCTTCGGCTCGGTCGCCAAATATGTGGCGGTAAGCATGCGCGAAGCCGGGCTGGATGTGGCCTCGATGGCCAAGACCTCGACCAAGGTGTTTGTGCTCGAAGTGATGGGCCGCCATGCCGGCTGGATCACCGCCGCC
>JANMXS010000323.1:0-6209 GCA_031394335.1 Burkholderiales bacterium
TGCCTTGTTTTTGCCCGCAGATTATTCCTTAATCCGTTGAAAAACAAGACGCTTTTGCGGGGAAACCTCAGGGAAGTACTCCGTAGCGAACGCGGTGCGCATCTCGTATCGAATTTCAACAAGCCCCTAGGTAATCTCCTATTGTTTAACGAAGCCGCGACCCCAAGGAATTAACGTCTACTCCCCCCTTTGAAAAAGGGGGGCGGGGGGGATTTACGGTCGGCGCAAATTACAAATCTTCAAAATTATGGCCGTCTAAATCCCCCTCGATCCCTTTTTCAAAGGGGGAAGTAAAGGATTGCTATCACGATTTTTGCAGTGGTCATCTCCCGCTCATCAGGTATGACCCCGAGCGACGCAACCATCGCGCGCCGCAATCAATTCTCGTGGCGGTGATGGATATCCGGAAAGTGCGGATGCTCGTGGCTTAGCGCGCCGTGCGGATGGTCATGCACATGCGGCTCCTTGCCGTCCCAGTCAAAATCGTGCGGGTGCTGATGATGCTCATCGTGCACATGGCCATGTGCATGCTGCATCGGCTGGTGTTGATGAGGATGCGCGTGATGTTCGGTCAGGTGCAGGGCGATGCCGACTGCCATCAAGCCAGCGGCGATCCAGAACAGCATCCCCGGCGTGTCGCCCAGGAACAGCACCGCGATCACCGCGCCCACAAAAGGTGCTACCGAAAAATAGGCGCCGGTGCGTGCGGTACCCAGATGGCGCAGGGCCATCACGAATAACACCAGGCTGAGGCCATAGCCGCCGAAGCCGACCAGGCCGGCGGCGAGCACGCGTGTGGGTTCGGGAAATGTGTTGCCCATCGCCAGCGCAATCGCAAGATTGATGCTGCCTGCGACCAGACCCTTGATGCCGGCGATCTGCACCGCATCGCTGGCGGAAATTTTGCGTGTGAGATTGTTATCGATCGCCCAACACAGGCAGGCGGCGATGATCGCCAGCGTGCCCCAGGCCAATCCGGTTTGCGCCGCGGGTTGCCACGACAGCAGCGCACCGGCCGCCACGATGCAGCACATGCCGAGAAAAATTCGCCGGTCAAAATTTTCTTTGAACACAAACCAGGCCAGCGCGGCGGTAAGTACGCCTTCAAGATTGAGCAGTAGCGACGTGGTGGAGGCGGAGGTGACGCTGAGCCCCAGCATCAGCAAGGCCGGGCCGGCAACGCCGCCGGCCAGCACGGCCGCGGCCAGCCACGGCATATCGGCCCGCACCAGGCGTGCAGCGCTTGGCGCCCCCCGCGCCTGGCGCAGCACAAACCACAGCAACAAACCAAAGCCGCTGCCGAGATACAGCAGGCTGGCCAGCATCAGCGGTGCGATCTGCCCGACCAGCAGCTTGGCCAGCGGGGTGCTGGTGCCGAACAGTACGGCGGATAAAAGTGCACAGAGTACGCCGATATTCATGGGGGAAATCTGGCCTTGGCTGGAAGGTTGGCGTCGGGCGGTATTGCACGATGATGAGTCGATGATAGGGCGCTATGCGGCGGCGAGCAAGAACATAAATCCGGGAAATGAGCCGGCCCGCAAGCCAATATCCATGCGCTTCTTCAGAGGCGCCCGTTGAAACGCCGCATCCAGCCTGCCTCTGCGGCCAACGTGCCATTATTTTCTTCCAGCACTGCAAATCGCTCCGCTATACTCGGGTTCATTATTCAACGTAATTTCTCAACCTGAATGGAGCGTAGGCGATGAATCGCAGGGACTTTATGCGTATCGGCATGATCGGTGCAGGCACCTTGAGCGGAGGGCAGGCGATGGCGGCAGTCGGCAGCGGCAAGAAGGGTGCATTCAATATCGAGAACGCGAGTGTTGCCGAGCTGCAGACGGCGATGCAATCCGGCAAGACCACGTCGCAGGCGCTGGTGAAAGCCTACCTCGCACGCATCAAGAAAATCGATAAATCCGGCCCGCACATCAATTCCATCATCGAGCTCAATCCCGACGCGCTGGCGATTGCGACGGCACTCGACAAGGAGCGCAAGGCCAAAGGGCCACGCGGCCCCATGCACGGCATTCCGGTGCTGATCAAGGACAATATCGCCACCGCCGACAAAATGCAGACCACTGCCGGCTCGCTGGCCCTGGTCGGCATCAAGCCGCAGCGCGATGCTTTCATCGTCGAAAAGCTGCGCGCGGCCGGCGCGGTGATTCTGGGTAAAACCAATTTGAGCGAATGGGCCAATTTTCGCTCGACGCGTTCCTCGTCGGGTTGGAGCGGGCGCGGCGGGCTCACCAAAAATCCTTATGCGCTCGATCGCAGTACCAGCGGCTCGAGCTCCGGTTCCGGTGCGTCGATTGCCGCCAGTCTGGCCGCCGTTGCCGTCGGTTCCGAGACCGATGGTTCAATCACCTCACCGGCTGCGGCCAATGGCCTGGTGGGCATCAAGCCGACGTTGGGCCTGGTCAGCCGCAGCGGCATCATTCCGATTGCCGCTTCACAGGATACCGCCGGCCCCATGGCACGCAGTGTCGCCGATGCGGTCGCCTTGCTGACGGCATTGTCCGGCAGCGATGCGCGCGACGACGCCACCAAAGAGGCCAATGCCCGCGCGCAGGACTACAGCAAATTCCTCGATGCCGACGGCCTCAGCGGCGCGCGCATCGGCGTGGTACGCGCCAACTTCGGTGGTCGCAATGATCTCGCCTCAGCGGTGGTGGAAGAAGCGCTGAAGGTATTGACCGCCAAAGGCGCCATCCTGGTCGATGTTGAATTGCCCAACGCCGGCAAATACGGCGCCAGCGAAACCGAGGTGCTGACCTACGAATTGAAAGCCGGGCTCAACGCTTACCTTGCCGAATGCGTGCCAGGCGCGTCGATCCGCACCTTGAAAGACCTGATCGACTTCAACGAAAAAAATCGCGATCGTGAACTGAAGTATTTCGGCCAGGAACATTTCATCCGCGCCGAAGCCAAGGGCGGACTGGACAGCAAGGAATATCTGGAGGCGCTGGCTAACTGCCGCAAGCTGTCGCGCGAAGAAGGCATCGATAAAATCATCGCCGAGCAGAAGCTCGATGCCCTGGTGGCGCCGTCGAACGGACCGGCGTGGATCACCGATTTCATTAAGGGTGATAACAGTGGCGGTGGTTTCTCGCAGCCGGCTGCGGTGGCGGGCTATCCCCACATCACGGTGCCGGCCGGCTATGTGGCGGGGCTGCCGATCGGCATTTCCTTCGTCGCCGGCGCCTGGGCGGAAGGCAAGCTGATCAAGCTGGCGTATGCCTTCGAGCAGGCTACCAAGCATCGCCGTACGCCGACCTTTCCAGCCCGCGTTTCGATGGGATAAACGCGGGGACGCCAGCTATTCCCGCGATCCATGTGGGGCCACTGGAAACGGAATTTCGTTGATACCAGGGGGCAATTCGAACGCCGTTTGAAGGGCGCGGTCGGTGATGCGGTCGTGCCCGTCCAATCGCGGCGCTTTCAATTTGTTACAAGTAAGCTCCCCCCATTCGCGAATGAAATAACGTAATCCGACTCAAAACGGCGAAAATAGCGCACTGCGTTGTGCCCGCGTCCCGCGTCGGGGTTCGATTCTTCACCATGCTTCCTGACGCTGCTTACTCAAAGTGATTGATCAGTAAACGCACGGCGGCTGCGCCTCCGATTCATTTTTTTCAAACAATAATCATGTCCATCCCAAGCAATCCGAGACCGAATCAATGGCAACGCCTGCCCTCATGGGTTCGCAACATTCTGCTTCCTCTTGTGCTTGTTGCGTTTGCCGGCGGCGGCGCCTGGTATCTGTGGTTGCGACCGGCCGCAGCACCTGCGGTGGATGGCGCCGGCAAAGCCGGCGATGCAGCGGGCGCACCCGGCAAGGGTGGTGGTCCTGGTGGCGGGCGCTTCGGCGGCGATCCAAACCGCCTCCAGCCGGTGGCCGCCGTGGCGGCACGGCAAGGCGACATCAATGTGGTGCAAAGCGGGCTCGGTACGGTGGCAGCGCTCAAGGTGGCAACGGTCAAGGCGCGCGTCGACGGCCTGTTGCAGAACGTGATGTTCAAAGAAGGTCAGACCGTCCTAGCCGGTGAAGTGCTCGCCGAAATCGATCCACAGCCGCTGCGGGTACAACTGTCGCAAGTTGAGGGCCAACTGGTGCGCGATCAGGCGCAGCTCGCCAACGCGCGCCTCGACCTCGAGCGTTATCGCACCCTGCTTGCGCAGGACTCGATCGCCAGGCAGCAACTCGACGCGCAGGAGGCCCAGGTCAAACAGTTCGAGGGCACGGTCAAAGTTGATCAGGCGCAGGTCGACAATGCGCGCCTGCAATTGGGCTATACGCGCATCACCGCACCGATCAGTGGGCGGCTGGGTTTGCGCCAGCTCGACGCCGGCAACATCATCCGCCAGTCGGATACGGCCGGGCTGGTGGTGATCACCCAGGTTGATCCGATCACCGTGGTATTCACCATCCCGCAGGATAATTTGCCGCGCGTGCTGAAACAGCTGAAAGCCGGTGCGAAACTGAATGTGGATGCATGGGATCGCGACTCGAAGAACAAGCTTGCCTCGGGTTTTTTACTGAGTGCCGACAACCAGATTGATATCACCACCGGAACCATCAAGATGAAGGCGCAGTTCCCGAACCCGGATGGACTGCTGTTCCCGAACCAGTTCGTGAATATCCGCATGGTAGTCGATACCAAAAAGAATGCGACCATCATCCCGCTTGCCGCCATCCAGCGCGGCGCTCGCGGCATCGTGGTGTATGTGGTCAAGGAAGATAAAACCGTATCGATGCGCCCGGTGGTGATGGGCGCAGTTGAAAACGATAATGTTCTGATCGAGGGCGGTATCGCACCGGGCGAAATGGTGGTCGTCGACGGCATTGACCGTTTGCGCGAAGGTGCGAAAGTGGACGTCATCGCCCCTTATGTGCCGCGCAGTGGCCCGCCCGCCGGCCGTAGTGGCGATCTCGTCAAGCGCGGGGCAGGGAATGGCAAAGATGGCAAGGCTGGCGATGCCGCGGCGAGTGCACTGCGCGCGCCCGGTACGCCGCCTGCCGAGCCCCCATCTGCGGGTGTGGCTAAAACCGGCGGCCCCGGCGGCTGGCGCGAGATGACGGACGAGCAAAAAGCCGAGCTGCGCAAGAAAATGGCAAGCATGACCGATGAACAGAAAGCGGAGTTCCGCAAGAACATGCGGGAGCGCGCCGCGCAATGAATTTTTCGCGCCTGTTCATCCTGCGGCCGGTCGCAACCAGTCTGCTGATGATCGCGATCCTGATCGCGGGGGCGCTGGCCTATCGCCTGTTGCCGCAGTCCGCGCTGCCGCAGGTGGACTACCCGACGATTCAGGTCACTACGCTGTATCCGGGCGCCAGTCCCGACGTGATGACCTCATCGATCAGCGCGCCGCTGGAACGCCAGTTTGGCCAGATGCCCGGCCTCGACCAGATGTATTCGCAAAGCTCGGGCGGGGCCTCGGTCATCACCCTGCGCTTTTCACTCAATCTCACGCTCGACGTTGCAGAGCAGCAGGTGCAGGCCGCCATCAACGCGGCCGCCAATCTGCTGCCCAGTGATCTGCCGGCACCGCCGGTATACAGCAAGGTCAATCCAGCCGATGCGCCGATTCTCAACATCGCACTCACGTCGGACTCGATGCCGCTGACGCGCGTCCAGGACCTCGCCGACACGCGCATGGCGCAAAAGATTTCGCAATTGCCGGGCGTCGGTCTGGTCACCATCAGCGGCGGCCAGCGGCCGGCTGTGCGGATCCAGGCCAGCCCGAAGAAGCTCGCCGCTCTCGGCCTCTCGCTCGACGACGTGCGTACCGCCATCGCCGGCGGCAACGTCAACCAGGCCAAGGGCAGCTTTGACGGCCCGGCGCGTGCTTCGACCATCGATGCCAACGACCAGCTCAAATCGGCCGACGAATACAAGCAACTGGTGATCGCCTACAAGAACGGCTCACCCCTGCGCATCGCCGATGTGGCCGAAGTCATCGACGACGCCGAGAACGTGCGCCTCGCCGCCTGGGCCGGCTCGAAAGGCGTGCTGTCTCCCGGCGTGGTGCTCAACATCCAGCGGCAGCCGGGGGCCAACGTGATCGAGGTGGTGGACCGCATCAAGAAGCTGCTGCCCGCCCTGCAGGCCTCGCTGCCGAGCGCGGTCAAGGTCGAATTCCTGACCGACCGCACTGTCACAATCAGAGCATCTGTGGAGGACGTGCAATTTGAATTGCTGATG
>JANMXS010000324.1:0-13142 GCA_031394335.1 Burkholderiales bacterium
ACGGCGCTGACCGGCGAAACCGGCGCGGGCAAGTCGATCATGATCGATGCGCTGTCGCTGGCGCTGGGCATGCGCGCCGATGGCAATGTGGTGCGCGTCGGCCAGTCCAAGGCGGAGATCACCGCTGAATTCGAGCTATCCGGCGCCGCCGATGCCAGGCAATGGCTGGCGGACAATGAGCTCGCCGACGACGATGCCGATATCTGCATATTTCGCCGCGTGCTCGATGCCGGCGGGCGCTCCAAGTCCTTCATCAATGGCACCTCGGTCACCCTGAGCCAGGCGCGCGATCTGGCCGAACGCCTGATCGATATTCACGGCCAGCATGAGCATCAATCCCTGCTGAAGCGCGATGCGCAACTGACCTTGCTCGATGATTTTGCCGATAACGCTGATCTGCTGGAAACGCTCGCCGTGAAGCATGCCGCCTGGTCGCAACTCGCCGCTACCCGCGCCGCGCGCGAGGCCAATGAAGTTGCGATTGTGCGCGAGTTTGAAGAGCTCAGCTATCAAATTGCGGAATTTGAAAAACTGAATTTCTCCGCTGCGCGTTGGGAAGACACGCTTGCCGACCAGCGTCGTCTGGCCAATGCCGCGAGCCTCATCGCCAGCACCGATGCCGCCATCAATGGATTGTCGGAATCCGAGTCCGCGGCAGTCACGCAAATCGATGCAATCGCCGTCGATCTTGCCCATGCAGTCGACACTGACCCGGCCTTGAAAGAGGCGCTGACCTTGATCGAGTCGGCCAGCGTGGAATTGCGCGAGGCGGTGTCGTCGCTGCGCCATTATTTGCGCAAACTCGAAGTCGATCCGGCGCGGCTCACCGAGCTGGATCGCGAAATATCGGATGTGCAGGAAATCGCGCGCAAGTTCCGCATCGAACCGAAGCGGATTCCGGAAATGCTGCAGCAGAAGCGCGACCGTTTGAGCGCGCTCGGCGGCGGTCAGTCGCTCGACACACTGATTGAGCAGGAGCGGGCAGCCGAGGCCGCCTATATGGAATTGGCAAAAAAGCTGACAAAATCGCGCCAGACGGCCGCCAAAAAATTCGCCGCTGAAGTCACGAAATCCCTGCAGTTGCTGGCCATGACCGGCGGCAAATTCGCTGTCGAATTTTCGCCGCGCGAACCGTCTGCTGCTGGTCTCGAAGCCTGTGAATTTCAGGTTGCCGCCCACGCAGGCCAGCCGCTGGGCCCGCTGGCCAGGATCGCCTCGGGCGGCGAGTTGTCGCGCGTGTCTTTGGCGATCCAGATGATGGCCAGCGCCCGCGGCGGTGTGGCCACCATGATCTTCGACGAGGTTGATGCCGGCATCGGCGGTCGCGTCGCCGAAGTGGTCGGGCGCCTGCTCAGAGCATTAGGCGCCAATCATCAGGTGCTCGCGGTGACCCACTTGCCGCAGGTCGCATCCTGTGCTGTGCATCAATTCCAGGTGGCGAAAATGGCGCGCGATGGTGTGGTCACCACCTCAATCACGGCATTGGGAGCAACGCAGCGTGTAGACGAGATCGCGCGCATGTTGGGTGGCATTACCATTACGGCAGCGACCCGGAAGGCGGCGGCGGAAATGCTCGAGAATGCAGAGCGGGTTGCAAAGTAGATGCCCGGCCTTACCCGCTAACCCAGCAAGCTGGTCCACGCGGCCATTACGGCTCTGCGTTCATCGGCCAGTTCTTCCAGGTTGATCCAGGTCTTCTGCTCGTTATTGGTCCGCGCCCGATGTTGCCGGTCGCGATAGGCCAGATACGCCTTGGCAACGCGCGCGGCAATGTCTTCATCCAGAATGCCCAGGGCGCCTGCTCTTGTCAGCAGCGCGAAATTGCCGAGGTTGCCGAGGAATTCGCGATGCTCATGCCCATAGGCGAGGATCAGGTACTGGACGATAAACTCGACATCGACAATGCCGCCGCGGGTGTGCTTTAAATCGAGCTGCTCGGCGCGGTCTTTCTTCTCTGCGCGCATTTTGTCGCGCATCTCGACAATCTCATTACGCAGTTTTTGCCGATCACGCGGTGTACATAGCACCGTGGTGCGAATCGCTTCGAACGGCGCCGCCAGCGCCTTGTCGCCCGCACACCAGCGCCCGCGGGTCAGGGCCTGATGCTCCCAGGTCCAGGCGCGCTGCTGCTGATAGTCGCGGAACGCGTCGATGCTCGACACCAGCAGGCCGGCGGCGCCATCGGGACGCAGGCGCAAATCGGTTTCATAGAGCACGCCGCCCGAGGTCATGGTGTTGAGCCAGCTGCTCAGGCGCTGCGCCAGCTTGCCGTAGGTTTCAGCGGGGATGCCTGATGCAGCGTCATACAAAAAGACCAGATCAAGATCGGAGGCATAGCCCAATTCCTTGCTGCCGAGTTTGCCGTAGCCGATCACGGCGAAGCCGCGCGGCTGGTCAGGCCCTGTCCCTGCTGTTTCCGGGGCGATGGCCTGGTAGGCCAGCACCAAGGTGGCTTCCAACAACATGTCGGCGAGGGCGGATAGTTCATCGGAGAGTGCCATCACCCCAAGCCTGCCTTCGATGTCGGCAATATTGAGCTTCAGCGTGATCACCTGCTTGGTATGGCGGAGTATTTCGTAAAGCCGCTCAGTATCCCCGGCCGCACGTTCACATTCGGCGGCAAGGCGTGCGCGCTCCATCGGCCAGTCGATGGCGGCAAGCGCTGAGCGCGGCGCGCGCAGTTCATCGAGCAGCACCGGATGGCGGCGCAGCAATTCCGCGGCCCAGGCACTGCGCGCGGCGATATGGGTGACGCGCGCCAGTACCTCGGGATACTCGGCGAGCAGGGCGACATAGGTCTCGCGCTTGTCGATGGCGTCGAGCAAATCCAGAACGCGGAAAAACGTTTGCGGCGGCGCAGGCTCGGCCAGCGCAAGCTTCAGCGCAGCGGGAATCAGCGCGGCAATGCGTTTGCGGGTGCGATCCGACAAGGTCTGGGTGCGCGTGGCGCGTTGCCAAGTCAGGGCACGTTCAATGATGGCCTGGACTGATTTTGCCTCCGCGCTGTCCGTGGTCATCTTGCCAAGTACCGCATGGATACTGGCTTCCAGGGCAGTTTCCGTCTGTGCGTTGGTTTGGGTGCTCGCGGCAAGCAGGGCGCTTTTGTCGGTGGCATGAGTGGTTTCGGCAGCGGCAAACAGGGCATCAAACTCCCGCGTGACCACGCCGCGATGTGCATTTAATACCGCCTCAAAGGCTGGCCAGTCGCTCGCATTCATGGCCTCGGCGATGCGCTGCCGTTCACTATCGCCCACCGGCAAGGCCTGGGTTTGCTGGTCATCGACATATTGCAGCCGATGTTCGAGGTTGCGCAGGAAGGTGTAAGCATCGCGCAGTTGTTCAACGCGCATTGCATCCAGCAAGCCCAGCCTGCCAATTTCACTGAGCGCTTTGCGCGTCGAGGTGAGTTGCAGGCGATGCTCGCGCCCGCCGCGGATCAGTTGGTGAAGTTGCACGATGAATTCGATTTCGCGGATCCCGCCGGGTCCGACCTTGATATCGTTGAGCCGGTTGCGCTTGGTGGCCTCGGTGCGGATTTGTGCGTGCAGGTCGCGCATTTCCTCGATTGCGCCGTAATCGTGATAACGCCGGTATACAAACGGCGTCACCAGATTCATCAAGGCGGTCGTGGTTTCGGTTTTGCCGGTGATCGCGCGCGCTTTCAGCCAGGCATAGCGTTCCCAGGGACGCGCCTGTGCCAGGAAATAACTTTCCATCGCACTCAAACTCGACACCAGCGGACCGCTGTCGCCGAACGGGCGCAGACGCATATCGACGCGGAACACAAAACCATTTTCATCGACCGCATCGAGCGCGCGGATCACGCGCTTGCCGACCTCGGCATGGAACTCATGCCATGAACGCTCGGCGTTCGCCTCGCCGTCCTCGGCGTAGACAAAAATGAGATCAATGTCCGAGGACACATTCAACTCATGTGCGCCAAGCTTGCCCATGCCGACAATCACCGATTGTGCCTTGGCATCAGCCCGCGCGGTTGCAGACAGAGCGAATGAGTCGGCCACTGCCCGACAGTGAAAATCGAGTGCGGCAGCGAGGGTTACATCGGCGAGCGCTGAGATCGTGGCGAGGACTTCATCGAGATCGGCGAGTCCGTTGATATCGCGGAAGATCAATCGAAGCATGACGCGTTGTCGCAGCATGCGCAGCGAACGATGCAAATCGGCTTCGCTGCTGGCGGCCGCGACCTCTATTCGCATAGACTTCGCCATGAAGGTCGCGCTGCCGCTGTGCAGCAATTCGTCGCGCCGCGCCGGATCGGCGGCACAAAGCCTCTCGGCATAGCGCGAGCAACGAAACGTTTTGGCGAGTTGTGAGTCGAATAGCGTGGAAATGTCCATTACCGGCAAAAAATGCGCTTGTCGTCCAGATTAGCGGCGTGGCCGTTAAAATAGCATGTGAATCAATAATAACCAGACCGTGTCGCCGGAGCCGCATCATCAGCAAGATTCGTTTTCATATCCATGTTGGGCGTTTTTGCGTCAGAACCCTGTTCTGGGTTGCCATTGCTGTCGCCATCCTGGTGTCTCTGGTCGCACTCGTACTGCGCTTCGCGGTGCTGCCGAATGTAGAGCGTTATCAGGTAGATATCATCAGCCGCGCGGCCTCCGCCTCGGGCATGGACGTGTCGGTCGGCGCCATCCGTGGCGGCTGGTCCGGATTTCGTCCCTATATCGAGATCGAGAATCTGGTCTTTCTGGAGCCGGCTTCGAGTACCTCAACACTGCGACCGGCGGGCGCAGTCGCGCTGAAGCTGCCGCAAGTCAAGGCCTCGCTGTCGTGGTGGTCCCTGTTGCTGGGGCAGATACGTTTTGCAGAAGTGAGCTTGCAAGCCCCGGAGCTGGCCCTGACGCGCGGCAAGGACGGGCTGATCTATTTTGCGGGCCAGGCGCTCAATCAGCCGAAAACCGGCGAGGATGACGGTCGACTGCTCAGTTTCCTGCTCGAGCAACCTGGATTGCGCGTGCAGCATGCCAGCCTGACCTGGCGCGACGATCTCACACCGCATGGCGAACTCAGGTTTACCGATGTTGGCCTGCAGATCGAAAAGTCCGGCGCGTTCCATCATCTTGGCTTTGTCGCCACGCCACCGCGCCAGCTGGCGCATGCGCTCGAGGTCGCTGGTGAGTTGCGGCTCGATAACACCGACGGGCATTGGCTGGTCAGCGGCCAGCTGTTCGCGGCGGTAAGCGATGCCGACCTGGGCGCATTGCGCGAACATATCTCGGTCCCTGACGCTTTGCAGTCCGGCGTGGGCAATGTACGGGTGTGGGTGGACATCGACAATTCGGCAACGGCGCTGAAAGTAGCGTCGACAATTTCGCCGGAGAAAGCCCCCACGAATGTGACCCCCCCAGTGCCCGCGGTCGCAACCTCAACCACGGTGCCTGCTGCCATGACCGCCGCTTCCGGCAACGGGGCATCGCCGGTGTTCAATCCGATCCGTCTCATCACGGCCGACCTCAATCTGGTCAATGCGCGCGCGCAGTTGCAGGCGGATCTCGCACCCTTGAACCTGGCCAGGTTGGCGGGGCGCATCGAATATCAGGCGCGCGAAGGCGGATTCAGTATCAGTAGCAAGGGACTGGAAATCCGCACCCGCGATGGCGTGGTGCTGCCTGCCGCCGATTTCTCGCTCGCCCTGCAGAATCTCGGCGACGCGGCCACTGCCAAGGGCGAAATTGCCGGCAATGGCATCGATCTCAAGGTAATCGCCGCATTGCTGCAATACTTCCCGATCGGCAAAGAGGTTCGCGACGTCGTTGCCAATTTCAGCCCGCGCGGCGTGGTCAGGCAGACGGTGTTCAACTGGACCGGTTTTCTGGAAAAACCATCGAGTTACCGCATCAAGGGCGCCCTGAGCGATTTCGGCGTGGCCGCGGTGGGCAGAATTCCGGGTGTGGGAAATTTCTCCGGCACTGTCGATGGCGATGACAAGGGCGGCAAGTTCACCGTGGCGGCCAAAGAAATCTCGCTGCATGTGCCCGATCTGTTTCGGGCGCCACTGATGTTTGATACCTTTGCAGGCGCAGGCAGCTGGCAGGTGACACCGGAAGCGATAGAGGTCGATTTCGCCCGAGTCAACTTCGCCAATGCCGATCTTAGTGGCGAAGTCGCCGGGCGCTATTCGCGGCTGCGCGGTGATCCTGCCAGGATTGCTGTGGAAAAACAACCCGGTGTGCTGGACATCAAGGGCAAATTTACCCATGTAAAGGCGACCGCCGTGGGCAATTACCTGCCCAATGGCATCGCCAAAACGCGCGACTATCTGGAGTGGGCGATACGTGGCGGCGAAATGACCTCGGCGAGTTTTCAGGTGAAAGGCGATATTTACCAGTTTCCGTTTCACCACGGCAGAGGTGGTGAATTCAAGGGGGTGGCCAATGTCGCCAATGTTGATTTCCGCTATGCCGAAGGCTGGCCGGTCATCAACGATATCGGTGCCGAGATGACGTTCGAGAATACGAAATTCAGCGTCAAATCCAATAGCGCGCGCATCTTCAACGCCAGGATGGACACGACGACGATCGTGATCAACGATCTCGCGGAGCGACCGCAATTGATTGAAATTGCCGTGAAGAGCAATGCGCGCGCGGAGGATGTTTCACGCTTTCTGCGCGAAAGTCCGCTGGCTGGAAGTGTTGGTGCCTTCACGCGCATCGTGACTCTCGAGGGGCCGGGCAATCTGGAGCTGGGCCTGAAGATTCCACTCGGCGTCAAGGATGCGGTCAAGGTAAACGGCAGGTATAGCGTCACCCGCGCCACCGCAAAAACCACCATCGGCCCTACGCTCAGCAGCCTTTCCGGTGGCGTGTCTTTTACCGAGTCCGGTGTAAAGAGTTTTGCCCCCGGCATGACCAGCAACACTTCGCAGGGTAGTGCGATGCAAGGCATGGCATTCGGTAACCCGTTCTCGCTCACCATCAACGGCGGCGGCTCCTCGGGAGTTGTTACCGAGTTCACCGCCCGCGCCGATCTCGCGCAGCTGGGTGAGGTGCTGCCGTTCAAAATGCCGCAGCAGGTCGCGGGTACAGCGGATTTCAACGGACGCATTCTGTCGAAAGCGGACGGCACCGAGGTGACCATTGATAGCCCGCTTACCGGTGTCAGCTCAGCGTTGCCCTATCCCTTGGCCAAGCGTACCGACGAGGTGCGGCTACTGCATGTGCAGCTCATCAACACCGCACAACCGACTGAACGCATCCGCATCGCCATTGCCGGCAACGCGGCCACCAGCGCCGGCAGCCCGGTAGATGTGCCCGAAACGCGCATCGATGCGCGCTTTCAGCGACGCTTCGACGCGAACGGCAAGGCGCAGGGCTTGTTCGGCGGGATAGCCAGTGTTGGCGAGCCGCCAAGCGAAGCGTCGATCCCGGAAGGCCTGTGGTTTGTCGGCAGCCTCAAGCAGTTTGATTTTGATGCCTGGCTCAAAGCCTTCAAGGTGTTTTACCCGCCCGCCGAGTCGGCGGAGGTTGTCGCCAAGCCTACCAATGAGGCGTTTCCAATTGCGGGCTTCGATTTCAAATTGGGCACCCTTATCGCTTATGGCCGGCCGTTTGGCGCCATGAGCTTGAAGGGGCGGCGGGCCAGCGATGACTGGCGTTTTGTGGTCGACAGTGCCGAGGCGGCCGGCGATTTCAGCTGGCGACCGGGTGCGTTCGGCGATCGCGGTGCAGTGCGCGCGCGCCTCAGCAAATTTGTACTCAATGATGAAACCTCGCCATTGACCACGCCAAAACCGATCGTTGAGGTCGTCCGTGAGGCTGATTTTCCGGCGCTCGACATTGTGGCCGACAGTTTTACGCAAAAGGATCGCTGGCTGGGCAAGCTCGAACTGCGCGCCACACCGCTGGGCAGCGACTGGAAAATCGATCAGCTGACTATTTCCAACGGCCATGTGAAGCTTGATATGGATGGCATCTGGCAACGGTCGGGGGACCTGGCTCCGGGCGTGGCGTCGCCATCGCGTACTTCGATGAACATCAAGCTCGAATCGTCGAACCTCAATGCCTTGTTCGGGCAGTTCGGCTTTGGCGAGCAAATGCGTGGCGGCGCCGGTAACCTGGAGGGGAAGCTTTCCTGGCCCGGTCATGTTTACCAGATGCACCTCGCCAATCTGTCCGGGAAGTTCAAGATCGGCGCGAGCAAGGGACAGTTTGCCAAAATAGAGCCGGGCGCCGGTAAATTGCTTGGTCTGATGAGCCTGCAATCGCTGCCGCGTCGCCTGACACTGGACTTCCGCGATCTGTTCTCCCAGGGGTTCGCCTTTAACACCATTGACGGCGATTTCAGCGTGACGGATGGCATCATGTTCACTGAAAACTTCCAACTGGTCGGCCCGGCGGCCGAGGTCAAGATGAAGGGCGATATTTCCCTTCCCGGCGAGCGTCAGAACCTGGTGGTGACGGTGATTCCAAAGTTTGATGAAAGCATTGCCATTGGGGCCGCAGCCGCCACCCTCAATCCCCTGATCGGGCTCGGCGTATACCTTGGACAGAAAATCATCCAGAGTCCGGTCGAGAAGATATTCTCATACCAACTGGCGGTTTCAGGAACATGGGATAATCCGCAGGTGGATCGCATTATCAAAGGCGCGCCGGTACCGGTGCCTGCGGGTGTGATCCCTGTTGTGCCTCCGGCTACGCCCGCTGCTGAAGCCGGTCCCGCAAAACCCGAACCTGCCGCCAAGACAACGCCGTGATTCTCACCCGCAATTCCTCCCCGCTACCCGACGACCTGGTCAAGGTCCAACAGTCCACGCAATCATTTTTTCGTGTCGCCGCCATCCAGATGGCCAGCGGTCCCAACATCCGCGCCAACCTCGAAGAGGCCACCCGGCTGGTTGAACTGGCGGCCTCCACCGGCGCGCGCATCATCGCGCTGCCGGAGTATTTCGCGATCATGGGCATGAAGGACACCGACAAGGTGGCGGCGCGTGAGCGCGAGGGTGACGGCCCCATCCAGCAATGGCTTTCCGAAACCGCCGCCAAACACCGCGTATGGCTGATCGGCGGTTCGATTCCGATGGAATCCAGTGTCCCCGGCAAGGTGCGCAATACCTGCCTGGTATTCGACAAGGAAGGCAAACAGGTCGCGCGCTACGACAAGATTCATCTGTTCAATATGTCGCTGGGCAACGAAAATTTCTCGGAGGAGCGCACCATCGAGCCGGGCAACCGCGTGGTCGTGCTCGAATCACCGTTCGGGCGCATCGGCTTGTCGATTTGCTACGACTTGCGCTTCCCCGAGCTGTATCGCGCGATGGGCGATGTCGACATCATCCTGATCCCGTCCGCATTTACGGCCACCACTGGCAAGGCGCACTGGGAGCCGCTGATCCGCGCGCGCGCCATCGAAAACATGGCTTATGTCATTGCCCCGGCACAGGGTGGTTATCACGTCAACGGTCGCGAGACGCATGGTGACTCGATGATTGTCGACCCCTGGGGTATGGTGCTCGATCGCCTGCCGCGCGGTTCAGGCGTGGTCGTCGCCGGCATTTATCCGCAGTACCTGCAAAAAATTCGCCAGAGCCTGCCAGCTTTGAAACATCGCACCCTCGGTGTCGGCAGCAACGGCTCGCCGGCCGCGTAGCGCCGGCAATCATCCACTGTACGTTTTCATCTGGTCCACGGGCCTCATCAGGAATTCAATGAATACCTCACACCTCAGCATTGCCGAACAAACCCTGCTGGCGCCATATGCACTCAATGAATCGGCGATCGAATCCGTGTTCGGCGACATCATGCTGCATGACGCCGACTATGCCGACCTCTATTTCCAGTATTCGCGCTCCGAGGGCTGGAGCCTTGAAGAAGGACGCGTAAAGTCGGGCAGCTTCAATATCGACCAGGGCGTCGGCGTGCGCGTGGTATCCGGCGAAAAAACCGCCTTCGCCTATTCGGACGACATCAGCCTGCCCGCACTGCAGGACGCGGCTCGCGCCACGCGCAGCATCGCTCGCGTTGGCGGGCATGGGAAGGCGTCAGTATCGACCCAGAAGGCCAGCCGCGCGCTGTATGTACCCACCGATCCGGTATCGAGTTTTTCGGATGGCGAGAAGGTGAAAATTCTCGAACGTCTTGAGCAGTTCGCGCGAGGCATCGATCCGCGCGTCAAGGAAGTGATGGGGCGCCTGTCGGGTGAATATGAAGTGGTGATGGTGGCGCGTCATGACGGCGTGATGGCAGCCGACGTGCGTCCGCTGGTGCATATTGGCCTCACCGTGATCGCCGAGCAGAACGGCCGACGCGAGCAGGGCCATACCGGCGGCGGCGGCCGTTACGACTATCACTATTTCACCGACGAGGTCTTGAAGGGCTACGCGCAGGCGGCCGTACGCGAAGCGCTGATCAACCTCGATGCACGTCCGGCACCGGCGGGACAGATGTCGGTGGTACTCGGGCCAGGTTGGCCCGGTATTCTGCTGCACGAGGCAGTCGGCCACAGTCTGGAAGGCGACTTCAATCGCAAAGGCAGTTCGGTGTTTGCCAATCGCATGGGCGAGCGGATCGCAGCCCCGGGCGTAACCGTGATTGACGATGGCACGTTGGCTGATCGTCGCGGTTCGCTCAATGTCGATGATGAGGGCAACCTCACCCAGCGCAATGTGCTGATCGAGGATGGCATCCTCAAGGGCTATATGCAGGACTCCCTCAACGCACGGCTAATGAACGTTCCGGTCACCGGCAATGCACGCCGCGAGTCGTATGCGCACATCCCGATGCCGCGCATGACCAATACCTACATGCTGGGCGGCGACAAAAGTCGCGATGAAATCGTCGCCTCGATGAAACGTGGCCTGTACGCGGTCAATTTCGGTGGCGGGCAGGTCGATACCACCAGTGGCAAGTTCGTGTTTTCGGCCTCCGAAGCCTATATGGTCGAGGATGGAAAAATTCTCTACCCGGTGGTCGGCGCCACCCTGATCGGCAATGGCATCGAATCGCTCAAGCAGATCACCATGATCGGCAACGATATGCAGCTCGATGGTGGCCTTGGTGTATGCGGCAAGGAGGGGCAGAGCATACCGGTGGGGGTGGGTCAACCGACCCTGCGTATCGAGGGCCTTACGGTGGGCGGGACGGCTTGAACGGCGTACCCGGACGGCGATGAGTGAGGCGATACCCGTGGCGAACAAGCCGTCTGATGAGCCGGAACGTATTCCGCTGCGCTTTCCCGAAGGATTTTCAACGCGTGCTGTTGGCGCCGTGATCGCCGAAAAGTTCGGCCTGCGCGGCTTGCGTATCGCCGGGATGATCGGGGTAATGATCGGCTACCTGTGGTGGCGCGGCTGCACCTCGATATTCTGCACCTTGCTGTACGGCTTCGCGGTCGTTTGCCTGGTGCTGTTTATCGGTGTGGTTTGGGTGGCCAAGGAGGCGCTGGACAAGTTTGTGGCCAAACACCAGGGCAACGCCTGGTTGACGGTCGACGAGAGCGGTGTCGGCGGCGAGGCGCGTGGTGATCGATTTCATGTGCCTTGGGAAGGATTCCGGTGCATCGTTGCACGCAGCAATTTCTGGCTGCTGGAAACCCGACAGGGGGGCTGGATGGTGTTGCCGACCACCGGCTTTACAGCGCGCGCCTGGGAGTTGTTCCGACAAAGGGCCAGGAAACGCTAGGCAAAGTCTGCAACAACGATCCATGCGTGTGCGCCGGCAACAGCGATGATAAGATTCACCAACTGTCTTTTCGACTGAGCCAATGAGTACTGATTTCATTCTTGAAACGCACGATCTCACCAAGGAATTCCGTGGTTTTATCGCGGTCGACAAGGTGAACATCAAAGTCAGGCGCGGCAGTATCCATGCGTTGATCGGCCCCAATGGCGCCGGCAAGACCACATTCTTCAATTTGCTCACCAAATTTCTGCCGCCGACGCGCGGTTCGATTGTCTACAACGGCGTCGATATCACTCACGAAAAACCCGCTGAAACGGCGCGTCGCGGCGTCATTCGTTCCTTCCAGATTTCTGCGGTATTTCCGCATCTGACCGTGATGGAAAACGTGCGCGTCGCCTTGCAGCGCAAGCTCGGCACCAGTTTTCATTTCTGGAAATCGGAGGCCACGCTATCGCACCTGAACGAGCGCGCGATGCAATTGCTTGCTGAAGTCGATCTCGCCGGCTTTGCCGATACCATGACTGTTGAACTGCCATACGGTCGCAAGCGCGCGCTGGAAATTGCCACCACCCTCGCCGTCGATCCGGAGTTGATGCTGCTCGATGAACCCACTCAAGGCATGGGGCACGAGGATGTGGGGCGCGTGGTCGAGCTGATCCGCAAGGTCGCGGCCAATCGTACGGTGCTGATGGTTGAACACAATATGAGCGTGATCGCCAATCTTTCGGACATGATTACAGTGCTGGCTCGCGGTACGGTATTGGCGGAAGGGCCTTACGCCGAGGTCTCGAAGAATCCGCTGGTGCTGGAGGCCTATGTGGGTTCCACCGAAACGGAGGCGGCATGAGCGCCCTGCCGCTTGCTGCTGTGCAGTCAGCACTGAGTATCACTGACCTGCATGCCTATTACGGCGAATCGCATATCCTGCATGGCGTGTCGATCGATGTGAAGCGTGGGGAACTCGTAACTTTGCTGGGCCGCAATGGCGCGGGGCGCACCACCACGCTTAAAGCCATCCTGGGCCTGACCGGCAAGCGCATCGGCTCGGTCAAAATAAACGGTGCCGAGACCATTGGCCTGCCCCCGCACAAAATTGCGCGCCTGGGGCTGGGCTACTGTCCGGAAGAGCGCGGCATTTTTGCCAGCCTGTCATGCGAAGAAAATCTGCTGTTGCTGCCCAAGGTTGGCAAGGGCGGCATGAGCGTCGACGAAATTTATGCGATGTTCCCCAACCTCAAAGAGCGTCGCAACAGCCAGGGCACGCGGCTTTCCGGCGGCGAGCAGCAAATGCTGGCGATGGCGCGTATCCTGCGTACCGGCGCCGATATTCTGTTGCTCGACGAAATTACCGAAGGCCTCGCCCCGGTGATCGTGCAGGCACTGGGTCGCGTGATCCGCGAACTCAAAGCCAAGGGATTCACCATCGTCATGGTTGAGCAGAATTTCCGCTTCGCCGCGCCGCTGGCGGATCGGCATTACGTGATGGAACACGGCAAGATC